>CAZESN010000077.1:0-9693 GCA_964514775.1 uncultured Rhodovulum sp.
CCTTCCAGTACCCGGTCGAGATCCCCGGCGTCGGCAACATGACCTTCCTGCGCACCGCGGTGAACGCGCAGCGCAAGGCCCGCGGCGAGGAGGAGGTCAGCGCCGGCGACTTCCTGAAACTGGTGCGCGAAAAGGCCAAGGCCCTGAAGATCGACGCGGAAATGCTGAAACGCCCGGTCAACGTCGGCTTCTCGGGCGGCGAGAAGAAGCGCAACGAGATCCTGCAGATGGCGGTTCTGGAGCCGCGGATGTGCATCCTCGACGAGACGGATTCGGGTCTCGACGTCGACGCGATGAAGCTCGTCTCGGATGGCGTGAACGCGCTGCGCGCGGCGAACCGCTCGTTCCTCGTGATCACCCATTACCAGCGGCTGCTCAACCACATCCAGCCGGATGTCGTCCATATCATGGCCGACGGGCGGATCGTGCAGTCGGGCGGGCCGGAGCTTGCGCTCGAGGTCGAGAACAACGGCTACGCCGGTATCCTGAAGTCGGTCGCCTGAGCGCCCGAGAGGCGGATCCGGCGGCGGAAAGGACTGAGTGACATGGCTGTTGCGGCAGTGAAGATCGATGGCGCCGAGGCGCTTCTGGCGGCCCATGCCGCGCCTGCGGGCGAGGCGGCCTGGGCTGGTGCGGCCCGGGAGCGGGCGGCGCGGCGGCTGGCCGAGCGCGGTGCGCCGGTGCGGCGTGACGAATACTGGCGGTTCACCGATCCCGCCGAGCTGGTGGTCCAGCCGGCACCGGCGGTTGCGCCGGCGGAGGCGGGGGTCGAGGCCTTCGAGGCGGTCGAGCGGCTGCGGCTCGTCTTCGTCGACGGGGTGTTCGCGCCGGAGCTTTCGGATGCGCCCGAGCTTGCCGGGGTCGAGATCCGGCCGCTCGGCGAGGTGCTGCGCACCGACATCCACTGGGCGCGCGATCTTTTCGGCGTGCTGGAGGGGCTGGGGCAGGATCCAGTGGACCGGCCGCTCGCCACGCTCAACACGGCACGCGCCGGCGAAGGCGTGGTGATCCGGGCGACGGCGAAGGCCGCGCGGCCCGTGCATCTTGTCTATCTGCGGCGGGCCGAGGCATCGGACGTGCTGGTGCGACATCTCGTCCGGGTCGATGCCGGCGCCGAGTTCACCCTGCTCGAGAGCGGCGTGGCGGGGGCGCGGGCGAATACCGTGCTCGAGGTCGAGGTCGCCGACGACGGGGCCTTTCACCACATCCGCACGCAGGATCCGGCGCCGGGGCGGCGCGTGGCGAGTGCGATCTTTGCGCGTCTGGGGCGCGAGTCGGTCTTCAAGTCGTTCACGCTCGCGGTCGACGGGCGGCTGGCGCGCAACGAGGCGGTGATCGAGTTCACCGGCGACGACGCGGTGGCGCATGTGGCCGGTGCCGGTATCGGCGCGGGCGACTTCCACCACGACGACACGATCTTCGTGACCCACGGTGGGGTGAACTGCGAGAGCCGGCAGGTGTTCAAGAAGGTGCTGCGCTCGGGCGCCATCGGGGTCTTCCAGGGCAAGATCCTGGTCCGGCCCGGCGCGCAGAAGACCGACGGCTACCAGATCAGCCAGGGGCTCCTGCTCGACGACGACAGCCAGTTCCTCGCCAAGCCCGAGCTCGAGATCTACGCCGACGACGTCGCCTGCTCGCATGGCTCGACCGTGGGCGCGGTGGACGAGCAGTCGCTCTTCTACCTGACCTCGCGGGGCGTGCCGCGCAAGGCGGCCGAGGAGCTTCTGGTGCTCGCCTTCCTCGACGACGCCATCGCCGAGATCGCGGACGAGGCGCTGGCCGACGACATGCGCGAGCGGCTGGCGATCTGGCTGGCGCGACCGCGGGATTGATGCGGTGGGCGGCGGCCTCGTCGATGCGATGGCGCGGGCCTACCGCGACCCGCGGGGCGCGATGCGCGCCGAGGTCGCCGGGGGCCTGAGCGAGGCGCAATCGCTCTTCCACCTGATGCTGGCGGCGGGGCTCTACTTCACCGCGAGCCTGCCGAACGCGCTGCGCGAGGCACGGTCGCTCGAGATCGACGATGCGGTGTCGGGGGCGATCGCGGCGCATCTTTTCGGCTTCGTGTTCCTCGCGCCGCTCATCGGCTACGGGCTCGCGGCACTGGTGCATCTCGGGGGCCTCGTCTTCGGAGCGCGCGGCGGCTTTCGCGGGGCGCGGGCGGCGGTGTTCTGGGCGCTGCTGCTCGGGGCGCCGATCGCGATCGGGCTCGCGCTCGTCGGCGTCGCGGCGGAGCTCGCGTCGGGTCGGGGGCAGTTGCCCTGGCTCGATCTCCTGGGCTATGCCGGCTTCGCGTTCTGGCTGTGGCTGTTCGCGGCAAGCCTCGCCGAGGCGGAGGGCTTTGCGGCCACGGGCCGGGTGGTCCTGGCGGTCGGAACGGTCTTCGGAACGGTGGCGGTGCTGCTTGCGGTGCTGTCGGGGCGGCTTGTGGCGGCGGGATGACGGACCGGAGGAGCCATGTGGCCCGAGTTGATACGTGACAGTCTGACCCGGCCGCGCAAGGCGGCGCGCACGGTGCTCGACCTCGGCCTGCCCGGCGACGTGCTGGTGACGGCGCTGGTCGCGGTGACGTCCGCGGGGATGGTGCTTGCCTATCTCGCGGCCGTGCTGAGCGGCGGCGGGGTCGATGCGATGACGCTCGCCGTGTTGCGCTCGCCGTTCCTCGGGGCGCTCTTCCAGCTCGGGGTGATGGGCGCGATCGCCGTCGGGGCCTCGCGCCTCGGGCGGATGTTCGGGGGTACCGGCGACGATGCCGGGGCGCTGGCGCTGGTCGTCTGGCTCAACGTGATGATGATGATCGCGCAGGTCGCGCAGATCGTGGCGCTCCTGGTGCTGCCGCCGCTCGCCTTCCTGCTGGCGCTCGCGACCCTGCTGTGGCTGCTCTGGGCGCTCGCGAACTTCATTTCCGAGCTCCACGGCTTCGCCAATCCCGGGCTGGTGATGGGCGGGGTGGTGGTCGCGCTCCTTATCTTCTTCTTTCTTCTGGCGACCCTGCTCACCATGCTCGGGTTCGTCCCGCCGGGGGTGCAGTGATGTACGACGTTGAGGCCATCCGGCGGGATTTCCCGATCCTGGCGCGCGAGGTGCATGGCCGGCCGCTGGTCTATCTCGACAATGGCGCCTCGGCGCAGAAGCCGCAGGCGGTGATCGACGCGGTGACGCAGGCCTATGCGTCGGAATACGCGAACGTGCACCGGGGCCTGCACTATCTCTCGAGCGTCGCCACCGAGCGCTACGAGGCGGTGCGCGGGACCGTGCAGCGGTTCCTCGGCGCGGCGGACGAGGAGGAGATCGTCTTCACCACCGGCGCGACCATGGGGATCAACATGGTCAGCTATGCCTGGGCGGCGCCGCGGCTCCAGCCCGGCGACGAGATCGTGCTGAGCGTGATGGAGCATCACGCCAACATCGTCCCCTGGCACTTCCTGCGCGAGCGGCAGGGCGTGGTGCTGAAATGGGTGGATATCGAGCCGGACGGGTCGCTCGATCCGGCCCGCGTGATCGCGGCAATCGGGCCGCGCACGAAGCTCGTCGCCGTCACCCACATGTCGAACGTGCTCGGCACGGTGGGCGACGTCGCCGCGATCTGTCGCGAGGCGCGGGCGCTCGGCGTGCCGGTGCTGGTCGACGGCAGCCAGGCGGCGGTGCACATGCCGGTGAACGTGGCCGAGATCGGCTGCGATTTCTATGCGATCACCGGGCACAAGCTCTATGGGCCGAGCGGGTCGGGGGCGCTCTACGTGCGGCGCGAGCGGGCCGCGGAGATGCGCCCGTTCCTCGGGGGCGGCGACATGATCCGCGAGGTCCGTCAGGACGGCGTGACCTATGCCGATCCGCCGCTGAGGTTCGAGGCGGGAACGCCGGCCATCGTGCCGACCATCGGCCTCGGCGTGGCGCTCGACTACATGATGGAGCTGGGGATCGAGAACATCGCGGCCCATGAGCGGGGGCTTCGCGACTATGCGGCCGGGCGGCTGGCGGGGCTGAACTGGCTGAACCTCCAGGGCACGGCGCCGGGCAAGGGCGCGATCTTTTCCTTCACCCTCGACGGGCAGGCGCATCCGCACGACATCTCGACCGTGGTCGACCGCAAGGGCGTGGCGGTGCGGGCAGGGCATCACTGCGCCCAGCCGCTGATGACGCGTCTGGGGGTGACCGCCACCTGCCGGGCGTCGTTCGGGCTCTACAACACCCGCGAGGAGGTGGATGCCTTGATCGAGGCGCTGGAGACCTGTCACAGCCTTTTCGCCTGAGGGTTGTCTTGCACGCATGATCTGGCTGCGGCCGGATTGTGACGTTTCCGAACCCTGGCGCGGGGTTTCAGGTCCTTGGCCGCAGGCCGGGTCGCGCGTTGGGCGCTGGGGCCACGGGCACTATTCGAACAGCGATCCCTCGATGTCCTCGCCGGTCATGCGGTTGTAGATGTGCTGGTTCCAGTAGGGGGTCCAGCAGACCAGCGCCTTGCCGGTGCCGGCGAAGACCCGCAGCCGCCGCTGGCCCGAGATCAGGTGACGGGGGAAGGCCGCGGCGCGGGCCGAGTTGAACTTCAGGCCGCTGGTTCGCCCGAGCACCAGACGGCCTTGGACGCGCAGCTCGCTGTCCTCGACATCGACCGTCTCGACCGGGCCCGGCGCGTTGATCGCGACCCGGCCCTGGCCGGCGAGGGTCGTCTTCCACGACAGGAGCCCGTCGCGGGCCCAGAGGCTCGGCCACATCGGCTCGCGGTGCAGGCCGAGCGCGACGCTGCCTTCCGAGGCCCAGTAGACGCCGGGTTCGAGGATCCAGTGCTCGCCGGGGGCGACGTCGAGGACGTGGTAGCCGCCGAGCGAGGGCTGGAGCAGGATCGAGCCGCTGCCGGTGTAGTAGGGCCGGATCCGCGCTTCGGAGGTGAAGCAGGCGCGGAAGAGGTCGCCTGCGGTGGGCAGGCGCGGGGTGAGCGTGATCTGACCGCGCATGTTCGAGAGCGCGCCGCGGCGGGCGCGGACGGTCTCGTCGTCGATCTCGACGCGCACCTGGCGCATCCCCTCGACCTCGCGGATGACGAATTCGGCCATGTGCCCCCTCAGCTCAGCGGCTCGTCCCAGACCATCACCCGGTCCCACAGCATCTGGAAGGAATCGGGGCCGAGGCCGGATTCCCCGCGCAACGGCCGGTCGAGGCTGATGATGACGAAGAGGATGACGCCGAGGAAGAACGCCGTGAGCGATCCCAGCACGAAATGCTGGAACTGGCGCATCCTGAGCATGATGAGGAGCACGAGGTTGATCGCGGCGCCGACGAGCACCGCGTACCAGAGGACGGCGGGGATCTCGGTCACCACACCGGCGAGGCGCTGCTGGCGGGCCTGCGAGAAGTCCTGGAAGGCGGCGATCACCTGGGCGTGCATGATCCGCTCGCCCTCGGTCGCGGGCTCGAAGCGGGCGAGCTCCTGGCGCAGCGCGTCCGCGCGGTTGAAGCCGCCGTTGAGGAACTCGCCCTCGCGATGCGCCGGCCAGTCGCGGTGGATGGTGAAGAGCACGTAATCGCGCATCATCTCGCGCACGTTCGAGCGGATCGGCTCGGGATAGGTGTTCATGTCGGAATAGAGCGAGCCGAAGGTGCTCGCCTCGGCCAGAATGCCGGCGCGCGCGTGCTCGCTGTTCTGGAAGACCGCGACGGTCAGCAGGCCGAGCAGGAGCCCGTAGAAGATGCTGAAGCTGCCGGTGGCATGGCTGATCGATTCGTTGAAGCCGGGGCCCGTGCCGATCAGGAGCCGCAGCAGGGGCTTGACCACGAGGAGCCCGAAAAAGACGAGCGCCACTGTCGCGACGGACAGGTAGACGGCGAGCGTCCGGGTCGGGATGTCGTAGACGAATTCGGGCATTGCTTTCCAGCTCGGCTCCCCAGCGCGCTGCCCGCGGCAGGTCCTGCGGCAGAATGGCCGCGATCGCACGGTGGATCAACGGAGATTCCGCTTGGAGCCCGCCTGCCCGGGTGCTCTATTCGCCGCGTCGAGACCAGCTTCGGGATCCCGCGATGCGCCGCGCCTTCCATGCCTTCCTGCTCTGCCTCATGAGCGCGTTGCCTGCGGCGGGTCAGGACCGCCTGCAGCTCTTCACGGTCGGGTCGGGTGACGTGAGCGGGGGCTATTATGCCGCGGCGGGTGCGCTCTGCGCGGCGGTGAACCGCGCCGCGCCGGGGCGGCTGCGCTGCAGTCCCGAGCCGACGACCGGATCGCTCTACAACCTTGCCATGCTGAAGGCGGGGGAGCTCGATTTTGGCTTCGTCCAGTCGGACTGGCACCGCGCCGCCGTCGAGGAAGGCGGGACCGGGCTGCGCAGCGTGATGGCGTTGCATCAGGAGATGATCACCATCATCGCGCGGCGCGAAGAGAACATCCGCAATTCCCGCGATCTGGTGGGCCGGCGCATCGACATCGGCCAGCCGGGGTCGGGGCGGAACGCCTCGCTCAACCGGGTGCTGGCCGAGCTCGGACTCGGGCGCGCGGATTTCGAGGCGCTGGTCGAGCTGCCTTCGGCGCGTGCCTTCGACGAGCTCTGCGCCGGGCGGATCGATGCGACGCTGGCGATCGTGGGGCATCCGAATGCCGCGGTGGCGGAGATGCTCGCCCGGTGTGACGCGGTGCTGGTGCCCTTCTCGGGAGATGTGCAGCTGGTGGAGGCGCTGGGCCTCCAGCGGGCGGTGATCCCGGCCGGGACATATCCGGGGCTGGAGCGCGACGTGCCGACGCATGCGGTGATCGCCACGGTCATGACGCGTGCCGACGTCGACCCGCGCATCGTGCGCAGCTTCGTCGGCGCGGTTCTGGAGGACCTGCCGGAACTGCGCCTCCGCGCGGCCGTTCTGACCGGGCTCGACCCGGGGCTGATGCACGACCGCGGCCTTGTCGCGCCTCTCCATCCCGGCGCCGAGGAGGCCTTCGCCGCGTTCGGGGAGTGAGCGGCGCGGCGTCCTATCTCATCCAGGGCTGGCCGCCGGCGAAGGCATCCGCAAGGTGGTCGATGGCCGCGCGCAGCTTCATCGGCATCGGCCGGGCCGGCGGCCAGACCGCCGAGATCGGCAGGGGCACCGGCGTGAGGTCTCCGGCCACGGCGACCAGCCGGCCGTCGAGCAGGGCGTCGTGGACGATGAAGCGCGGCAGGAGTGCGAGGCCGAGGCCGGCGGCAGCCATGTCGCGTATCGCCTCGCCGTTGTTCGCGGCGATGCGGCTGCGCATCGCGAGGCCGGTGGTCTCGCCGGTCCCGGTCACGAACTGCCAGACCTGGGCGGAGTGGATGTTGAGATAGCCGATGGCGGGGTGCGCCTCGAGCTCGGCCAGCGTCGTGGGGGTGCCGTAGCGGGCGATGTGACCGGGGCTCGCGCAGATGACACGGGGGTCCTCGCAGAGGCGCCGGGCCATCAGGCCGGAATCGGGGAGCCTGCCGATCCGGATCGCGAGGTCGAAGCGGCCGCGCGCGAGATCGAGGATGCGGTCGTCATAGTCGACGATCATCTCGAGGTCGGGATGCGCGCGGGCGAAATCGGCCAGCACCGGTCCCAGATGGCGGATGCCGAAGCTCATCGGTGCCGAGATTGCCAGCGCCCCGCGCAGGCCCCGCATGCCCCAGGCGGCGCTTTCGAGCGCCTGGGTCATCTCGGCCAGCGTCGGGCGCAGGCGGAGCGCGAGTTCGTCCGCCGCCTCGGTGGGGGTGATGCGGCCGGCGTGGCGGAGGAAGAGTGCGGCGCCGAGGGCGCGCTCGAAGTCGGAGATGCGCTTGCTCACCACCGATTTCGACAGGTTTGCCCGTGCCGCCGCTCCGGAAACCGATCCGATCTCCATCACGTCGAGGAAGGTTCGGATCTCGTCGATGGTCCATTTCATGGAGCCAGCATAGCGCAATACTCGGGAAGGGAATACGGACCCGTTCGAAGAATGCGAACGCGGGATGCGTGTGGCGGGGGCTTCTCGGCGGGGGTCCGCGCCTCGATATCGGTTGGAGCAGAACGCAGAGGAGCGGACATCATGCAACTCACCGGCATCCACCACCTGACGGCGATCACCGCCGATGCGGCCGCGAACCGGCGGTTCTATACCGACACGCTCGGCCTCCGGCTGGTGAAGAAAACCGTCAACCAGGACGACACCAGCGCCTATCACCTCTTCTATGCCGACGGCGAGGCGACGCCGGGCACCGATCTTACCTTCTTCGACTGGCCGGTCGCGCGGGAGCGGCGGGGTACACATTCGATCAGCCGCACCGGCCTTCGCGTCGCGGGAGAGGCGGGGCTCGAATACTGGGCGGCCCGGCTTCGGGACGCGGGCGTCGACGCCGGCCAGATCGGGCTCGTCGACGGGCGTGCGAGCCTCGATTTCGAGGATCCCGAGGGTCAGCGGTTCCGGCTGGTCGATGACGGCGGCACGGGCGAGGCCCGGCCCTGGGAGCGGAGTCCGGTACCGGCCGAGCGCCAGATCCGCGGCCTTGGACCGATCACGATCTCGGTTCCGCGCAAGCTCGAGACCGATGCCGTGCTGACCACCGTGCTCGGGATGACCGAGGTGCGCGACTATGCCTCTCCCGACGGTGAGGGCCATGTGCATGTCTACCGGATGGGGGACGGGGGACCGGCCGCCGAGCTGCATGTCGCGGTCCAGCCGGGTCTTGCCGTCGCGCGGCAGGGGGCCGGCGCGGTGCATCATGTCGCGTTCCGCACGCCCGATGCAGCGGGGATCCGCGACTGGACGGCCCGGCTCGCGCAACACCGGATCCCGAGCTCGGGCGAGGTCGAGCGCTACTACTTCCGCTCGCTCTATTTCCGCGAGCCCGGCGGCAATCTCTTCGAGATCGCCACGGACGGGCCGGGGTTTGCGGTGGACGAGCCGCTCGAGAGCCTCGGCGAGCGGTTGTCGCTGCCGCCCTTCCTCGAAGGGAAGCGGGCGCGGATCGAGGCCGGGCTGAAGCCGCTCGACTGATCGCGGCTGCGCGCCCGACCACAGGCGGGCGCGCCCTGCGATGCCTCATGCGATCCGGGCGGGCGCGGCGCGCGCTCTCAGGCGTGCGCCGCGAGCCACCTTCCGGCGAGGTCGGCATCCTCCGGGGTGAGTTCGTGGCCCGCGTCGATCCGGTGTCTCTCGACCGCGGCACCGGAGCGCCTGAGCCAGGAGCCGAGGGCATCCGGCGCCTCGACGAAGGGGTCGGCTTTGCCCTCGACGATCAGCACCTCCGTCCCGGTCAGATCCGGGGCGGGGAGGGGGTCGAGGACCGGCAGGGTTCTGAGAAGGATCGCGCGCCGGATCGTGCCGGGATGGAGCCCCATCACCGCCCCTGCGAAATTCGCGCCGTTCGAGTAGCCGAGGACGGTCATCCGTTGGCCGTCGAGGCCATAGCCGCGAACCGCATCTTCCATGAAGGCCCTGAAGGCACCCGCCTCGGCGGCGATGTCGGACTGGTCGAAGCTGGTCGCGGAGAAGCGGCGGAACCAGCGGGCCACGCCTTCCTCATGGGCGCGGCCCCGGACGCCCAGCAGCGTCGCGCGGGGGGCGACACGGCGGGCGATGGGCATCAGGTCGGCCTCGTTGCCGCCGGTGCCGTGGAACAGCAGGATCAGGCTGCCGTCGGGATCTTCGGGATGGTGGAAGCGATGCACGAAGGGCAGATCGCGCCTCGGCAACCGCTCCTCGCCGGGCAGGGAGAATTGCGGCAGCACCGCCCGCAG
>CAZESN010000077.1:9703-11401 GCA_964514775.1 uncultured Rhodovulum sp.
CCTCGTTGCCGCCGGTGCCGTGCAGGAGGACGAGGGTGCTGCCGTCGGGGTCCTCGGGGTCGTGGAAGCGGTGGATGAAGGGCAGGGCGCGGCGCGGGCGCCGGGGCGTGTTCGGGGCCGCGAACTGGGGCAGCATCACCGCGACGTCGGCCGCGCGGGCTTCGTCGGCTGGGGGCATGAACAGGGTCTCGCCGAGATGCGCCTCGGTCTCGTCGATGGTCAGGCCCGGCCCGTCGGTGGCAAGCTCGAGGAGCGTTCCGCCGGGCTCGCGCACGTAGAGCGAGGTGAAGTAGCGCCGGTCATGGACGGTCGTGGGCGAGGAGTTGAGGGCGGCGAGGCTCTGCTCGGCCGCCCTGATGCCGGCCACGTCGGCGGCGCGGACTGCCACGTGGTCGGAGGTGCCGGTGCCCGGGACCCCCGGGACGTAGCCCGAGGCGTCGCGCACATCGATGGCGTCGGTATCGGAGACGAGCCGGCGCGTCGCCCCCTCGTGACGCCCCGGCCGGTAGCCGAAACGGCCGAGGAAGGCCGCGGTCTCGTCGGGGCTGTCGGTCAGGATCGTGACCGCGCGCAGACGGCGCGGGGCGTTCCCGGGATCGCCCCAGGCGGACCCGGCGGGCAGGTCGGCGCCGACGAGCTTGACGATGATGCCGTCGGGGTCGCGCAGGCGCAGGACCGGCTCGCCGAACTCGCGCGCGGGACCCTCGATCGGGATCTGGGCGGCGAGGGCGCGCAGCATCCAGTCGCCGATCGCGGCCCTCGGCACGGCCAGCGCGATCTCGGAGACCTGGCCGGTGCCGACCCGGCCCGGGGCGCCGTCCTCCCAGACGAGGAAGGTGATCAGCGAGCCGGGCGTGCCGGTCCGGTCGCCGTAGAAGAGGTGGAGCTGGGTCGCGTCCTCGAACCCGCCGGTGCGCTTGACGAGGCGCAGGCCGAGGAAACCCACGTAGAAATCCACATTCGCCTGCACCCGGCGGGTGATCAGCGTGACGTGGTGGATACCGCTTGCCGCGGGGCGTGCCGTGTCGGTGGTCATTCATGCTCTCCGCGGGTGATCGAAAGCCATCCTGCCTGTGCGCGGGCGTGGAGGGAAGGTCGGGCATGCGAACCCGGGGTTTCCTGCCGGCGAACGGCGGGCGGGGTACTGGGTGGGGGGTATCTGCGCTATCTTCCGGATCCTGAGGGATATCACTGGAGGATCGTCCGCATGAGCTGGAACCCCGCCCTTGCGCCGGGCTGCCCCGACGAGATCGGCATCGACGCGATCGAGACGCTGATCATCCCGCGCGCCCGCGACCTCGGGGATTTCGAGGTGCGCCGCGCGCTGCCCGCGCCGAAGCGGCAGATGGTCGGCCCCTTCATCTTCTTCGATCAGGCGGGGCCGGCCGAGTTCCTGACCGGGCAGGGCGTGGACGTGCGGCCCCATCCGCATATCGGGCTTGCCACCGTCACCTATCTCTATCGCGGCGACTTCCATCATCGCGACAGCATCGGCTCCGACCAGATCATCCGGCCGGGCGCGCTGAACTGGATGGTGGCGGGGCGCGGCGTGACCCATTCCGAGCGGACCTCGGCCGAGGCGCGCAGCGGGCCGAACAGCCTTTTCGGCATCCAGACCTGGCTCGCGCTGCCCGAGGATCGCGAGGAAATGGACCCGATGTTCGAGCATCACGGCAAGGCGGCGCTGCCGGTGATCGA
>CAZESN010000078.1:0-11399 GCA_964514775.1 uncultured Rhodovulum sp.
GTCGGCGCAGCCGTCGGCGGCGATGTCGAAGGCGGTGCCGTGGTCGGGCGAGGTGCGGATGATGTCGAGGCCGAGGGTGACGTTCACGCCCTCGTCGAAGGCGATGGTCTTGATCGGGATCAGCGCCTGGTCGTGGTACATGCAGACCGCGACGTCGTAGCGGGCGCGCGCCGCCGGGTGGAAGAGCGTGTCGGCCGAGAGGGGGCCGGCGATGTCCCAGCCCTCGGCGCGCAGCCGGTCGAGCACGGGGGCGATCACCTCGATCTCCTCGCGGCCCATCGCCCCGCCCTCGCCGGCATGGGGGTTGAGCCCGGCCACGGCGATGCGGGGCGCGGCGATGCCGAAGTCGCGGGCGAGGCCCGCGCGGGTGACGCGGAGCGTCTCCTCGAGCAGGGGCGCGGTGAGGGCGGCGGGCACGGCGGCGAGGGCGATGTGGATGGTGACGGGCACGACGCGGAGCCCGGGGCCGGCGAGCATCATCACCGGGCGCGGGGCGTCGCAGAGTGCGGCGAGGAACTCGGTATGGCCGGGGAAGGCGAAGCCCGCGCCGTCCTGGAGGAGCTTCTTGTTGATCGGGTTGGTGCAGAGGGCGGAGGCCTCGGCGGCCTGCACGAGCTCGACGCCGCGGGCGATGATCGCGACGACGGCGGCGGCGTTGGCGGGGTCGGGCGCGCCGGGCCGGGCAGGGCGGGCGAGCGGGTGGTGCAGGACCGGCAGTGCCGCCGAGGGCGCGCGCGCCTCGGCGGGGGAGGCGATCTCGCGCACCGGGACGGCGTGGCGCGCGGAGAGGGCGGACATGTAGTCCCGGTCGGCGATCAGGAAGAAGGGCACCGCGCCGCCGAGCCGCGCCCAGGCCTTGAGCGCGATCTCGCCGCCGATCCCCGCGGGATCGCCGAGGGTCAGGGCGACGGGCGCGGTCATCGCTCGACGATGAGCGCGTCGGCGAGCAGCTCCTGGAGATAGCCCTGGCCGAAGGTTGCGATCCGCTCGTTGAAGAGCCGCAGGCGCAGCGCCTCGCGCGCCTCGAAATCGTCCTCGGCGATGGGCTGGGGCGCGCGCTGGCTGATCGAGACGAGCTGGAGGATCGCCATGCCGCCGGGGATCGGGAAGGGGCGGGTGACCTGGCCCGTGCGCAGCGGCAGGATCTGGGTGCGCAGGGTCGGCGGCATCTGGCCGGCGGCCATCGGCTCGATCAGCCCGCCACGCTCGGCGGTGGAGCTGCGGCTGTACTGGCGCACGGCGGCGGCGAAGCTCGCGCCCCGGCCGAGGTCGCGGTAGAGCCGGTCGGCGAGCGCGATCGTCTCGGCCTCACCGTGCTCGGCGAAGGGCATCGCGATCTCGGCGAGCTGGTAGATCTCCTGCGGGGTGGTGGCGGCGAGTCGGAGCGCCGCGTCGATGTCTTCCTCGGTGGGCATCGCCCTGGCGCGGAACCGCAGCCCGATCACGTCGCGCCAGATGATCCCCGACTCGACGAAGTCGTCCATCGTCTGCCGGTCGATGCCGCGCGCGGAAAGGATCTGGAGCACGTCGTCGATGGCGAGCCCGCGCTGGGCGGCGAATTCCTCGAGCCCCGTCTCGACGCCCCCCGGCGGCAGCTCGATCCCGAGGCTGCGGCCGGCCTGGACCTTGACCCGGTCCTCGGTGAGCTGGGTGACGGCCTGAGCGCGCAGGTCGCCGCTCGCCCCGAGCGCACCGAGCAGGAGCATCCGCTGCTCGATGTCGTAATGGGTGATCGCCGAGTCGTTCACGGTCAGCGCCGCGGAAAACGGGTTCGCTCCCGCGCCGGTCGCCCCGATGCCGGCCGCGAGCGCTCCGATCAGCGCCGCTGTCACCCAAGCCGCGAGCCTGCGTCCTGGCATGCGTCTCCTCCTGCCTGCCTCAGTCAGCCGGGCGCGGCCTTGCAGGCGCGCTCCGGCCACGTCCTGTCGCCGGCCTCTCCGAATCCGGCGAGGCGGACGTTGAAGCCGATGGATGTCGAGGGCGGCACGTTATCCGATGACGTGAACCGGCGCGAGATCGAAAGGTCGAACTCGGCGCAATCGTTGCCGTAGCGGATGCCGGCGCCCGCGCGCAGGCTGGTCGAGCGCGCGAGGTCGTAGCGCCAGAGCCCGCGCACCTCCCAGTTGGGCAGGAGCATGTACCGCCCGTCGAAGCGGACCTCGTTCGTCTCGGGCATGGCGCCGAGCAGCGGGTCCGAATCGTCCTCCGCGAAATAGGTGTAGGTGGCGGCGAAGTCGCTGCGCGTGTCGACGTAGCGAAGCCCGAGCTCGTTGCGCCGGAAGGCCGCGTCGGTGTCGAAGATCGCCCGGTTGGTCAGTTGCAGCCCGCCGTCGGTCGCGAGCGAGATCGACGCGGCATAGTCGGACCAGCGCCCGGAGAGCCCGCTGCCCTCGGAGAAATCCGATACCTCGCGCGCGCGCACCACCCGGCCGACGGTGACGCCGAGCGACCAGCCGTCCGGGTCGTGGCGGGTGTAGCCGAGGCCGAGGTTCGCGCGCAGCCCGGTCTCGTGCCGGTCGCGCCCGGGAAAGCGGTTGAGCGAGAAGAGGTTCGTCTCGTCGAACTCGGGCAGGAGGCTGTCCTCGTTCGGGACGTCCTCGTCGCCGAGATCGTCCGAATAGACCGCCTGGGCGATCGGCTCGATCACATGCGCCGCCCGGCCTGTATAGCGGACGAAGGGCCAGCGCAGCTCGGCCGCCACCGCGGGCATGGCGCGGATGAGGGTGGCGTCGGGTTCGTCGGGGTCGTGCCGGCGCTCGTAGATGTCGAGATCCGCGGCCGCGGTGGCGCCCGCGAGCACGCCGTAGGGCAGGATCCAGTCGCCGCGCCAGTCGATCCCGGCGCCGAGGCGGAACATGTCGCGCCCCTCCTCGCGGGTGACGCCGAGCGCGTCGATCTCCATCCCGATCCGTCCGCCCACGCCGGGCATGTCGCCGACGCGGCGGTAGCTGAACTCGGGCAGGATCAGCGGCACGGTCTCGCTCGGCTCGTCGTCGCGCAGGCTCTGGAAGCCGAGGGCGCCGAAGCTCAGGTGGTCGTCCGCGCGGGTGCGGCGGATGCGGGCGAAGCTCGTCAGCCGGTCGTCGTCGGAGAAGTCGAACTGGCGCAGGAAGGCGCGGTCGCCCGCGATGTTCACGTCGAAGTCGGCGATGAAGCCGTGGTCGAGCGCGAAGGCGCCGACGGTCGAGAAGGCGCCGCGCCCGCTGTCGCCCATGCCGTCGTCGAGCGCGATCACGCCGCTCAGGTCGAAGCCGCCGCGCGCGAACCGGCGGCGGTACTCGCCCTCGACGAGCACCGCGCCGCCGGTGGTCAGGAGCGGCGCCACGGTCGCGTCCGCCGAGGGGCCGAGCACATGGTAGTAGGGCAGGCTGAACCCGGTGCCGTAGATGTCCGAGCGGCGGAACTCGGGCATGAGGAAGCCGCTCGCGCGCGGCACGCTCGGGTCGGGCACGCTCATCCAGGGGAGCCAGGCGACCGGCAGGCCTGCCACCTCGAAGACGGCGTTGTCGAAGTAGATGCGCTGGGAGACCTCGTCCTGGGTGCCGCGCGCCGCGCGCACCGACCAGAGCGGGGCGCGGTCGTTGGCGCAGACGGTGCAGCTGCTCGCCACCACGCGGTGAAGCGTCGTGTAGCGGCCCTGGCTGCGCTGGACCTCGGTCGCGGCCATCTGGAGCTGGTCGGCGACCATGAGCCGGGCGCCGCGGATCAGCCCGTCGCGCAGCTCGCTGTCGAGCTCGGCCGCCTCGGCGATGAAGACGTTGCCGGCGCCGTCGCTGAGGGTGACCGGGCCCTCGGCCCGGATCACCTCGGTGCGGGCGTCGTAGGTGATGGCGCGGGCGCGCAGGAGCCGGCCGTCATAGAGCACCTCGACCGCGCCCGAAGCGGTCAGGGTCTCGGTCGTCTGGTCGAAGCTCACGCTGTCGGCAACGAGGGTCGCGGGCAGGTCCTGGCCCAGCACGCCCGCCGGGTGCGGCAGGGCCGCCAGGGCAAGGCAGATCAGCGCGACTGCCCGGATGCGTCTCAGCGGCGCCAAATGCTCTACTCGCCCTCGCCCGGTCACGGCCTCTCGGGGGGTGATTATCCATCCTCCAGGTGCAACAGCAAGCCCACAGCCATCAGGATCGCCGCGACCGGCGGGGTCCAAGCGGCCACGAGCAGCGGAATCTGGCCGCGTGCCCCGAGCGTCTCGGCGAAATCCTTGAGGAAGTAGAGCGAGAAGCCGGCGAGGACCGCAAGGAGGATCATCACGCCGGTCTGGCCGAAGCGGCTCGGGCGCAGCGCGAAGGCCGCGCCGATCAGCACCATGGCGGCGAAGAGCACGGGCTTGGCGAGCTCGCTCTGGAGGAAGAGCCGGTGGCGCTGGCCCGAGAAGCCCGACTGCTCCATCTGCGAGATGAACCGCCCGAGCGCCCAGATCCCGACCGTCTCGGGGGGCGAGAAGCTGTCGAGGATCTGCTCGCTGGTGAGTTCGGTCGGCAGGTCGAGCGCGCGCTCCGTCGGCACGCGGGTGAACTGCCCGTCGGCGTCGGCTTCCCAGACCAGTGGGTCCTCGACCACCCAGGCGCCGGGCCCGAGGCGGGCGGCGGGGGCATCGATGCGGGCGTAGAGCTCGCCCCCGGCGTCGAAGCGGTGCATGCGCACGTCGCGCAGCAAGGTGCCGTCGGCATTGGCGCGGGCGGCCTGGATCACGGTCTGGCCGCCGCTCGCCCGCTCGCCGCCGGCGGCGACGTCGGCCTGGCGGAGCCAGAGCCCCTCGGCGGAGAAGGAGAGGAGGCTGGCGCCGGTGCGGCGGAACTGGTCCTCGGCGACGATGCCGCGCTTGATCGACGCGGCGACGAAGGGGTTGATCGCGGCCACCATCGCCGCCCCGAGCAGCAGCGAGGCCGCGACCGGCACGCCGATCAGGCGCAGCGCCGAGACCCCGGCGGCGCGCATGACCACGAGCTCGCTGGTGCGCGCGAGCCGCAGGAAGGTGACGAGGCTCGCGAGCATCACCACCAGCGGAAACGCCTGGTAGAGCGGCTCGGGCGCCTGGAAGAGGGTGATGAGTGCGATGTCGCCGGTGCCGGCCTCGCTGCCGCCGAGGCGCCGGAGGTTCTCGACGAAGCCGAAGAGCAGCAGGATCATCATGATCACCGCGAAGACGCTGGCGAGCGAGCTGAGATAGACCCGCAGGATATAGCGCACCAGTGTCATGCCGGGGCGCACCGCGGCGGGTGGGGGCTGCGCAGCCACTGGACGAGGCCGAGCACATAGGCGAGGCCGAGGAGATGCGCCGCATACATCAGCGGCCAGAGATCGGCGCGGGCGTCCACCCGCTGGCGCATGGCGAGCAGGACGATCTGGAGCGCGACCGAGACCGCGATCGCGACCACCACCCGCCGCCCGAAGCCCGCGCGGCGGTATCCGCCGGCGAGCAGCGTCACCAGCGCCACCATCGGGTAGATCATCGCGAGGAGCGGCAGCGCGATCTTGTAGTGCCCCTCGGAGATGTAGTCGCCGAGCTCGTAGCGGCGGACCGCGAGCATCTCCTCGGTGGGGCGCAGGAGGTCGAGCACGAAATACTCCGCCGGCCTCATCGTGCGGCTGCCCTCGTCCTCGAGGAGTTCGCTGAGGTCGAAGACGAACTGGTTGAAGGTGACGGTGTTGAGGGTTCCCGCCGGGCCGGGGCTGAGCGCGATGCCGTCGAGCATGACCAGCCGGGCCTCGGTCTCGTCGCGGACGAGGAGCGCGCGTTCGGCGGAATAGGTGACGGGCCGCCCGGGGTCGCGCTGGTCGTTGAGGAAGATCCCGGCCATCTCGCCGGCCTGGCTCGTGTCGGAGATGAAGAGGGTGAGGCCCGAGATCGGGTGCAGGAACTGCCGCTCGACGATCAGCGCATTGGCGAGATCCGAGCGCACCGCCTGGCTGCGGTCGCCGAGGGTGCGGCTCGCATAGGGCAGCACCAGCATCATGTTGAGCGCGAGCAGCGCGGCGACTGCGGCCCCGAACATGGCGACGGGGCGCAGCAGGGCAGTGGGGCCGAGGCCGGCCGCCATCATCACCACCAGCTCGGTTTCCGAGTAGAGGCGGTTCAGCGCGTAGAGCGCGGCGCCGATGCCGGCGAGGGGCAGGACGATCACGAAGACCTGCGGCAGCACCAGCACCGAGAATTCGAGGAAGACCCGCGCCGTCTGGCCGCTCGCCACCACCGTGTCGATCAGCCGCACCGCCTGGGTCAGCCACACCACCCCGGTGAAGATCAGCACGAAGAAGCCGAAGGCGGCGACGAGCTGGCGGAGGATGTAGCGGTCGAGGCGGGTCACGGGTCTGTCTTCATTCTCTCCGGCCGCGGCCGGCGGCGCGCGGATCTGGTCAAGCGCCCGGAAAGTGGCTAGGCCTGAGGCCCTGGCCTCCGCCGCCTGCGTCCATGCTTTAGGGAGAACCCCGTGACCGCGCCACTCAAAACCGTCTTTGCCCCCGTCGATGCCACCGACCTCGCAACGACCGAGGGCCGGATCTCGGTTCTGGCCGGCCCCGACGGCGCGCTCGACCCGGTGGCGCGCAAGCTCGACAGGCTGACCCGCGGCGCGGTCTCGCGGCTGGTGAAGAGCGAGGCCTTCGGCAAGGCGAAGGCGGGCAGCGGTCACGTGCTCGCCTGGCCCGCCGGGGTTGCCGCCGAGGCGGTGCAGGTGGTCAAGCTCGCCCGCCGCCCGTCCGCCGAGGAAGCCCGGCGCGCGGGGGGCGCGATCGCGGGGTTCAACCGCACCACCCCGCTGACCGTTTTTGCGGGCGCGAATGCCCGGGTCGCGGATCTGGCGCTGGGGCTGGTGCTGCGCAGCTACGAGTTCACCGAGTACCGCACCGCCGAGGCCGATGCGAAGGCGCCGAACCGGGAGGTGACCATCGCCGTGAAGGATCCGGAGGCGGCGGAAGCGGCGTTCGCGCCGTTCGCCGCCCAGGCCGAGGGCGTGATCTTCACCCGTGATCTGGTCAGCGAGCCTGCGAATGTCCTGACCACCACCGCTTTCGCCGAGCGGCTGGTCGCGCTGGGCGAGCTCGGGGTGAAGGTCGAGGTGCTCGACGAGGACGAGCTCGAGCGGCTGGGGATGCGCACGCTGCTGGCGGTCGGGCAGGGCTCGGACAGCCCCTCGAAGGTGGTGGTGATGCAGTGGCAGGGCGGCGGCGACGAGGCGCCCGTGGCCCTCGTCGGCAAGGGCGTTGTCTTCGACACCGGCGGCATCTCGATCAAGCCGGCCGGCGGCATGGAAGAGATGACCATGGACATGGGTGGCGCCGGCGTGGTCGCCGGCGTGATGAAGACGCTGGCGCTGCGCAAGGCACCCGCCAATGTCGTGGGCCTCGTCGGCCTCGTGGAGAACATGCCCGACGGCCGCGCCCAGCGCCCCGGCGACGTGGTGCGCTCGATGAAGGGCGACACGATCGAGGTGATCAACACCGACGCCGAGGGCCGGCTCGTGCTCGCCGACGTGCTCTGGTACGCGCAGGAGCGCTTCGCGCCGCGGGCCATGGTCGATCTCGCCACCCTGACCGGCGCGATCATCATCGCGCTCGGCCACGAGAACGCCGGCGTCTTCTCGAATGACGACGATTTCGCGGAGGCCTTCCTCGCGGCGGCGAAGGCCGAGGGCGAGGGCGCCTGGCGGATGCCGCTCGCGCCGGCCTATGACCGGCTGATCAAGAGCCGGATCGCCGACGTGGCCAACACCGGCGGACGTCCCGCGGGCTCGGTCACCGCGGCGCAGTTCCTCAAGCGGTTCGTCAAGGACGAGGTGCCGTGGATCCATCTCGACATCGCCGGTGTCGCCTATGTCTCGCGCGACGGCGATCTCTCGCCAAAGGGCGCGACCGGCTGGGGCGTGCGCGCGCTCGACCGGCTGATCCGCGACAACTACGAGGCCTGAGGCACGAGGCCTGAGGTACGGGGGGCTGCACGCGCGGGGGCGCCGGATCATGGCCGAGGTTCTCTTCTACCACCTGACGGCGACCCCCATCGAGCAGACCTTGCCGGAGCTCGTCGACAAGGCGCTCGGGCGCGGCTGGCGGGTTCTGGTGCGCTGCGGCTCGGAGGCGGGGCTCGACCTCGTCGACCGCGCCCTCTGGACCTGGCGCGACGACGCCTTCCTGCCCCACGGCACGTCCAGGGATCCCCATCCGGACCGGCAGCCGGTCTATCTCACCCTCGGTGAGGAGCATCCCAACGGCGCCGATGTGCTGATGCTCGCCGACGGCGCGCAGGTGCAGCCCGACGAGGCGCGCCGCTTCGCGCGCACCTGTCTTCTCTTCGACGGAGGCGACGCCGCGGCGCTCGCCACAGCCCGCGCCGACTGGCGTCGCGTGCGCGATGCCAGACTGCCCGCCCGCTACTGGGCGCAGGAGCATGGCCGCTGGGTTGAGAAGGCCTCCGGCTGACCTGATCGCAAAGGTCGCGGCCTTGCAGATTCCGGCTTCTGTCAAGGTCGAAATGGGTGTATGGAGAATTTAGGCGAAAAAGTTCCTATCCGGGAATAAAGCTGCCTGTGAGACGTTGTTAAGGTTAACCGCATGCGGATCGGCCACGTGCGGCGGAAGTGAGGGGTGAGTTGTATGGGTATCGATTACAGGCCCGCTGCCAGCCGGGATGCCTTCGGGCGGCGGGCCACGCAGGCAGAAGCGCTGGTTCCCTATCGGGTCCGGACGAGAGGGCTGCCGAACTATCCGGTGGCGGCACGGCGGGCGGACGGCAGTCTGATCACGCTGAGCGATCTTCCCGATCCGCACTGCCGCTGGACGCGGCTGCGCAAGCAGGTGGTGATGGACTGCATCGACCACGGTCTCCTCAGCCTCGAGGCGGCGCGCCGGCGCTACCGGCTGACCGAGGCCGAGCTCGGCGAGTGGCGTGCTGCCGCCGCGAGCCGGGGGCGGGCGCCCATCGTCTGGCCGCATCGGCCCGAGAACATCGCTGGGGGTGTCGTCTCCCGCGGCGATCTCGAGGTGGACCTGACCACGGGCGCGGTCCGGGTCGAGGGCAAGGCGCTCACCCTTTCCGAGTCCGAGCTCACGGTGCTTACGACCATCGTCCGGGCGGGCGGCGAGATCGTGACCTCGGCCATGATCATGGCCGCACTCTACGGCGAGGCCGCGCAGGCGGCCGGGATCAAGATCGTCGACGTGCTCGTCTGTCGCCTGCGGCGCAAGCTCGGCGCGGCTGCGGGGATGCTCGAGGTCGTCTGGGGGCGCGGCTACTTCCTCGGGGAGTAGGGCGCCGCATGGCATAGCGCTTTCCGGCCGCATCGCGTCGGCCGGGGGCGCTTGCATCTCGCGACGGATATCAGGCGCCAGTCCTGCCCGGTCGGTCGGGTCGGGATCTGTGCCTGTGTGCATTCAGAGCCTGGACGACGGGATCCTGGGTCCGGGCGCGGCCGCTAGGGGCCTTTGAGAGCTTCCGTGAGGGAGGCGTCGAGCCGCGCCGTCCCGCCGGGCCGCCAACCAAGGTCGTGCAGGCGTTCGATCGCCATCACCCCGGGGGGCGGGCCGTCTGCGCGCGGGGGCGGCGGGTGCGGGCATCCGGTCAGGGACTGGACGCGGGCGAGCAGGTCGTGGCGGTCGAGCACGAGGTCCGAGACGTTGAATATCCCGCGCGCATCCCGTTCGAGCACCAGCCGCACCGCCTGCGCGAGGTCGCTGCCGTGCACCTCCGTGGCGATGCGGGGGGCTATGGGGGTGCCGCCGAGATAGTCGGCGAAGAGGTCCTGCCACTTGTGGGGAGGGGTGCCGCCGTAGATTCCTGTCGCCCGCAGGGAGGCGCCGCGCGCGCCGAGCGCCAGCTCTCCGATCAGCTTCACCTCGCCGTAGAGCGAATCCGGTTCGGCCACGTCGTCCTCGCGCAGGATCTCGCCCCGGCGATGATCGCCGTAGACCGCCCGGCTCGACAGGAAGACGATCCGCATCCCCGCCGCCGCGTCGAAGAGCGCGCGCGTGCCATCGACGTTCAGCCGCCGGAACCGCGCGGGGTCGTCGCCCTCGCCGCCGCGATAGGCGCCGGGCCGGTGGTCGAGGGCCGCATGGACCAGCGCGTCGGCGGCGGGCAGGCGCGGGGCGGTCTCGGCGAGGCTCCAGGGATGGGCGTCCGGCCCGCGCCCGAGCAGCGTGACGCGGTGGCCGGCGGCGCGCAGGTCCCCGGCGATGAAGCGGCCGACCTGGCCCGTGCCGCCGGTGAGGAGGACGTGCATCAGGCGGGCGGGGGCAGGGCGGCGAGGTCGCCGGGGATGCCGGTGCCCGCGTGATAGGCGCGCCAGAGGTCGATGAGCGGGCGGAGCCGGTCGGCCTTCGCGTTCGCGGGGTCCCAGGGCTTCTCGTACTGGAAATGCAGCACCCGGATCAGGCGCCAGTCCCAGAGCTCGGGCAGGTTGAACCAGACGTACTGGAGCATGTTGTCGTAGACGGGCAGGCCCTGCCAGTCGGGGAAGAACGCCTCGAGGAAGGTCTGGTCGGTGCGTTTCCAGAAGGCGCCGTCGACATCGAGCCGCGCGAGCATCGCCTGATAGGTCGCCGCCGAGGGCCGGGCGGTGAAGACGCCGGAATTCATCCGCCGGAAATCGCCGAGCCCCTCGTAGACGTTGGGCGCGGCCGAGAACTCGGGGTAGTCGAAGAGCCGGTCGATCGGGCGCAGCACCAGCGCATCTGCGTCGATGAAGACCACGCGCGCGTAGGGGAGCTGCCAGAGGCGGAGCTTGACGAAATTGTCGAGCGGCGTGTGGAAGGCCGGCTTCGCGCCCTTTGTGAACGGGGCGCGCCCGTGCTGCGCGGCGCGGGAATGGGTGGCGTTGAAGGCGTCCGAGGTCGGCAGGAGATCGCAGCGTGCGAGCCGCGCGCCGAGATCGGTGAGCGGCGAGAGATCCCCCGCGCCGTCGGTGTGCATCACCACCACGTCGGCGGTGGTGCCGGTCAGCAGGATCGAGCGCACCAGCGCGACGGCCCCGGGGAGATAGTCGGGGTTCGTCACCAGCGTCACATAGGCCCGCCCGTCGCCGGGCGGGCGGTCGAGCGTGGGGGCGCCGTCCGTCACGAGACCGATTTCAGCCCCCGCTGCTCGGGATCGTGGTCGACGATCTGCGCCAGATCCCGGGTCCAGGCCGAGACGCAGGGGATGCGCGAGCGGTCGACGCGATAGGCGTACTTGCGCGCCACCTCGATCACCTCGTCGAGCAGCCCCTCTCGAAGGGTGATCGGATCGAGGCCGAGGGCGAGGAACTGGTCGTTCCTGACCACCAGCTCGTTCTCGGCGGCTTCCTTGCGCGGGTTCGGAAGGAACGCGATACGCGCCCCGGTCTGCTCGGCGACGAGCTCGGCAAGATCGCGGACGCGGTGGGTCTCGGTCATCTGGTTGAAGATCTTCACCCGCTCGCCCCGGTGCGGCG
>CAZESN010000079.1:0-11313 GCA_964514775.1 uncultured Rhodovulum sp.
GCCTGCCCCCGGCAGGCGCGTTCCGCGCCCGCCAGGCAGCCGCGCCACGATCCCAGTCGGGCGCGACCTCCGTTGAGGAAGAGAACGGCCTCCGCGCTCACGCGCTCCGGCCGTGGACCGGGGCGAGGCAGTGCCTCGCCTGATCCGGTCCCGGGGATAGCCGTTAACAAAGGTTTCCTAATGGTTAGCGGCCTGTAATTTCCATTTGAAACCAATCACATGACAAAGTGGGCACGCGTGCCCACCCTGCGCGCTCACCTGTTCATCGTATCGATCGGATAGGCCGTCGTCGACTTGATCGCCTCCATGGCGAAGCGCGAGGTGACGTTCTTGATCTCCACCGCCTCGGTCAGCCGCTTGTAGAAGGTGTCATAGGCCGCCATGTCCTGCACCACCACGCGCAGCATGTAGTCGACCTCGCCCGCCATCCGGTAGAGGTCCATCACCTCCGGCATCGCCGTGACCCGGCTCGCGAACCGCTCGCGCCACTCGGGCGAATGGTCGTCGGTCGCCACCGACACGAAGACGGTCAGCCCCAGCCCGATCGCCGTCGGCTCCACCAGCGCGACCCGGCCCTTGATCACCCCCGACTGCTCGAGCTTCTGGATCCGCTTCCAGCACGGCGTCTGCGACAGCCCCACCCGGTCCGCGATCTGCTGGATCGACATCGTCGCGTCCGCCTGCAGCGTCGCGATGATCTTGCGGTCAATGAGGTCCATCTTCGTCACTCCAAAACTCCACCGGAGGTCTTCATCCTCCCGGAGGGTTTATCACGTTAATGACGACATTGTTAATCGTCAATATTTGGAAAGTCCGTCCCTTGCGAGTCGGCCCCCGAATTGCCGAAATTATACGGGGTTTTACGGGGTATGAGGGAAGGTTATCCCACATGAACAGCTACGATCAGGAACAGGACCTCCTCCTGCGCGACCGGATCCGGCCCGAACCGCGCCCGGCCACGGCGTCGGCACTCGTCAGCACGGCCTGGCTCGCCGGGCGGATCGGCGACCCCGGCCTCGCGATATTCGAGGTGAGCACCGCCACCGATCCCGCCGAGGGGCATATCCCCGGCGCGATCCGCCTCGACTGGGGGCGCGACCTCCTCGACCAGGTCCGCCGGGACATCGTCGGCCGCGAGCTCCTCGAGCAGATCCTCCAGAGCGCCGGGGTAACGGACGGGACCACGATCGTGCTCTACGGCGACTGCCACAACTGGTTCGCGGCCTTCGCCGCCTGGGTCTTCGAGATCTACGGCCTGCGCGATGTGCGCCTGCTCGACGGCGGGCGGGCGAAATGGGTGGCCGAGGACCGGCCGCTCACCACCCGCTTCCCGCGCCCCGGCTTCGGCGACGTGACCCTCGCGCCCGCGGATCCCGCCCTGCGCGCGCGCCTGCCCGAAGTGCTCGACGCCACCGAGGGCCGCGCCACCACGGTGGTGGTCGACGTGCGTTCCCCCGAGGAATATGCCGGCCTCGACACCCCGGCCGACGGCGAGGGCGCCGTGCGGTCGGGCCATGTGCCCGGCGCCGTCAATATCCCCTGGGGACGGCTCGTCGACCGGGACGGCACCTTCAAGCCGCTGCCGGAACTGCGCCGCATCTTCGCGGCGCACGGGATCGACGGCCGCACCCCGGTCATCACCTACTGCCGGATCGGCGAGCGCTCGGGACATACCTGGTTTGCCCTCAACCGCCTGCTCGGCTGGCCGTCGAAGAACTACGACGGGTCCTGGGCGGAATACGGCAACGCGATCGGCGTGCCGGTCACCAACCCCAGCCGCTAGGTCAGGAGGCGGCCCGGCGCGGCGCGCCGGCGGCTTCATCGACCCTTGCGGCCATGTCGGCAATGCTGCGGCTGTCAAGCACCTCGGCGATCGCGTCGCGCAGGTCGACCATGGTGAGCCGGACCGCGCAGAGCGCCACGTCGGGACAGTCCTCGCAGGGCTGATAGGCGCTGCGCGACGCGCAGGCGATCGGCGCCACCGGCCCGTCGAGCACGCGAACGACCTCGCCGACGGTGATGCGGCCGGCATCGCGGGCGAGGCTGTAGCCGCCGCCCCGGCCCTTGCGCGCCACGACCAGCCCGGCCATGCGCAGGTCCTGGAGGATCGCGTCGAGGAACTTCTTGGAGATGACGTTCGCCAGCGCGATCTCGGCCGACAGCGCCCGCTCGCCGCCGGGAAGGCGGGCGAGATGCAGCATCGCCTTGAGGCCGTACTTGCCTCGCATGGTCAGCACGGGGGCCACCTCAGGCAGGATAGGGTGATGTCAAAAGACCGGATGCGCCGGACTATAGCCGGCATCCCGGCCCGGACAACCCCGAGGCCCGCTCGAAGTAAATATCTTTCAAGAGGCTAGCAGATCTGCAACGCAGGCTCGGAGGATTTCCCCCCGCCGCCGGATCAGCGCTGGACCGCGGCCAGCCCACCCTCGTCGCGCATGTCGACGATCTGCCGCGCATGCTCCACGGGACCGCTGACGAAGCGGCCGGTCGGCGAGAACAGGATGAAGGTCAGAAACCCGAGCACCACGGCAATCAAGGCCCAGTCGAAGGCAACAGACACGGATCGTGGCATTACCGACTCCCCCTTAATTCTTGGTCAGTCTATCGGGACAGTGGATGATTGCAAGGCAGAATGTCCACCGATGCCGCCCTAGGCCCGGTGGTACGGGCCTCCGGCCAGGATCGACGACGCCCGGTAGAGCTGCTCGGCGAGCATGACCCGCACCAGCATGTGCGGCCAGACCATGGCTCCGAAGGACAGCATCCCCTCCGCCCGGTCCCGCACCTCGCGCGACAGCCCGTCCGCCCCGCCGATGGCGAAGGCGAGCTCGCGCTGACCGCTGTCGGCCATCTGCCGCAGAAGGGTGGCGAAATCCGGCGATGTCATGCTCCGCCCCCGCTCGTCGAGGGCGATCAGCCGCGCGCCGTCCGGGACCTGCCGGAGGAGAAGCGCGCCCTCGGCGTCCTTGCCCCCGCCCCGTCGGTCGTCGACCTCGACGATGCGCGCGGGACCCAGGCCGAGCGGCCGTCCGGTGCGGTCGAACCGGCCGAGATAGTCCGCGATCAGATCCGCCTCGGGGCCGGCGCGGAGCCGGCCCACCGCTAGGATGCCGATGCGCAAGCCGCCGTCTCAGGCGGTGGCGGTGGGGGCGGGCCCGTTGGCGACGACCGGCAGCCACATCTTCTCGAGCTGGTAGAACTCGCGGACCTCGGGGCGGAAGACATGGACGACCACGTCGCCCGCGTCGATCAGCACCCAGTCGCCGACGTCCTTGCCCTCGATGCGCGCCACCAGCCCGTGGTCCTGCTTCAGCCGCTCGACCAGATGCTCGGAGATGGCGCCCACCTGCCGCGACGAGCGGCCGGAGGCGATCACCATGTGATCGGCCATCTCGGACTTGCCGGCGAGCGGGATGGAAATGACGTCCTCGGCCTTGTCGTCCTCGAGCGAGGCCAGGATTTCGGACAGCAAGGCGGCGCTGTCCACATGCTCCCCGATCGGCGGCACGGCCGTCACGGGAGCGTCGGCCGATCCGGCCGGGGTCTGCTGGGTCAGGGGAGATCCCTCCGCAACAACGCGCCGTTCCTGCCCGGCGCAGGCATGTCGAATGTAGTCGCTGGCGGAGCGCGCCTCAAGGGATCTGATCGACGGCAACGAGAAACGCCCGCCGGAACGCGCCCGAAGACGGCCCGCGCCGCCGGGGCCCGTCGCAAGGGTATAAAAATTCCACCAGAATAATCAACAGGTTATCAAATGTCCCACTGTGGGACATTGCCGGCCTCATGCCTCGACGGCATGCCTGTGATCGTTCCCGGCCTCGAGCCGCGCGGGCAGCGCATTGGCCCAGGCGCTGATCGACCCCGCGCCGAGGCAGACCAGCATGTCCCCCGGCCGGCATTCGCTCCGCACCAGGTCCGCCAGCCCCTCCTCGCCGCCGAGCGCCAGCGCCCGCCGGTGCCCGTGCGCGACCAGCCCGCCGACGAGCGTATCGCGGCTGACGCCCTCGATCGGCGCCTCGCCGGCCGAATAGACCTCCGTGATCGCCACCACGTCGGCATCGTTGAAGGCCCCGCAGAACTGGGTGAAGAGGTCGCGCAGCCGGGTATAGCGGTGTGGCTGGTGCACCGCGATCACCCGGCCCTTGGTCGCCTGCCGCGCCGCCTTCAGCACCGCCGCGATCTCGACCGGATGATGCCCGTAGTCGTCGATGATCGTGACCCCGTTCCACTCGCCCACCCGGGTAAAGCGGCGGTTCACGCCGCCGAAGGCCGCAAGCGCGGCCTTGATCGCCGTCCCCGGGATGCCGAGATGCCGTGCCACCGCGATGGCGGCGAGCGCGTTCGAGACGTTGTGATCGCCGGTCATCGGCAGATGCACGCCCTCGATCCCCCGCGCCTCCGCCCCCCGCTCCTCCCCATTGAGCGCCACATCGAAGATCGCGCCCCCGTTCTCGTAGCGCAGGCCCCGCACCTGCACGTCCGCCTGCGGCGAGAAGCCGTAGGTCACGACCCGCCGGTCCGTAATCCGCCCGACCAGCGCCTGCACCTCCGGATGGTCGATGCAGCAGACCGCCAGCCCGTAGAACGGGATGTTCGACACGAACGTGTCGAACGCCGCCCGGATCGCGTCGAAATCGCCCCAGTGGTCGAGATGCTCGGGGTCGATGTTCGTCACGATCCCGATCGTGGCCGGCAGCCTGTTGAAGCTGCCGTCGCTCTCGTCGGCCTCGACCACCATCCACTCGCCCGCCCCGATCCGCGCGTTCGAGCCATAGGCATGGATGACCCCGCCGTTCACCACCGTCGGGTCCATCCCGCCGGCATCGAGCAGCGCCGCCACCATCGAGGTGGTGGTGGTCTTGCCATGCGTGCCCGCGACCGCGACGTTCGACTTCAGCCGCATCAGCTCGGCCAGCATCTCCGCCCGGCGCACCACCGGCAGCTTCCGCGCCCGCGCCTCGTCGAGCTCGGGATTGCCCGGCTTGATCGCGGTCGAGACCACGATCACATGCGCCCCCTCGAGGTTCGCGGCCTTCTGCCCGATGAAGATCCGCGCCCCCTTGGCCTCCAGCCGCTCGGTGATCGGCGAGGCCCTCAGGTCCGAGCCCTGCACCGCGAAGCCATGGTTCAGCAGCACCTCGGCGATGCCCGACATGCCGATGCCGCCGATTCCGACGAAGTGGATCGCCCCGATGTCGTGGGGAAGGCGGGTCTGTCCGTTCATGCTCCGGGTCCTCTCAGGGCCGTTTTCCGTTGCGCGAGATGCTCGACGAGCCCCGCGAGATCCTCGACCGCGTCCGGGCGTCCCAGTCCCGCGCTCGCCGCCGCCATCGCCGCGGCCCCCTCAGGGTCGCCGAGGATCGCGGCAATCGTCCCCCCGAGCCCCTCCGGCGTCAATTCCCCCTCGCGGATCATGAAGGCGCCGCCAGCCTCGACCAGCCCGCGCGCGTTCGCCGCCTGATGGTCGGCCGTCGCCGCCGCATAGGGGATGAGGATCGCCGGGCGGCCCAGCGCGGTGATGTCGGCGATCGAGCTCGCGCCGGCCCGGCTGATCACCAGATGGGCGCCCGCCAGCCGCTCGGGCACGTCCTCGAAAAAGCTCCGCAGCTCGGCCGGGATGCCGAGCGCCGCATAGGCGTCGGTCACCAGCGCCATGTCCTCCGGGCGAACCTGCTGGGCGATCTCGAGCCGCGCCCGCAGCTCGTCGGGGAGGCCGGCGATCGCCGCCGGGATCGCGCGGGCGAAAAGCCCCGCCCCCTGGCTGCCCCCGATCACCAGAAGCCGGACGGGACCGTCGCCGGGCGGCGCATAGGGCGTGCCGGCGAAGGCGCGCACCGCGCCGCGGACCGGGTTGCCGACATGGACCGCGGTCGCCGCCGCCGGAACCTCGGTCGGCCAGACGCCGCAGGCGATCACGTCGACGCGGGCGCCGAGCAGGCGGTTCACCTTGCCGAGCACGCCGTTCTGTTCGTGGATGAACCGCGGCAGCCCCAGCAATACCGCCGCCGCCGTCGCCGGCAGCGCCGGATAGCCGCCGAAGCCGGCGACGCAGGCCGGCCGGTCGCGCCGCATCGCCGCGACCTGCGCCAGCGTGCCGGCCGCGATCGCGAAAGGCGCCGCGGCGCGGGAAATGACGCTGCCCTGCCCGGGGGTGCCGGCGGCCGTCACCTGGCGCTCGACCTCCGCCGGAAAGCCACCGGCGTAGCGCGCACCCCGCACGTCCGTCGCAAGCCGCACCCGCCAGCCGCGCGCCAGCATGGCCTCGGCGAGCGCCTGTGCGGGGAACATGTGGCCGCCGGTACCGCCGGCCGCGACGACGAGAAGGGGTGCGCTCAAACCGTTACCTCGCCGCCGGGCCGAGAATGTCGTCGAGCTCGTGCTGGGGTCGCTTGCGCGTCATCGCGAGCAGCACCCCCAGCCCGAGACAGGCGGCGATCAGCGACGAGCCGCCATAGGAGATGAGCGGCAGCGTCGTCCCCTTGGCCGGCAGGAGCCGCACCGCCACGCCGATGTTGATCATCGCCTGCATCCCGAAGAGCGCCGCGAGCCCCGTGCCCGCCAGCCGGATGAACGGGTCGCGCTCGCGCACGAGCCGCATCAGCGAGCGCACCACCACGGTCAGATAGAGCGCGAGGATCACGAGGCAGAGCACCAGCCCGAATTCCTCGGCGGCCACCGCGATGATGAAGTCGGTATGCGCGTCGGGCAGCGTCCATTTCACCGTGCCGTCGCCGACGCCGACACCGAAGAACCGCCCCTCCTGGATCGCGCTGGTCGCATAGCCGATCTGGGTGCGCGGATCGACCTCGGAGGCGAGGAACCCGTCGATGCGCCGGGCGACATGCTCGGAATTGTGGTAGGCGAACCACCCCACCCCCATCACCCCCGCCCCGATCCCGCCGAGCAGCGTGACCGGCGCGCCGGCCGCGAAATACATGAGCCCCCAGCAGGCGACGATCAGCGCGGCCTGGCCGAAGTCGGGCTGGAGTGCGAGCATCGCGGCGATGACGAGGAGAAATCCGAAGGAGATCGCCTTGCCCGGCGGCCCCTTCTCGTCCATCCCCGCCGCCATCAGCCAGGCCGCGAACACGGCGAAGCACGGCTTCAGGAACTCCGAGGGCTGCACCGAGATCACGCGCAGCGAGTACCAGCGCACCGCCCCCTTGCCGAAGTCGGTCCCGAGGACCGGCAGGAGCGCGAGCGCGACAAAGCCGATGCCGAAGCCGATCACCGCGAAGCGGCGCAGCCGGGCCGGGGCCATCATCGACACCGCGAGCATGAGGACGAGGGCGACCGCCCCGAAGACGGCCTGGCGGGTGACGTAGTGGAAGGGATCGAGCCCGTTGCGCACGGCGAGCGGCGGCGAGGCGGCGAGGTTGAGCAGCATGCCGATGAAGAACAGCGCGACGATCGCGGCAAGGGACCAGCGGTCGACGGTCCGCCACCATTCGGGGAGGATCGGTTCACCGGACCGCGCGGGCGCGGCCCCAAACACCATGTCGGTCAACGGGAACTGCCCTTTCCCATGCCTGCCTCGTCACCGCCTTGTTCATCCGGCGGTTGATCTGCCCGCCAGTATAACCGCTTCGAGACCGCATTGCCAGCACCGTGGCAGAAAGTTGCCGGCGCCTATCGTCGCTGCGCCAGCGAGACCGAATGCAGGCCGCAGTCCGGATCGTCGGCGATGAAGGCGCGCACGAGCAGGCCGTTGTCTTCGAGAAGCCGGGCATAGGCCGCGGGCGAGAGGCTCGCGTGATAGACGGGCGCGCCGTCGACCGCGCCGACGGCCTCGCCGTCCGAGGGCCCCGAGGTGAACAGAAGCGCGCCGCCCGGGGCGAGGTGGCGGGCAAAGACCGGAAACATCGCGCGCTGGTCGTCGCGGGTGAGGTGGAAGAAACTGTCCCAGGCGACGATGCCGCCGAACCGCCGGCCGAGATCGAGGCCGCGCATGTCCGCCTCGACCCATGCCCCGCCCGGGAATCTCGCCCGGGCGAGGTCGAGCATCGGTCCGGCAAAGTCCACGCCGGTTACCGAATGTCCGGCATCGATCAGGTATCGCGCGATCGGCTCGCCGGTGCCACAGCCGAGGTCGAGCACCTCCGCCCCCGGCCGGGTCAGCGCGAGGAACCGGTCGAGCCACGGCTTCTCGAACAGGGCCCGGCTCCGGGACCGGCCGAAAGCCTCGGCCTTGGCCACGTAGACCGTCCGGATCCTGCCGGCCAGTTCCGGGTCAACCGCCATCCACGATCCGTCGCACCGCCGCGGCAAAGGCGTCGCCCCGCTGCTCGAAGCTCGTGAACTGGTCAAAGCTCGCGCAGGCCGGCGCGAGCAGGACCGTATCCCCCTCGCCGGCCTCGGCCAGGGCCGCGGCGACCGCCACATCGAGCGTGCCGGAAATCTCGTGCGGGGTATCGCCGAGGGTCGCGGCGAACGCCGGGGCCGCCTCGCCGATCAGATAGGCCTTGGCGACGCGGTGAAAGAGCGGCCGCAGCGCCTCGATCCCGCCCTCCTTCGGCCGCCCGCCGGCGATCCAGCGGATGCGCTCGAAACTCGCGAGCGCCTTCTCGGCGGCATCGGCATTGGTCGCCTTGCTGTCGTTGACGATGCGGATCCCGCGCCAGACCGCGACGGTCTGGCTGCGGTGCGGCAGGCCCGGATAGGAGGCCATCGCCGCCTCGATCTGGCGCGGCGCGAGGCCGAGGCTGCGGGCGGCGGCATAGGCGGCGCAGGCGTTCTGGTGGTTGTGCGCCCCCGGCAGGTTCGCCATGGGGCGCAGGTCGATCGAGGCGACCTGCCGCCCGCCGCGCCATTCCGCGAGAAAGCCCTTGCGCGCGAACACGTTCCAGCCGGGACCGTTGAGCTTGCGGGCCGCCGAGATCGCGATCACCGGATCCCCCGTCCCCGCCTGCTCGCGCATCACATTGGCCAGATACCGGCCCTCGGTCTCGTCCACCCCGATCACCGACCGCTCCGGGCCGCCCTGGGTGAAGAGCCGGCGCTTGGCGGCGAAGTAGCCTCCGATACCGCCGTGGCGGTCGAGGTGGTCGGGCGAGAGGTTGAGAAACACCGCCACGTCGGGCTGGAGCGCGCGGGCAAGCTCGGTCTGGTAGGAGGAGAGCTCCATCACCACCACCGACCCGTCGCCCGCAGGCTCGATGTCGAGCACCCCCCGGCCGATGTTCCCCGCCATCTGCACCGGCCGCCCGGTGGCGGACAGCACATGGGTGAGGAGCGCGGTCGTGGTGGACTTGCCGTTCGAGCCGGTGATCGCCACCACCTGCGGGGCGCGCTCGAACCGGTTCCAGTCGGGCGTGGCGAAGGAGCGGAAGAAGAGCCCGATGTCGTTGTCGACGGCGACGCCCGCGTCCCAGGCCGCCGCGATCGCCGGATGCGGCGCCGGATAGAGATGGGGAATGCCGGGCGAGACGATCAGCGCGGTGACGCCCTCGAAAGCACCAGGCCGCGTCAGGTCGACGAGCGCGATGCCCTCCGCCGCCGCGCGCTCGCGGGCGGCCTCGCCGTCGTCCCAGGCGACGACATCCGCGCCGCCGGCCCTGAGCGCCGCGACGGTGGGCAGGCCCGACCGGCCGAGGCCGAGGACGGCGACCCGGTGGCCGGCATAGCCGCGGACCGGGATCATCGCGTCACCCGGAGCAGGGGCGGTTCAGTCGGGACGGCTTTGCGTGACCGCGGCATCGGTGTTCCTGTCGCAGAACAATGAGCGGCCCGTTGGCCGCGTTCCATTTTCCCCCGCGCCTTTGCGCGGGGCCCCGACTGCTCAATAGGGTTTCTGCCCATATGAAAGCCAGAGGGGTTCGCACGCAGCCGGCCGGGCTACACGAGATCGAGCCAGCGCTCGGGCAGTGCGAAGACCCGCGCCCGCCCCGCCGGAGCCAGCCGGAACGAATCGCCGATATCCGCGCCCGGCGGGAGCCTGGACTGGTCGAAGCTGTAGCAGCCGCGAGACGCCTCCCTCGGCTCGAGGGTCGGGATCGCGGATCCCGGATCCCCCATCGACGCCGCGTATTCCTTCAGGCGGCCGAGGCCGGCGGCCCAGAACTCGTTGCCGACCTTGCGGTCGGCGGCCGCGGCCGCCGCCACCTCGTCCGAGACGCGGCGGTAGAAGTCCGGCGGGTTCAGGGCCAGGAACTTGAGATGGATCAGGACGAGGTTCTCGTCGAGGGCGAACCTGCTGCCGATCAGGCCGTGCTGGCCGATGGAGAGCGTCTTAGGGCTCTTCAGGACGGACGGCTTGCAGAACTCCCAGTCGAAGACCAGCCGGTTCACCTGCCGCAGCAACGGCCTCGCGATCGTCGCCCGCCCGCCCTCGTCGAAATACGCCTCGTCCGGAACGATGTCGAAGCCGAGTGGCGCCACGGCGGCATCGCCCGGCAGCGACAGGACATACTCCTTCAGCGAGCCCGGATGCGCGTTCGGGTCCAGAACCACCAGCTCGTCCACGTCGCCGCATATCACCGCATCGTAGATCGCCAGCAGGCCGGCCGACATGTTGCTCAGGAGCGCCGCCTTCACCGAGCCGATATCGACGATCGTCTCCCGAGGGACGACCAGATAGTTGCATCCGGCCGCCACCTCCTCATGCGCCGGGCTCGGCCCGTGCGAGACGATGAACAGGTTCTCCCGCCCGAACAGGTCGCCGTAGTGCTGGACCCATTTCGCGAGCAGCGCCGGGCTCTCGTAGACCATCGTCAGCGCCGCCACTTCCCGCACCCGCGACTGGCGCGAGATCGCGGGAAACACCTGCCCGCGCAGCCGGCGAAGAAGCCGGCGCGCTACCGATGTGAGATTCTGCATGCTCCGACACTTCCACTGGGGGCCGTGGCGCGCGCGACCCGGATCACGCCAGCCCGAGCTTCGTCAGCCGCGCCGCCCTGAGCCGCTCGAAGTCCTCGCCCGCGTGATAGCTCGACCGTGTCAGCGGCGTCGAGGAGACCATCAGGAAGCCCTTGCCGAAGGCCGCGCGCTCGTAGGCGGCGAATTCCTCGGGCGTCACGAACCGCGCGATCGCATGGTGCTTCGGGGTTGGCTGGAGATACTGGCCGATGGTGAGGAAATCGACATCCGCCGCGCGCATGTCGTCCATGACCTGGAGCACCGACTGCCGGTCCTCGCCGAGGCCGGCCATGATGCCGGACTTGGTGAACATGGTCGGGTCGAGCTCCTTCACCCGCTGCAGCAGCCGCAGCGAATGGAAGTAGCGCGCCCCGGGACGGACCTCCGGATAGAGGCCGGGCACGGTCTCGAGGTTGTGGTTGAAGACGTCGGGCTTGGCCGCGACCACGGTCTCGA
>CAZESN010000080.1:0-8948 GCA_964514775.1 uncultured Rhodovulum sp.
CTGGTCGAGCGCCGGCCGCTTCCACCACGCCCAGAGCCAGGTGCACCGCTTCCTCGCGGTGACCGGCGGCTATGTGTCGAACGTCGACACCTACAGCCTCGCCGCCGGACCGGTCATCCTGCCCTATGTCGCGGGGTCGCTCGACGAGCTGCGCGCCGAGCAGAGCTCCTGGGACGTGATGGCCGAGCACACGCGGCTCCTCGTCGCCTTCGGCGGCATGCCGGCGAAGAACGCGCAGGTCTCGCCCGGCGGCGCCGGCGACCACATGCTGCGCCAGGGGCTCGAGCGCATGGCCGCCGCCGGCACCCGCTTCGTGAACGTGAGCCCGGTGCGCGACAGCCTGGACACCGGCGGCGAGGTCGAGTGGATCCCGATCCGCCCGGGCACCGACGCCGCGCTGATGCTGGCGATGACCCGGGTGCTGCTCAAGGAGGGTCTCGCCGACCACGACTTCCTCGCGCGCTGCTGCATCGGCACCGAGACGCTCGCCGCCTATCTCTCCGGCGAGAGCGACGGGATCGAGAAGACCCCCGCCTGGGCCGAGGCGATCACCGGCGTGCCCGCCGAGCGCATCAATCGGCTCGCGCGCGAGATCGCGGGCACCCGCAGCATGCTCGGCGTCGCCTTCTCGCTCCAGCGGGCCGAATTCGGCGAGCAGCCCTTCTTCGCGGTGATCGCGCTTGCCGCCGCCGCCGGCCAGATCGGCCGGCCCGGCGGCGGCTTCGGCTTCGGCTACGGCGCGATGAACATGATCGGCAGCGCCCAGTACAAGCTCAAGGGCCCGACCCTGCCCCAGGGCAGCAACCCGGTGCGCGACTTCATCCCGGTCGCGCGCATCGCCGACATGCTGCTCAACCCCGGCGGCGCCTTCACCTACCGCGGCGCGGACTACACCTATCCCGACATCCGGATGATCTACTGGGCGGGGGGCAACCCCTATCACCACCACCAGGACCTGACCCGCCTGCGCCGGGCGTGGGAGAAGCCCGAGACGATCGTCGTCCACGAGCAGTACTGGACCGCGACCGCCAAGCTCGCCGACATCGTCCTGCCCGCCACCACGGCGCTCGAGCGGGACGACATCGGCTTCGCCTCGCTCGAGCGCTATCTGGTGGCCATGCGCCGGGTTGCCGCGCCGCATGCCGAAGCGCGCGACGATTACGACATCTTCCGCGGCCTTGCCCGCCGCCTCGACGCCGAGGACCTCTTCACCGAGGGGCGCGATGCCGATGCCTGGCTGCGCCGGCTCTATGCCGACTGCACCCAGCGCGCGGCGGCGGACGGGGTCGACCTGCCCGATTTCGACCGGTTTTGGGCCGAGGGCCTCGTCGATCTCGCGGCGCATGCCCGGCCGCGCAGCTTTCTCGCGGCGTTCCGCCGCGATCCGGCCGCCGCCCCGCTGGCGACGCCCTCGGGACGGATCGAGCTCAGTTCCGACCGGCTCGCCAGCTATGGCCTCGCCGACTGCCCCTCGCATCCGGCCTGGATCCCGCCCACGGAGTGGCTCGGCACGGCCGAGGCGGACGAGCTCCATCTCGTCTCCGACCAGCCGGCGCGCAGGCTGCACAGCCAGCTCGACCATTCCGCCTACAGCGTCGCCGGCAAGCAGGACGGCCGCGAATACGTGACCATCAGCCCGTCCGACGCCGCCGCGCGCGGCATCGCGGATGGGGATGTGGTCGAGCTTTGGAACGCGCGGGGCCGCTGCCTCGCCGCCGCCCGCGTGTCCGGGGACATCATGCCCGGCGTCCTCCGCCTGTCGACCGGCGCCTGGTTCGATCCCTTCGCCGAGGACGGGCTCGATGCCCAGGGCAATCCCAACGTGCTCACCCGCGACATCGGCGCCTCCAGCCTGTCGCAGGGCTGCTCGGCCCAGACCTGTCTCGTGCGCATCGCCCGCGTCGAGGGCGTGCCCGCCGAGCCGCGCTCGCATGAGCCGCCGCCTTTCGCGGCGCGGGGCGCGCGATAGGCGTGTCCGGCGGGGAGGGGATCTGATCCGCCCCGCGCGCCATGTAGGGCGGGTGCTGCGTCGAGGTCCCGGACGGCAGCACTTTCCCGTCCGCAAAGGTTTCGTCCCGGTTAATGCGGTCAAGTTATGACAATAATATCAACGACATGTCGTTTTGTCCGAGCCCGGACACCGCCTCAGAAATTCACCGCATCGGCGCCTTTCAGCTTCAGGATCTCGCGCACCTCCGCCGGGCTCGCCGGCTCGAGGCCCAGCGCCTCGGCCATGGCCCGGACCTTGCGCACCTGATCGGCGTTGGTCTGCGCAAGCTGCCCGCGCCCGATCCAGAGCGAGTCCTCGAGCCCGACGCGGACATTGCCGCCCATGGCCAGCGCCATCGCCGCGATCGGCATCTGGTTCCGCCCCGCCCCCAGCACCGACCAGTGGTAGTCGTCGCCGAAGAGCCGGTCTGCCGTGCGCTTCATCATTCCGACATCGTCGGGATGGGTGCCGATCCCGCCGAGGATGCCGAAGACACTCTGCACGAAGAACGGCGGCCGGATCAGCCCCCGGTCGACGAAATGCGCCAGCGTGTAGAGATGGCCGATGTCGTAGCATTCGACCTCGAACCGCGTGCCCCCCTCGGTGCAGGTGGCGAGGATCGTCTCGATGTCCCGGAAGGTGTTCTTGAACACCCGATCGCGCGACCCCTCCAGATAGCTCCGCTCCCAGGCGTGCCGGAGATCCGTGTACCGCTCCAGCATCGGATAGAGCCCGAAGTTCATCGACCCCATGTTGAGCGAGGCGATCTCGGGCTGGAACCGCGCCACCGGTCGCAGGCGCTCCTCGACGGTCATGCTCGGCGCGCCGCCGGTGGTGATGTTGATGATCCCGTCGGTGCGCTGCTTGATGACCTGGAGGAACGGCGGGAAGAGCTCCGGGTCCTGGTCCGGGATCCCGTCCTTGCCGCGCGCATGCAGATGCACGATCGCCGCGCCCGCCTCGATCGCCCCGATCGCGGCGTCCGCGATCTCCTCGGCGGTCTGCGGCAGATACGGCGACATCGACGGCGTATGGATCGCGCCGGTCACGGCACAGGTGATGATGATCTTGTTCTTCATGGAGGAACTCCGGTCAGCGGATCGACAGGATCTGCCCGTCGTCGACGGCAAGCACGCTGCCGTTGATGAAGTCGGTGTCGAAGGAGGTGAGGAGCCGCAGCGCCCCGTCGAGGTCCGACGGCCGTCCCGCCCGTCCGCGCGGGCTGCCCGCCACGATCCCACCGCCCCGCTCGGTGCCGAGAAAGCCCCGGGTCAGTTTGGTCTCGATGAACCCGGGCAGCAGCGCGTTGACCGAGATGCCGTGCGCCCCCCATTCCAGAGCCATGCCCTGGGTGAGATGGGTGAGCGCCGCCTTCGAGGCGCCGTAGATGCAGATATCGCGCACCGGCCGGACGCCCATGATCGACGAGACCTGCACGATCCGCCCGCGCTCGCCCTGCGCGATCATCCGCCGCGCGGCTTCGCGGGCGAGCAGGAAGGCGGCGCGGACGTTCGCTCCGAAGATCAGGTCGAAATCCGCGTCGGCGGCCTCGAGCATCGGCCCCCGGCGATTGGTCCCGATGCTGTTCACCAGAACCGTCAGCGGCTTGCCGGTCATCTCCTCGAGCCGGTCCATCCCGGCGCGAACCGTCTCCGACGACGACGGCTCGAACGGCGCCGCGACGACGTCGATCCCGGCCGCGGCGAGTTCCGCCTGGAGTTCGGCAAGACGGGCGGGGTTGCGGCCGCCCAGGCCGACGGTCAGGCCATCCGCCCCCAGCACTTCGCAGAACCGGCGACCGAGACCGCCGGCGGCACCCGCCACCAGGGCGAGGCGCCCTCCTCGATCCGACTTCCGCATGCCGCCTCCCCTGGCCCCGCGTCGCGCGCTTTTGCGTTTGTGTAACTGTGATATCGGATAGCAGTCAACGCGGATCGGCGGCGGCTATCGGCGGGCGGTCAGGCTGGGCGCGTGGCCGAGCCCGCGCGACAGCTCCATGGCGTAGTCCACGATCATCGCCGCGAGCTCCTGCCGGTAGGCCTCGTCGAACCTGTGCTTGGGGATCGCCATGGTCAGCGTCGCCACCGGAGAGCGCGATGAATCCCAGATCATCGCGGCGATGCCGCAGGATTCGGGCTGGAACTCCTCGTCGTTGATCGCATAGCCCGTTTCGCGGGCCATGCGGAGCTCCTCCTCGAGTTCCGCCTCGCTTGTCTTGGTATGCTCGGTGAATTTCTGGAGCGGCTCGGAGAAGAAAGCGCGCCGTTCCTCGGGGTCGAGATGGGCCAGGAACATCTTGCCTGCCGCGGTGCAATGCGCCGGAACCCGTGCCCCGGCGCGGGCGAGAAAGGCGACGGCGCGCGAACCCGGCACCTGTTCGACCATGATCACCGAGCGGTCGAGCAGGAAGCCGAGGCTGGTCGTCTCGCCCTGTTCCTGCGCCAGCCTGTCAATGTAGGGCCGGGCGATCTGGACCACGTCGAGGCTCGAGACAATGGGGCTTACAAGCGCGATCAAGCCCATGCCGATGCGGAACCGGCCCGTGTCGGGGCTGCGCTGGACGAAATGCGCGGCCTCGAGGGTGGCGAGGATGCGCGAGGCGGTGCTCTTGTGCACGCCGATGCGGCGCGCGATCTCGTTCACGCCGAGCTCGGGCTCGCGCGCGTCCATCGCCCGAAGAATAGCAATTGCATGCTGCACAGCAGCGACTCCGGAGAAGGCAGGTTTTGCCTCCGGGTCGTCTGGCGAAACATTCGTCCTAAATCCACTCATCCGAACTCCCATCGCCGAGGATAGTGTTGACCGGCAAAATACATTGCGCTAGCCTTTTTATTGCAACACCGTTGCGCATAACGCAACAAGACGAAAGTGTCGATGCGTCTCGAACCGGTCCGCCGGACGCCACAGGGAAAGGTCTAGTCGAATGAAGAAGGCTCCGCATCCGACCCCTCAGGGTCACGATCGCCGGACGTTCCTGCAGCTCGCCGGCGCCGTGACGGGCTCCCTCGCCTTCACCGGGGCGCATACGGCCTTCGCCCAGGGGGCATCGGGCGGCACGCTTCGCGTCATAATCGAGCCGGAGCCGGCGGTGCTGCTCTCGGTTCTGTCGACTCAGACCTCGCAGCTGGTCACGAGCTCCCAGACCAATGAGGGCCTGCTGACCTACGACTTCGAGCTCAACCAGTTTCCCGGTCTCGCCGAGAGCTGGGAGGTTGCGCAGGACGGCCTGACCGTCACCTTCAACCTTCGCTCGGGCGTGAAGTGGAGCGATGGCGCCGACTTCACCTCCGAGGACGTCGCCTATTCGGTCTGGACGCTCAAAGAGCACCACCCGCGCGGTCGCGCGACCTTCGCCAATGTCCAGAGCATCGACACGCCGGACGCGACGACCGTCGTCATCAACCTCTCGGCCCCGGCGCCCTACATGATGTACGCGCTGGCGGCGGGCGAATCGCCGATCCTGCCGAAGCATGTCTTCGACGGCACCGACATCGCCAGCAACCCGGCGATAACGGCACCGGTCGGCACCGGTCCCTGGTTGCTGAAGGAATGGGTGCGTGGCAGCCACATCATCTATGAGCGCAATCCGAACTACTGGGACGCGCCCAAGCCCTACATCGACCAGCTGATCTTCCAGTTTGCCCGCGACGCCTCGTCGCGCTCGATCGCAGTCGAGACCGGCACAGTTGATGCCGTCTCAGGCACGCCACTGCCCATTCCCTTCACTGACCTGCCGCGGCTCGAGGCGGACGACAATATCACCATCATTTCGGATGGTTGGCAGTATACGAACTCCATCGGCCGCCTCGAATTCAACCTCGACACGGAGATCTTCTCGAACCAGCTCGTGCGGAAAGCCTTCGCCCATGCGATCGACCGCGAGATGCTGCTCGAGGTCGCCTGCTACGGCAAGGGAAAGGTGGCTTGGGGGCCGGTTGGCCCTGATCTCGCGCGCTTTTACGTGCCCGAGATCAAGGATCTGGTGCCGCCGTACGATCCGGCGGCGGCGGCGGCCCTGCTCGACGAGGCTGGCTATCCCCGCGGCGCCGACGGCGTGCGCTTCAGCATCAACATGGACTTCATGCCGAACGGCGACCTGTTCCGCCGTGGCGCCGAGTTCATCAAGCAGGCGATGCAGCCGCTCGGCGTCGAGGTCACTGTCCGTTCGCAGGATGTCGCAACCTACGTGAAGCGCATCTATACCGACCGCGACTTCGATTGCGCAGTCCAGTCGATGAACAACACCTACGATCCGACCGTCGGTGTCCAGCGCCTGTACTGGTCGAAGAACTTCCGGCCCGGCGTGCCCTACTCCAACGGCTCGAACTACAACAACCCGGAGGTGGACGCACTTTTCGAGGCTGCTGCCATCGAGCCCGACGAGGCCCGTCGGATCGAGCTCTTCACCGAGGTGCAGAAGCTGATTATCGAGGACCTTCCGGATATCTCGCTCTTCACGCAGTATTCGGCGACGATCACCCGTTCGAACGTCAAGGATCTGATCCTGACGGCGGATGGCATCACCGGCACCATCGCCTCGGTTCGCCTCGAAGGCTGAGACGTACCCGCGCCGGCACCGGGATCAACCCGGGCCGGCGTCCCGGAACGCAACAGGGGTCGTTCGACTTGATTAACCGCCGGATAGCCCGCGTCTTTCTACGTACGATTCTGCAGGCGATACCGGCGGCGCTGGTCATCATCATCATCGCCTTCCTGCTCCTGAAGTTGGCGCCGGGGGATGCGGCCGATGCGATGGCAGCCGCCTCCGGCAGCGCCACGCAGGAAACGATGGATGCCTGGCGCCGGCAGTTCGGCCTCGACCAGGGCATCCTCGGCCAGCTCCTGGGCTATCTCTGGGGCGTCGTCCGGCTCGATCTCGGGGTTTCGCCGCTCTACAACCAGCCGGTTCTCGACCTGATCCTCGACCGGCTCCCGGCGTCGCTCCTGCTGATGGCGAGTGGCCTCACGCTCGCCGTGCTGATCGGCGTCGCCTTCGGCACGCTGATGGCGCTGTCGCGCGGGGGGTGGGTCGACAAGTTCCTCTCGCTCCTCGTGCTCCTGCTCTACTCGGTGCCGGGTTTCTGGGTGGGGCTGATGATGATCATCGTATTCTCGGTCAACCTCGGCTGGTTCCCGGTTGGCGGCGCCGAGACCATCGGCGCCCAGATGACCACGCTCGAGCGGCTGGCCGACCGGCTGCACCATCTCGTGCTGCCAGCACTCGCGCTCGCCGCCTTCTATGTGGCCATCTACGCCCGGCTGATGCGCAACTCGACGCTCGAGGTGCTCCAGCGCGACTTCGTGCGCACCGCGCTCGCCAAGGGCATGACCCGGCGCCAGATCGTCTTCGACCACGTCATCCCGAATGCGCTCCTGCCGGTGACGACCATGGTCGGCATGCAGATCGGCGCGATCCTCGGGGGCAGCATCGTCATCGAGACGGTCTTCAGCTGGCCGGGTCTCGGCAGTCTCGCGTTCGATGCGATCCTCAAGCGCGACTTCTCGGTCATCCTCGGGATCCTGTTGCTCTCGGCGCTTCTGGTGCTCGTCATCAACGCGGTGACCGACGTCGTTCAGGCGTGGCTCGACCCGCGCATCGAGCTCGACTGAGCCATGACCCTGATCCGCAAGGCCCTCGCCAACCCCGCCCTGACCGCCGGTATCGTGCTGCTCGCGGTGATCCTCGGCCTTACCCTCTCGGCGGGCTATCTCTATCCGGCGAACCCGCTCAACATGGTCTCGCGCCCTTTCCTCGCGCCCGGAGCGGACATGCGCTGGCCGCTCGGCACGGATTCGATGGGCCGCGACATTCTCGCGGGCATCCTCTACGGCGCCCGTGTCTCGGTGATGGTCGGCATCGTCTCGACGCTGATCGGGCTCGTGATCGGCCTCGTGGTCGGCGCGGTTGCCGGCTACGTCGGTGGGCGTACCGACCAGCTCCTGGTGCGGCTGATCGAGATCTTCCAGACCTTCCCGCCGTTCCTGCTCGTGATCGTGCTGATCGCGATCTTCCAGCCCTCGATCGCCACGATCACGCTCTCGATCGGCCTCGTGTCCTGGCCGGCCATCGCGCGCATCGTCCGTTCCGAGTTCCGGGCGCTGAAGCATCTCGACTTCGTCCAGGCCGCGCGGGCCGCGGGTTACGGCGACTTCTCGATCGCCACCCGCCAGATCCTGCCGAATGCGATCGCGCCGATCATCGTGACCTCGTCGGTCATGGTCGCAAGCGCGATCCTGATCGAATCGGCCCTTTCCTTCCTCGGTCTGGGGGATCCGAACACCGTGAGCTGGGGCAGCATGATCGGTTCGGGCCGCGACCAGCTCCGCACCGCCTGGTATGTCATTACCCTCCCCGGCCTTGCGATCGTCGTCACCGTGCTCTCGCTCAACCTGCTCTCGGACGGGCTGACCCGGGCGCTCAACCCCCGGAAGGATCGGTGATGGCCGCCCCCGCCGTGCCGCCTGTGCTGGAGGTTCGCGACCTCAACGTCCGGTTCGGCCCGTCCGTCGTGGTCGAGGGGATGAGCTTCGAGCTGCGGGCCGAGGAGACCCTCGGGCTGGTCGGCGAGTCAGGCTCGGGCAAGTCGATGACCGCCCTCGCGATCCTCGGCCTGCTGCCCGAGGCCGCGACCGTCTCCGGCTCGATCTGGATCGGCGACAAGGATCTTCTGAAGATGAGCCCGCGCCGGCTCAGCGCCTTGCGCGGCAAGACCGCGTCGATGATCTTTCAGGAGCCCTCGCTCTCGCTCAACCCGGTCATGTCGGTCGGCCGCCAGGTCGCCGAGGTGGTGGTCCGCCACGAAGGCGTCTCCTGGGCGAGGGCCAAGGCCCGGGCGATCGAGCTCTTCGACCTCGTCGGCCTGAAGAACCCCGCGCAGCTCTACGATGAATACCCGCACCGGCTCTCGGGCGGCATGCAGCAGCGGGTGATGATCTCGGTCGCCATCGCCTGCCAGCC
>CAZESN010000080.1:8958-11099 GCA_964514775.1 uncultured Rhodovulum sp.
TCGTGGGTGATCAGCAGCACGCTCATCGAGAGCTGGCGGCGCAGACGGTCGACGAGCCGACCACCGCCCTCGACGTGACCGTCCAGGCGCAGGTGCTCGAGCTCATCGACCGTCTGCGCCGCCAGCTCTCGATGAGCGTGCTGCTGATCACCCACGATATCGGCGTCGTCGCCGACTGGACCGACCGGGTTATCGTGATGCAGGGCGGTCTCAAGCGCGAGGAGGGCGCCACCGCGCGCCTGCTCTCCGACCCGCAGCACCCCTACACCCGCCAGCTTCTCGCCGCCTCGCTGCCGCTCGGCTCGGCACTGCATTTCCGTACGGCTCGCCTGCCCGAGATGGGGAGCACGACCTGATGCCGCTCCTCGAGATCGACGACCTCCGCGTCACCTACGACACCGCACGCGGCCCGGTGACCGCGGTCGACGGCGTGTCGCTCGCCATCGAGCCGGGCGAGACCGTCGGGCTCGTTGGCGAATCCGGCTGCGGCAAGTCGACCCTCTCGAAGGCGATCCTCCGTCTGGTGCCGACGACCTCCGGGCGGATCCTCTTTGACGGCACCGACATCACCCATCTGGGTCCGGCGGCGATGCGGCCCTTCCGCAGCCATCTCCAGATGGTGTTCCAGGCGTCCGCCGCTGCCTTCAACCCCCGCCAGACCGTGCGCACCGTCCTCGACGGGATGCTCAAGCTCAACGGTGTCCCCAGGGCCGAGCGGGTGGTGCGGATCAACGAGGCGATCGAGAGCGTGCGCCTGCCCGCGACCTCCCTCGACCGCTATCCGCACGAATTCTCGGGCGGCCAGCGCCAGCGCATCTCGATTGCGCGCGCCCTGATCCTGCGCCCCCGCTTCGTGATCTGCGACGAGCCGGTCTCGGCGCTCGACCTCTCGATCCAGTCGCAGATCCTCAACCTCCTCGCCGACCTCCAGCGGAGCCACAACCTCAGCTATCTCTTCGTCTCTCACGACCTCGGCGTGGTGCGCTACATCGCCGACCGGGTTGTGGTGATGAAGGCGGGCCGGTTCGTCGAGGCCGGCGACCATGTCTCGCTATGGGAAAGCCCGCGCGACCCCTACACGCGCCAGCTCCTCGCCGCCGCACCCGGCCGGCGCCGGCGCGAGGTGGCCGATTGATCGAGGCGGGTCCGGCTCCCTGGCAGGAACTCCCCTGCCGCCTCGACAACGGGGTCGGGATGGAGGTCGCGCTCGGCCTCATCGTCAACGCCGGCGACACGATGATCGAGCCGGACATGCGGACCTTTCTGCCGCACCCCGGCGTGGAGGTCTATGCGACGCGCATCCCGTTCGAGCCGCGGATCACCCCCGGGAGCCTGAAGGCGATGGGGGCCTCGATCGACGGCGCCGCCCGGCTGATCGTGCCCGGTGAGCGGCTCGACGTCATAGCCTTCGGCTGCACCTCGGCCGCGATCGCCATCGGGGCGGCCGAGATCGCCCGCACGGTCCGGGCGGTACGGCCCGGCATTCCGGTCACCGATCCGATGACGGCGGGCCTTGCCGCGATGCGGGTGCAGTCGATGCGGCGCATCGCCGTCGTGACGCCCTATCCGGACGAGGTGAACGCGATGATCGGGGCGTTCCTGGAGAGCGCCGGACTGGACGTGGTGGCCCGCGGTACGTTCCGCGCGCCCGAGAGCGCCGCGCTCGGCCGCACGCCACCGTCGCGGGTCAGCCCCGACAGCATCCTCGAGCGCGCGAGCGAGATCGGTGCCGGTCCGGTGGACGGGGTGTTCCTGTCCTGCACGGGCCTCCGCGCCGCAGGGGTGATCGCCGAGGTCGAGGCGCGGATCGGCAAGCCGGTCGTGACCAGCAATCAGGCGCTCGCCTGGCATGCCCTGAGGCTGGCGGGCAGCGGGCGCGCGCCAGAGGGCTACGGGTCGCTTTTCGGCCTGCCGCTGAACGTCTGACAGGAGGCCCCCGATCTGTTCGGCGGCGCTTCGGCGAGCGTGAAAGGATCAGCCGGCGGTCTCGCTGACCGGCAGGGGCCGCTGCTCGGCGATGGCCTCCATCGCGAAATAGGTGGTGACCGTGTCGAGTTCGACCTTGTCGATTAGCCTCTGGTAGACCCGGTCGTAGCTGGCGATGTCGCGGGTGACGATCTTCAGCATGTAGTCGTAGTCGC
>CAZESN010000081.1:0-11095 GCA_964514775.1 uncultured Rhodovulum sp.
CCCGTCGTCGTGTCGCTGCCCTTCAAGCTTGCCTTCTTCGTGATCGCCGACGGCTGGAGCCTGCTCGCCGGGGCGATGGTCCGGAGCTATGCCCAATGAGCGACACCGCCCTCGTCCCCGCCGCCCCCCTGCGCCCGCTGGCGCCGCGCCCGCACATCCGCCCCGAGCGGATGCCCGCGCCGATCGAGAAGGCGGCGATGATCCTGACCGCGATCGGCCCCGAGCTCGGCGCGGGCTTCCTGCGCGATCTCAGCGAGGCCGACATGGAGCGGTTCGCGCGCGCCATCGCCGGGCTCGGCAAGATCAACCAGGACATCCTCGACGCGGTGATCGTCGAGTTCCTCGAGCTCCTGACCACCGGCCCCGAGGTCGCGGGCGGGGCGAAGGCCGCGCGCAAGCTCCTCTCGGCGGTGCTCGACGACGAGGACGAGGTCGACCGGCTCGTCGCCGGCCGCCGGCGCAGCACCGACCGCCCGGTCTGGGAGCGGCTGAACGAGGTGCCGGTGACGGCGCTCGGCAGCTTTCTCCAGGCCGAGCATCCCCAGACCGCGGCCCTCATCCTGAGCGAGCTGCGCCCCGAGATCGCCGCAAGCGTGCTCGAGCGTCTCGAGCGCGGCTTCGCCCAGTCGGTGGTGCTGCGCCTCTCGCGGGTGCCGAGCCTCGACGCGCCGATCGCCGCCTCGATCCAGGGGGCGATCGAGCGCGACTTCCTGTCGGTGCTCCAGCGCAACCTCTCCAAGCGCCGTCCCGCCGACCTGATCGCGGGGCTGATGAACAACATCTCGACCGAGGTCCGCGAGGGCTTCATGGGCTACCTCGAGACCCAGGACAGCGCGCTCGCCCAGGACGTCCAGCGCACGATGTTCACCTTCGAGGACATCGCGCTGCGCGTCCACGGCCGCGACGTGGCCGGGGTGCTCCGCGACGTGCCCGAGGACGTGCTGATGGCCGCGCTGAAGCTCGGCCAGGCGCAGGAGAGCGCGAGCGTGCCCTTCATCCTCGAGAACCTGCCGCGCCGGCTGTCGGAGCGCTATCTCGAGGATCTGGCCGCGCTCGAGGAGGTCACGCGCAAGGCCGGCGAGGCCGCCCAGATCGAGATCACCAAGGCGATCCAGGCGCAGGTCCGCGAGGGCGCGATCCGGCTGATCGAGAAGGACGCGGCGGCGGGCTGACACTCTCCCCGGGGGCCGCCCTTGGGCGGCCATGCAGAGCGCGCGGGTGCGCGCGAGTCCTTATGCTGGCGCGGGCCGTGTTCGGCCCGCGCGGCGGGGCGCTCGCCGCCCCCGCAACCCCAGGCACTGCTCTCCAGGTTTCTGGCCTGAAGAAGGCCGGCAAGCGCCCGGCATTGACATTCCCCGGTCGCCGGGCATGCTTGGGTCTGCGACAGGGGCGTCCGCATATCGCGGGCTGAGATGCACCCTTTGAACCTGAACCAGATCATGCTGGCGTAGGGAGCGCGCGAAGCGGTGCAGACCCGCCGGCATGGTCCCGGAATCCGCCCCGCCTCCCGCCTCCGAAGCCGGCCGGAGGCGAGATGCGACAGACACCGGTGCAATCCCCCGGCGACAGCCTTGCGCGGATGCGCGCGGCCGTCCCGCTCGTGCACAGCATCACCAATTTCGTGGCGATGAACGTGAGTGCCAATATCCTGCTGGCGATCGGCGCGTCGCCGGCCATGGTCCATGCCCGCATCGAGGCGGCGGAGTTCGCTGGCCTCGCCCAGGCGCTCAACATCAACATCGGCACCGCGGATCCCGAATGGGGCGAGGCGATGGTCGAATCGGCGACCGTGATGAACGCGGCCGGGCGTCCCTGGGTACTCGATCCGGTGGGGGTCGGCGCCACCCGGTTCCGGCAGGACCTCTGCGAACGGCTCCTCGATCTGCGGCCCACGGTGATCCGGGGCAATGCCTCGGAGGTGCTGGCGCTCGCCGGGCTCGGCGGCGCGGCGCGGGGCGTCGATACGGGCGACAGCGTCGGCGCGGCCGAAGCCGCCGCGCGAAGCCTTGTTGCGCGCACCGGCGGGGTGGTGGCGGTCTCCGGCCCGGTCGATCTCGTGACCGACGGCGCGCGGGTGCTGCGGATCGCCAACGGCGATCCGCTGATGACCCGGGTGACCGCGCTCGGCTGCTCGCTCAACGGCGTGATCGCCGCCTTCTGCGCCGGCGCCGGCGTCCCGGCCCTTGAAGCGAGTGCCGCGGCGATGGCGAGCTTCGGCCTTGCCGGCGAGGAGGCCGCCCGCGGCGCAGGCGGGCCCGGGAGCTTCGAGCCCGCCTTCCTCGACGCGCTCGCGGCACAGACGCCCGAGGCGCTCGACCGGGGCGCCCGGATCACCGCGTCATGACCCTTGGCGCGATCTATGTCGTCACCGACCCCGGCGCGCCGCTGGCCGTGATCGACCAGGCGCGCGCCGCCGCCCGGGGCGGAGCCTGGGCGGTGCAGCTGCGCGACAAGACCGCGTCCGATGCGGATATCCTGGCGCAGGCCGTGCAGCTCATGGCCGAACTCGACCCGATGGGCGTGAAGCTCTTCATCAACGACCGCATCGAGGTGGCGATCGCCTCCGGCGCGCACGGGCTGCACATCGGGCAGGGGGACGGCGATCCCGCCGAGGCGCGGCGCCGGATCGGGGCAGGGCGCCTGCTCGGCCTCTCGATCGAGACCCTGGGCCAGTGCGCCGCCATCCCCCCGGGGATCGACTACATCGGCGCGGGGCCGGTGCGTGCCACCGCGAGCAAGCCCGACCACGCCGCGCCGGTGGGGATGGCGGGGCTCGCCCGGATCGCGGCGGCGAGCCCGGTGCCGGTGATCGCGATCGGCGGGATCGGGCCGGGCGATGCCGCGGCCCTGAAGGCGGCGGGCGCCGTCGGCATGGCGGTGGTCTCGGCGGTCACCCGCGCCGCGGATCCCGAGGCGGCGACCCGCGCGCTCTGCGACGAATGGAGGCAGGTATGATCCCCAACATCCTCAGCATCGCCGGATCCGATCCCTCCGGGGGCGCCGGCATCCAGGCGGACATCAAGACGATCTCGGCCAATGGCGGCTATGCGATGGCGGCCCTGACCGGCCTGACCGCGCAGAACACCCGCGGCGTGCGCGGGGTCGAGCTCGTCTCCCCCGGCATGGTCCGCGCGCAGATCGACGCGGTCCGCGAGGACGTGCGCATCGACGCGGTCAAGATCGGCATGCTCGGCTCGGCCGAGATCGTCGAGGCCGTGGTCGAGAGCCTCGCGGGCATCGCCGCGCCCATCGTCGTCGATCCGGTGATGGTGGCCAAGAGCGGCGACCGCCTGCTCGCCGCCGAGGCGGTGGCCGCCGTGCGCGAGCGGCTGCTGCCGATCGCCCGGGTCGTCACCCCCAACCTGCCCGAGGCCGCCGATCTGCTCGGGTTGTCCGAGGCAAGCGACACCGCCGGGATGGAGATCCAGGCGGCAGCGCTTCTGCGCTTCGGCCCGGGCGCGGTGCTGCTCAAGGGCGGGCATCTCCCGGTGGGAGAGAGCCCTGACCTGCTGGCCGACCCCGGCGGTCTCCAGTGGCTCGACGGCCCGCGGTATCCCGTCCCGAATCCCCACGGCACCGGGTGCACGCTTTCCGCGGCGCTGGCGACCGGGCTCGGCCGCGGCCTGACCCTTCGGGACGCGGCCCGCGCGGCCAAGGCCTACACCGCCGCGGCGATCACGTCGGCAGGCGCGCTCTCCGTCGGCGGCGGCAACAGCCCGACCCATCACTTCCACGCATTCGCCTTCAAGGAGAACTGACATGAGCGCCCCGATTTCCGAGCGCACCGTCCTCGTCACCGGCGCCGGGCGCGGCCTCGGCGCCGCCATCGCCCGTGCCTTCGCCCGCGAGGGCGCGCGCGTCGCCATCAACTACCGCCGGAGCGAGGACAGCGCCCGGGCGCTCGCCGCCGAGCTCGGACCGCGCGCCGCCGCCTTCGCTGCCGACATGACCGACATGGCGGCCGTTGAGGAAATGGTGGAGAAAATCTCCGCAACCCTCGGCAAACCGGACGTGCTCGTCCACAATGCCCTTGCCGATTTCGCCTTCAACGGCGATGCTCGGCCCAGCCTCGAGGCGCTGGCCTGGGGCGATATCGCGCGACAGGCGGAGACGGCGGTGGGGGGCGCTCTCAACGCCATCCGCGCGCTGCGCCCCCATTTCGCCGCCACGGGATCGGGCCGGATCATCACCATCGGCACCAATCTCTTCCAGAACCCGGTGGTGCCCTACCACGACTACACCGCCGCCAAGGCCGCCCTCCTTGCGCTTACCCGCACCGCCGCGCGCGAGCTCGGCCCGCTCGGGGTCACGGTGAACATGGTCTCGGGCGGGCTCCTGCGCACCACCGACGCGAGCGCGGCGACCCCCGACGCCGTCTTCGACCTCATCGCCGCGCAGACGCCGCTGGGCCGGGTGACCACGCCGGCGGAGATGGCCGATGCGGTTCTTTTCTTCGCCTCGCCCTGGGCGCGGGCGGTGACCGGACAGAACCTGATCGTGGACGGCGGCCTCGTCTCCGGCTGAGCATCCGCAAACCCGGCTTGCGGCCCGCCGGATTTCATGGCTAGCGTGGCCCAGGTCTGGATGGAGACGGCCATGGACAACCCCAAGCTCCACCGCGCTGGTTTCCTCCTGATCCTCGCGCTGGTGACGGTCGCCTTCGTCTGGCTCCTGATCCCGTTCTACGGGGCGGTGTTCTGGGCCGTGATCCTCGCGATCATCTTCCAGCCGATGCATCGGGCCTTCACGCGCCGCCTCGACGGGCGGCGCAACGCCGCCGCGGTGCTGAGCCTGCTCGCCTGCATCGTGCTCGCGATCCTGCCGATGACGCTGATCCTCACCTCGCTGATCGCCGAGGGCACCAAGCTCTTCAACCGCATTCAGGAGAACCCCATCGACATCACCGCGACGGTCGAGGCGCTGCGGGCGAACCTGCCGCCCTGGGCGGCGGCCTGGATCGAGCGCGTCGACGTCGCCGCCCTGCGCGAGCGGCTGTCGTCGCTGGTGATGCAGGGCAGCCAGCTCATCGCCGGCCAGGCGCTCAGCATCGGCCAGAACACGCTGCGCTTCTTCGTGAGCACGGGCATCATGCTCTACGTGCTCTTCTTCCTCTTCCGCGACGGTCCCGCACTGGGGCGCGCGATCCGGGAATCGCTGCCGCTCAGCAACGACTATGCCGAGCGGTTGCTGACCAAGTTCGCGACCGTGGTGCGCGCGACGGTGAAGGGCAACTTCATCATCGCCGCGATCCAGGGCGCGATCGGCGGCCTTGCCTTCTGGCTCCTCGGCATCGAGGCGGCGCTGCTCTGGGGTGTGCTGATGGCTGCGCTGTCGCTCCTCCCCGCGGTCGGCGCGGCACTCGTCTGGGGGCCGGTGGCGGCGTGGTTCCTGATCACCGGCGACTACATGCGCGGGATCGTGCTCGTGGCGGTCGGGGTCGGGGTGATCGGCCTGATCGACAACCTGCTGCGGCCGCCGCTGGTGGGCAAGGACACGCGCCTTCCCGACTATGTGGTGCTGGTCTCGACGCTCGGCGGGCTCTCGATCTTCGGCATCAACGGCTTCGTCATCGGCCCGCTGATCGCGGCGCTCTTCATCGCCTGCTGGGGCCTCTTGCGCGACGAGCAGCGCCGCGGCGGCCCCGCACCCGAAAGCCGCTGAGAGCCGCCTTGACCACACCATTTCCGGCTGAAGGCCGCAGAAAAGGCCGCGCCGCCTTCCCCTGCACAATCTGACCCGTGCCCTGCACGATTTGACCCGTGTCAAATCGTGACGCGCCTGCCTGCCCCCGGCAGGCGCGTTCCGCGCCGCCCAGGCAGGCGCGTCACGATCCCCGCTCTCCGCGACCTCCATTGAGGAAGCGGACGGCCCCCGCGCTCACGCCCTCCAGCCGTGGGCCGGGGCGAGGCAATGCCTCGCCTTTCCCGGTCCCGCAGCGATCAACCGCAACCCCCTCAGGGCGCCAGCGTCTCGGTCTCTTCCTCGTTGAGCAGCCCGCCCTCGGGCGCGGGCTCGGCCTCGCCGAGGAAGCCGACCACGAGGCCGCTCCACCAGAGGAACCCGGCGAGGACGAGGGCGACGAGCACGGCCATGCCGGCCAGCGGAAACCAGTGCCGCCGGGCCTCCCTCTTGGTGTTGGTGTCATGAGGTGCCATCTGCATCTCCCTGCGGGCTTTCCACCGGAACAACGCGCGGGGGCGGCCAAAGGTTTCCGCGCCGTCCAGCCGTCGGCATCCCGACGCCCCCGCCAACGCCCCCGACGTCCCGGCGCGTTTGCATCCGCCGCGGCCGCGGTTTAGGGGAGGGGGCGGTTTGCCCGGAGGCCCCGATGGCGTTCTTCCAGAAGCTCAAGGAGCGGCTGTTCAAATCCTCCTCGAAGCTCGGCGAGGGGCTCGACGCGATCATCGACGAGGCGCCCGCGACCGCCCCGGCCGAGACGGCGCCAGCCTCCGCATCCTCCCCGGCCCCGGCCCCGGCGTCGGAATCCTCGCCCGGCCTGCTCGGCCGCATGCTCCAGCCCGCAGAGAAGGGCCGGGTACTCGACGACGACATGCTCGAGAGCCTCGAGGAGCTGCTGATCCAGTCCGACATGGGCGTCGAGACCGCGCTCAAGGTCACCGCCGCCATGGCCGAGGGCCGCTTCGGCCGCCGCCTCGGCGCGCGCGAGGTCAAGGAGGCGCTGGCCGCCGAGATCGCGAAGATCCTCGACCCGGTCGCCCGCCCCATGCCGATCTATCCCAGGCGCCCGCAGGTGGTGCTGGTCGTGGGCGTCAATGGCTCGGGCAAGACCACCACCATCGGCAAGCTCGCCAGCCAGTTCCGCGCCGCCGGCAAGTCGGTGGTGATCGCCGCCGGCGACACCTTCCGCGCCGCCGCGGTCGAACAGCTCCAGGTCTGGGGGTCGCGCGCCGGCGTGCCGGTGATGACCGCGCCGCAGGGCTCGGACCCCGCGAGCCTCGCCTTCGAGGCCATGGCCCGCGCCGAGGCCGAGGGGGCGGACCTCCTCCTCATCGACACCGCCGGGCGGCTCCAGAACCGCGAGGACCTGATGCAGGAACTCGCCAAGATCGTGCGCGTGATCCGCAAGCGCGATCCCGAGGCCCCGCACAACACGCTCCTCGTGCTCGACGCCACCACCGGCCAGAACGCGCTCAGCCAGGTCGAGATCTTCCGCAAGATCGCCGACGTGACCGGCCTCGTGATGACCAAGCTCGACGGCACCGCGCGCGGCGGCGTGCTGGTGGCGCTCGCCGACCGCACCGGCCTGCCGATCCATGCGATCGGCGTCGGCGAGGGCATCGACGACCTCGCCCCCTTCGACCCCGAGGATTTCGCCCGCGCCCTGACCGGGCTCTGAGAGACCGCCCTCAATGGCGCGATGCGGCCGCATTTCGTCTCCACGAAGGTTTCCTGATGGTTGGCGGCGCGGAGCTTCGGTTTGATTTCAACGCGGTGACAAGGCAGGCACGCGTGCCCACCCTGCGCGCCCGCCGGCCCGGGCGCGCCGATCGCGCAGGGAGCCGCCGCCCGTGACCGAATGGGTCTGGTCGATCGAGGGCACCCCCGACGGGCGCCTCGCCGCCATGGCGCTGGCGCTGCTGGCGGCGGTCTCGCATGCGGTCTTCGGGGCGCTCCAGAAGGGCCGGCACGACCCCTGGCTGACCCGGGGCGCCATCGACTTCTGGATATTCTGGCTGGCGATGCCGGTCGCGCTCTTCATGGTGCCCTGGCCCGAGGGGCGCGTCTGGTGGATCCTCCTCGGCGCGCTCGGCATCCATTTCGTCTACAAGCTCCTGATGGCGATGGCCTACAGCCGCGCGGCCTTCACCGTCGTCTATCCGGTGGTGCGCGGCACCGGGACGCTCGCGACCGTCGCCTTCGCCTCGGTGGTCTTCGCCGAGAGCTACTCCTGGGTGCAGTGGCTGGGGGTGCTGCTTCTCTCGGGCGGGATCCTCGCGCTGGCGCTGGTGAACCTGCGCGGCGTCACCGCCGGCCGCCACGACCTGCGCGTGGGGCTCGTCGTCGCCTGCCTCGGCGGGCTCTCGGTCGCGATCTACACCACCTACGACGCCTTCGGCATCCGCGCGACGCCCGACCCCTTCACCTTCCTCGCCTGGTTCTTCCTGATCACTTCGGTCGATTTTCCCTTTATCGCCCTCTGGCGCTATGCGCGGATGATCGACCCGCCCGCCCTCGCGCCGCTGCTGCGCCGGGGCTTCGCCGGCGCGCTCATCGCCTTCGTCAGCTTCGGCGCGGTGATGCTCGCGACCCGGCTCGACAAGGTCGGCCAGGCGGCAGTGCTGCGCGAGACCTCGGTGGTCTTCGCCGCCGCCATCGGCTGGGCGTTTCTGGGCGAGCGGGTCGGCTGGCTGCGCGGCGCGCTCGCGGTGGTGATCGCCGCCGGCGCGGTTGTGGTGGAATTCGGCTGACGGGCGCGCTATGGCGCTCCCATGTCCGAACGCAGCATCCACCCGCTTCTCAAACTCGCGCTCGAAATCGGGCCGATCGGCGTCTTCTTCCTCGCCTATCGCCTCGCGCCCGTGGACGACAGCCTCGACACGGCCGCGCGCCAGCTCGAGCAGGTGCTCTTCGCCACCACGGTCTTCATCCCGGCGATTCTCGCGACGCTCGCGCTCAGCTTCTTCCTGACCCGCAAGCTGCCGCGCATGGCGGTGATCACCGCGATCGTCGTCGTCGTCTTCGGCGGGCTGACGCTGATCCTGCGCGACGACACCTTCGTGAAGATGAAGCCGACGATCCTCTACACGCTCTTCGCCGGCATCCTCGGCTTCGGGCTCATGCGCGGGCAGAGCTTCCTCAAGTACCTGATGGACGAACTCATCCCGATGCGCGACGAGGGCTGGATGACGTTCACCCGGCGCATCATCGTCTTCTACATCGCGCTGGCGGTGCTCAACGAGGTCGTCTGGCGCATCTACGGCACCGACACCTGGGTGAATTTCCGCACCTTCGTGCTGCCGGCCGCGAACTTTATCTTCATCATGGCGCAGGTCCCGCTCTTCACCCGCTTCGCGATCCACGAGGAGCCGAAAGGGCAGGCCTGACCCCGGACCCGCGTCGGGATCACCCCGGGAAATCACGCCTATTCCCTGTTTCCACGATTTGACCGTTGGCAAATCGTGACGCGCCTGCCTGCCCCCGGCAGGCGCGTTCCGCGCCGCCCAGGCAGGCGCGCCACGATCCCCGGTCTCCGCGATCTCCATAAACGAAGCGGACGGCCTCCGGGCTCACGCCCTCCGCCCGTGGACGGGGGCGAGGCAATGCCTCGCCTTGTCCGGTCCCGCGGCTGCTCAGTCCCGCCCTTCGATATGCGGCGCGAACCGGCTCGCCAGCACCTCGCGGGTCAGCGGCCCGGGATGACGGACGAGGATCGTGCCGTCCCCGTCGATCAGGAAGGTCTCCGGCACGCCGTAGATCCCCCAGTCGAGGCCCGTGCGCCCGGTCCGGTCGGCGCCGATCAGCGCATAGGGATCGCCGAGCTCGTCGAGGAAGGCGCGGGCATTGTCGGGCTGGTCCTTGTAGTTCACCCCGATCACCGGCACGCCCGCCTCGGCGAGATCGGTCAGGATCGGATGCTCGGCCCGGCAGGGGCCGCACCAGCTCGCCCAGAAGTTCACGAGCTTCACCCCCGGCGCGGTCAGGTCGGCCGCCGTCGGCGGCGTGTCGCCGCGCAGCGTCTCGGTCAGCGCAAGATCGGGGGCCTGCCGCCCGATCAGCGCGGACGGCAGCTCGCTCGGGTTCTCGCGCGTCAGCGCGTACCACGACACCAGCGCGAAGGCGACGAAGGCGAGCGGCGGCAGCAACAGGAGCGGGTTGGCCTTAACGCGCATCTCCGGACCTCCGGCCGAGCTGGGTCTCGATCTCCCGCAGCGCGCGCCGCACGCGCGCGGCCCTCAGGACCGAGACGATGACGAGCGCGGCGATCAGCGCCAGCGTCACCCCGTAGGCGCCGAGCACCGTCCCCGCATAGCGGCCGAGATCGCCGATCATGCCTGCGCCCCGATCGCCTGCAGCGCCCGGATGCGGCGCGCCCGGACCTCGGTGCGGGTGCGCAGCAGCACGAGCGCGATGAAGAGAAGCACGAACCCCGCGATCGAGATCAGCAGCGGCCAGTAGAAGACGTCATGGACGTTCTCGCGGGAATCGAGGCTCAGCGACGGCCCCTGATGCAGGCCCTGGCTCCAGAAGAACACCGCATAGCGCGACAGGACCGCGAACACCGACCCGACGAGGCAGAGCACCGAGGTCAGGTCGGCCGCCTTGTCGGGCTCGTCGACCGCCTCCCAGAGCGCGATATAGCCAAGATAGAAGACGAAGAGGATGAAGAACGAGGTCAGCCTCGGGTCCCAGGCCCACCACGTCCCCCACATCGGCTGCCCCCAGATCGCGCCGGTCGCGAGCGCGATCACGGTCATCACCGCGCCCACCGGGGCGGCGGCGCGCGCGGCCAGCGCCGAGACATGGTGGCGGCGGATCAGCCAGATCAGCGAGGCGACCAGCATCATCAGCCAGGCGTTGATCGCCATCAGCGCGGCGGGCACGTGGATGAAGAGGATCTTCACCGTGGAGCCCTGCTGGTAGTCGTCGGGCGTGCCGAAGAACCCCCAGCCGAGACCGGTCGCGAGCACGATACCGGCCGCCACCGAGAGCGCGGGCAGGACCGCGCCCGAGAGGCGCATGAATTCGGCCGGATTGGCGTATTTCCAGAGCGACATGGCCGACTAGATAGGGCGGGAGGCCGGTGGGCGGCAATGGCCCCCGGCGGCGGCGGCATCACTTTTCCGCATTTCCATCAGCGATCAGCGCAGGTTGAGCCGCAGCGCCGCCGCCGCGGCCACCGGGGCGAGCACGAGGATGCCGAGGGTGAGCCCGCCGAGCAGGATCAGGCCGGGCAGGGGGGTGCCGCCGGTCGCCGCGGCCGTCGCCACCCCCGCCCCGAAGATCAGCGTCGGGATGTAGAGCGGCAGCACCAGCACCGAGATCAGGAGCCCGCCGCGGCGGATGCCGAGGGTCAGCGCCGCGCCGATCGCGCCGAGGAAGGAAAGGCCGGGGGTGCCGACGAGGAGCCCGGCGA
>CAZESN010000082.1:0-11084 GCA_964514775.1 uncultured Rhodovulum sp.
ATCTCTTCATCACCCATGACCTCGCGGTGGTCCGCAGCTTCTCGCATCGCGTCCACGTGATGAAGCAGGGCGAGGTGGTGGAATCCGGCGAGACCGCGACCGTCTTCGATGCTCCCCGCCATGACTATACGCGCCTCCTGATCGCGGCGGCCCCCGGCCAGCTCGCGCGTGAAAAACTCTGATATCGCCCAATCCAAGGACCTGAGATGACTGCCATCACCCCCATTCTCGCCGACACGCTCGACGATGCCCTCGTTGACCGGGTCCACCGCGACGTCCTGTCGATCGACGCCCATATCGACGTGCGCGACGGCTTCAACGGCCCGGGCAACGACGCAGGCCAGCCGACGACCGGGCAGTTCGACCTGCCGAAATTCGTCGAGGGCGGGCTCAAGGTCGCCGTCATCGCCCTCGCGGCCGACGGTGCCCCGAATACGGCCGAAGGCCGGGCCCGCGCGCGCAAGCAGGTCGACGACAAGTACGAGGCCATCGCCCGTCTGGAGAACGACCATTCCGACCGCATCGCCTTCGCCCGCTCGAGCGCCGAGATCAGTGAGGTCGTCGCCAGCGGGCGCCAGGCCATCCTCCTGAGCTTCGTGAATGCCGTGGCGCTCGGCGACGACCTGTCGGGAATAGCGGATCTCCACGCACGCGGCGTGCGGCTCTTCGGCCTCGTCCATATCGGCAACAACAGCTTCGCCTTCTCGTCGCGCCCGTCTCAGGGCTTCGGGGACGGGCCGGACGCCAATGGCGGGCTGACCGGCCTCGGACGTGAAGCGATCGCCGAGCTCAACCGCCTCGGCATCGTCGTCGACGTCACCCAGCTCTCGCCCCGCGGTGTCGCCGAGGCCATCGCCGCCAGCCGCACGCCGGTCATCGCCTCGCATTCGGCGGTGCGAGGCCGGGTCGACACGCCGCGCAATCTCTCGAATGCCGAGCTCCGGGCGGTGGCCGAGAGCGGTGGCGTCGTCCATGTCGTCGCCTTCGCGCCCTACGTCCGCGACCGAGACGGCAGCCAGGAGGCCTTCAAGGCCGAGGTCTTCGGCCCCTTCAACCTGCGACCGGGCATCGATGATCCGCGCGCCGTGCTGAGCGAGGCCGATTTCGAGCGCTTCCAGGCCGGATACCGCGCCTTCTCGGGCCGGCGGCATACCTTCGCGAGCCTCGTCGATTACCTTGATGCGGTTGATTACGCGGTGCGCCTGATCGGCATCGACCACGTGGGGCTGAGCTCGGATTTCAACAACGGCGGCGGCGTGCTCGGCTACGGCCATGTCGGCGAGGCGCGCAACGTCACCCGCGAGCTGCTGCGGCGCGGCTACAGCGAGGGCGACGTCGCCAAGCTCTGGGGCGGGAACTTCCTGCGCGTGCTCAAGGCCGCCGAAGGCGCGGCATGAGCCGGGCGCTATCCCTTGCGGTCGGGCGGGAGCCAGGTTTCCTGCCCGGCGGCCCGCCCGAGGCTCTGCCAGGCACCGCGGAAGTGGTGCCGCAAGAGCCGGCCTACCCGCTCGGGATCGCGTGCCTCGACCGCATCGACGATCGCCACATGCTCGAGGGCCACGGCCTTCCAGCCGTCGGGATGGCCCTGCAGGCCGCGCAGGCGCGTGCTGTAGAGCCGGTCCCTGAGGTTCGAGTGCAGCTCGATCAGCAGCGGGTTCGCCGAGATCCGCGCAAGCGTGGCATGGAAGTCCTGGTTTTCATGGAAATAAGCAAGCTGGTCGTCGGTTTCGACCGCGGCCGCCATCTGCGCGATGATGGTGCGCAGCGCCGCGACATCCTGGGGCGTCGCCCGCTCCGCGGCCAGTTCCCCGGCCAGCATGTCGAGGCGCGCATAGACGGTGAGCAGGTCGGTCAGCTCCTTCGCGTCGAGCCGCGCGACCACCGCGCCGCGATTGGCGACCAGTTCGACGAATCCGAGTGCGGCAAGCGTCTTGAACGCCTCGCGGACCGGGGTCATCGAGACATTGAGCGTCCGGGCCAGAGCCTGCGTGGTGAGCTTCTGGCCGGGCTTGTAAACGTCCTGCGCGATCATTTCCCGAACATGATCCGAAATCTGTTCCGCGAGTGTCCTGCGCGTGACCATTCCAATGTATTTCCCTGAACTTATTTCCGGAGACCGGGTGTAATTATGCGATACTAATATAGTACATAATCCAGATGTGGTCAATTAATATATGATTAAAGTTGTGATATTGTTTGGATAGATCCAAATATACTGCTGAATGACGTAATGTATGGTGTGGTGATGCCGATAAATACCGCAAGGGTTCTTGCCGTAAGTCTTCCGGCGGGAGACCTTCTCGAAAGGCTGTCGCGGCCGGTGCCTGCTCTTCCTGCTGACATCCTGTTCGTTCGGGAGGAGTTCGGCGATGGTGGCGGAAACGACATCCATGCCCATCTGGTGGCCTCTTTTGCGGCGGGGCGCATCCCCGACATCGGGATCGTGCCCGAGGTGGACGTCTTCCGGACCGACCCTTTCCTGATCGCGCGCGCGCTCACCACGCTCGACATCCTGTCTGGCGGCAGGGCAGGGCTTGCGCCGCTGGCGGAGCCGGGCGGGAGCCTCGACGTCGGCTTTGCCAGAGCGGGCACCGACGCGGCCTATGTGGCCGAGTTCGTCGAGGTCCTCGGCAAGCTCTGGAACAGCTGGGAGCCGGGCGCGCTTGCCCGCGACTGGGCGGCCAACCGCTACGTGGACAGCACCAGAATCCGCCCCGCCCGCCATGAGGGCGCCTATTTCTCCGTCGCCGGGCCGTTGCCTGCGCCGGCGGCTCCACAGGACGCGCCGGTGATCCTTGCCCGCCCGGTGCCGGCGCATGCCGGGATCGTTCCCGGTGCGCAGGCGGTCGTGGGTGCGGCAGGCGCTCCCGGTGTGCCGTGGCTCGTCGAGATCACCGGCCTTGGGGCGTTGCCCGACACGCTTCCCGATGCCGCCGCGGGCCTCGTGCTCCGGCTGGATGATGAAGTCGCCGACTGGGCCGAGCTTGCCGCGACCCTCGAAAAAATCCGCATCCGCTACGGCTTCGCGCCGGTCCGGCAGGGACTGACGCTCACCGAGCGTCTGGCCGCCGCCGGGGCCCGCTCGGAAAAGGAACCCAGCCATGTCTGACCGCCGCCGCGTCAGGATTGCCGCCCAGTACAATGCCGAGGATCCGTTCGAGATCTGGCATCCCGACCATGCCGCCGAGCTCAACACGGCCGGCTCCTTCCGAGAATCGGCCGCGACCTTCCGCGAGGGGCTCTTCGACTTCTATTTCCAGGCCGAAACCGCCGCGCTTCCCCAGGGCCCCGACGGCGTGCCCGAGCCGAAGGTCGTCGGGCGGCTCGACAACCTCACCACCCAGTCCTGGCTGGCCGCCCAGTTCCCTGACCTCGGCTTCGTCGCGACGATCAACACCGGCAACAACCTGCCCTGGGATCTGGCGAGACGCCTCCACACCTTCGACCTTCTGACGCGTGGCCGGTCGGGCTGGAACGTCGTGCTCGGCGGCAACCCGAAGGCCCATGTCAACCACCGCGCCAAGGCCGTCCCCGAAAGCTCGGTCGACCGCTACGAGCTTGGCATGGAGATCGTCCATAACGTGATCGCGGCGCTTTCGGGCGAACAGCCGGACGGCGCCGTGGCGCGCCACTTCCCCCCCGGTGTCGCCCCGCTCACGCCCCCCGCGCGGCAGGGGGCGCCCTTCACCATCCAGGCGGGGGATTCGGGCCGCAGCCGCGACCTCGCCGTCTCCTATGCCGACGGGCTCTACACCCATTATGCCAGCGAGACCCACGGCCGCGCCTTTCACGCGGATATACACGACCGTCTGCGCGCCCGTGGCCGCGATCCCGAGCGCTTCAAGATCTACTCGCGCCTCGCCGTCCTCGTCGGCGAGAACGATGCCGATGCGCGCGAACGCCACCGCGCGCTTCTGCCGGTCCAGCTCCACGAGAAGCTCGCGCACCGTTACGTCGAGGCGATCTGGGGACGGCGCTTTACCGAGCTCGACATCGAAGGCCCGCTTCCGAAGGACGAACCCGCTCCGGGCCATACCGTCGCCCTCGGGCTCTCCTACGGGCTCTATCTCGACGGTCCGGCGGACAAGGCCGTGGCCCGGCTCCGCCGCATATCCGCCGAGAACGGCAACGCCGCCCTGCGCGAGACGCTCGTGCTGGCGGCCGGCACCCACTACATCTTCGGCGGCCCGGTCACCATCGCGACCGAGCTCCGGCGCCTGATCGACATCCGCGCCACCGACGGCTTCGTCATCGCCCCGCATTCCGCCCCGGACTGGCTCCGGGATTTCGTCCGGCTGGTCGTGCCGGTCCTCCAGGACTGGGGCGTCTATACCACGGGCTACGAGGACGAGACCCTGCGCGCCCGCGTCCTGAGAGAGGTTTAGAATGTCTGCAAACACCGACTTCGGTCCCTTCGTCTTCGGCGGCAACGTCCTCGGCTGGACCGTGTCCGACACCGAGGCCGGCGACCTCCTCGACGATTTCGTCGCGCGGGGCGGACGCGCCGTCGACACGGCCGACAGCTACACCGAATGGGCACCGGGCGGCGCGCACGGCCGCTCCGAGGCGATCCTCGGCGAATGGCTTGGAGGGGCGGGCAACCGCGAGCGGGTGGTGCTCGCCAGCAAGGTCGGCCGGGCGAAGAGCCACGAGCGGCTCGATCGCGGCACCATCCTCTCGGCGCTGGAGGGGAGCCTCAACCGCCTCGGCACCGACCGGCTCGATATCTACTACGCCCACCGCGACGATCCCGAGACGGACCTGCGCGAGACGCTCGCGACCTTCGACGAACTCGTGCGGAGCGGCACCGTCGGCCGCATCGGATATTCCGGGATCACCGCCGCGCGTCTCGCCGAGGTGCGCCGGCTGACACGGGAGCACGGCCTCACCCCCGTCACCGTCTTCCAGCACGGCTACTCGATCGTCGATCACACCCCGTTCGAGACGGATTTCGCCGAAGTCGCGGCGGATCCGGAGGTCGATGTCCTCGGCTATCACGCGCTCGCCGCGGGCTTTCTCAGTGGCAAGTATGTCGATCCCTCCGTCGAGACCGCGCGCACGCCCCGCATCCGCCACCTGATCGACGATGCGCGCGCGCCGGCCCTCCAGCGCAATCTCAACGCAGTGGGTGCGAAGCACGGCGTCTCCCCCGTGGCTGTGGCGCTCGCCTGGTACCGGACCCGACCCGTTCGGGTGACCCCGGTTGCCAGCGCCCGGACCCGCGATCAGCTCGCCGCCCTCTTCGACGCGGCCCGCGTCGAGCTGGACACCGAGGATCGCGCTGCGCTTGGCTGGTAGCCCAGCGCCCCGACCCCGAACCCCCAGGAGCACCATGCCCGCCGCCACCGAACCGCAGGGATCCCGACCCGTCCGCATCGCCGTCATCGGCGCAGGCATCCTCGGCCTCGCCACCGCCGTCGCTCTGGTACGGCGGGGAGCGAGCGTCGTCCTCATCGATCAGGATCAGCCGGTCTCGGGCACCTCGAGCACCAGTTTCGCCTGGGTGAATTCGAACGGGAAGGAGCCGCGCGCCTATCACGATCTGAACGTGGCGGGGCTGGCGGGCCATCTCGACTGGCAGAAAGACCTGCCCGCCGACTTCCGCTGGTTCCGCCAGACCGGTGCCTTCGAGTGCGCCGGCCGCGACGGCGGGGACGAACTCGTGACCCGCGTGGAGGCCCTGCGCGCCTCCGGCTATGCCGCCGAACTGGTGACCCGCGACGTGGTCGAGCGGGCGAACCCGGGCCTGCGCGTCCCCGACGGGCCGATCGCCGCCTTCCGCGAGGAGGGCTATGTCGAGGTTTCCCGCTTCGCGGCCTGGAGCCTCCTGACCCTGCGCGAGGCGGGCACGCTCTTTCGCTTCGGCCAGACGATCGCGGGGATCGACCGCTCGGCCGCCGGCGTGGCAGTGACGCTCGAGAGCGGCGAGACCGTCGTCGCCGACCGGGTGCTTCTCGCCGCCGGCCGCTGGACACGGCAGGTGCTCGCGCGGCTCGGGTTTGCCTTTGCCGCGCCCGAGCTCTTCGATCCCACGCCGCTGGTGAAGGATCTCCTCGCCTTCACCGCCCCGGTTCCCGTGCAGCTCGGCAGCCTGATCTTCACCCCCGACATCAACCTCCGCCCCGACGGCGGCGGCCGGCTGGTGCTCCAGTCGCGCGACCTGCGGGGCAGGTTCGCAACCGAGGCGGATCTCTCACCCGGTGGTGCGCTGGCGGTCGAATACACCCGGCGTCTGCGGCAGCTCCTGCCCTTCGTGCCGCCCGGCGCGATCGAGAGCGTGCGCACCGGCCGGCGATCCCTCACCGATGACGGGCTCCCGGCGGCGGGCTGGATCGACGAGCGGATCTACATCCTCGCCACCCACAGCGGGGTTACGCTCGCCCCGACGCTCGCGGACAATGTCGCGCATGAGGTGGTCTCAGGGCTAGAGAGCGCGGCGCTCGCCCCGTTCCGCCCGGACCGGCTGCTCACCCCGGCAGGGCATGCGGGCGATCTGCCGCTTCATTCCCGGCAGTAGGCGCCTCCAACTCTGCGCGATCTGACCCGTAAAGGATCGCGCGGCGCCAGGGCGGGCCACTGCGGTCACCCTCTCACTGCAGACCCTTCAGCCGCGGCGGGGTGGCCGCACCGGGCGTCGGGCGGGGCGGGCAGGTGTCCTCGGGGCTTCGCCGGGTGCGGGGGCCGCGCCGAGCTGGTCGCGCAGGACCTTCGCCTTCACCTCCTCGACCGCGCCAGCCACGAGGTCGCCGAGCTGGAACGGCCCGTAGGAGACGCGGATCAGCCGGTTGACCGCCAGTCCCACGCTTTCCAGCGCGCGGCGCACCTCGCGGTTGCGGCCTTCGCGGATGCCGACGGTGAGCCAGGCGTTGGCGCCCTGCTGGCGGTCGAGCGTGACCTCCATCGGCTTGAAGCGTTCGCCGTCGATGGTGATGCCGCGGCGCAGCGGCTCAAGATCGGCGTCCGTTGGCATGCCACGCGCCCGGGCGCGGTATTTGCGTAGCCAACCGGTCGAGGGAAGCTCCAGCCGGCGCTTCAGCTCGCCGTCGTTGGTCAGGAGCAGGAGCCCCTCCGAGTTGAGGTCGAGCCGCCCGACGCTCATCACCCGCGGCATCTCGGGCGGGAGCCGGTCGAAGACCGTGGGCCGGCCCTTCTCGTCGCGCGCCGTGGTCACGAGGCCCAGGGGCTTGTGATAGCGCCAGAGCCGCGCGGCCTCGGGTTCGGGCAGGGGCTGGCCGTCGACGGTGATGCGGTCGCCCGGGCCGACGTTCAGCGCGGGGCTGTCGATGGTGCGCCCGTTCACGGCCACACGGCCGTCGGCGATCATTGCCTCGGCGCCCCGGCGCGAGGCGACCCCGGCGCGGGCAAGACGTTTGGCGATACGTTCCGGGCTGCTGTCGGTCATGTCCTGCTCTTGCGCCAGCGCGGGCGCGGGGGCAATGCCATTCCGTCTTGGCGCGTGGCGATGACCCGCGCTAGATGGCGCCGATGAGCCGTTTCGCCCCCCATATGGACCTCGCGCTCCTCGAGGCGCGCGCCGCCGCCACCCGCGGCGAGACGCCGGTCGGCGCGGTGGTGGTCGATGGCGGGGGCCGGGTGCTGGCAAAGGCGGGCAACCGGACGCGGGAGCTGAGCGACCCGACCGCCCATGCCGAGACGCTGGCGATCCGGGCCGCCTGCGCGATGCTCCGGTCTGAGCGGCTTCCGGGCTGTACCCTCTACGTGACGCTCGAGCCCTGCGCGATGTGCGCGGGGGCGATCGCCGCGGCGCGGATCGCGCGGGTGGTCTACGGCGCGCCCGACCCGAAGTCGGGCGGCGTCGAGCAGGGGGCCCGCGTCTTCGACCGCCCCCAGTCGCACCACCTCCCCGAGGTGATCGGGGGCGTTGCCGAGGCCGAATGCGCGGCGCTTCTGCGCGACTTCTTCGCCGCGCGGCGCTGAGTGGCCCGCGCCTGACTAGAGCTCGATCGGGACCAGGACCTCGGGCTCGATGACGTCGACGCCGGGCAGGCCCGCCTTCAGCTCGTCCGCCGACTGGGCGAGCAGCGGGAAGGTGCGGTAGTGGCAGGGGATCACGGTCCGGAAGTCGAAGAACCGCCGCGCCGCATAGGCGGCCCGCTTCATGTCCATCGTGTAGTGGCCGCCGGCGCAGAGGATGCCGATCTGGGGATGGTGCAGGTCCTCGAAGATGGCCATGTCGGCCATCACGTCGGTGTCGCCGGAGAAATAGATCGTCCGCCCCTCGCCCGCGATCATGTAGCCGGCCTCGGTGCCGGCATAGACCGGCCCGTTCTCGCCCGCGAAGGACGAGGAATGCGTGGCCGAGACCATGGTCACCGCCACCTCGCCGAGACGCACCGTGCCGCCGGTGTTGAAGCCTACGGCCGCGATGCCGTCGCTGCCCTCCCAGAAGCTCACGAGGTCGTACTTGCCGACCACGGGGATCCCGAGCTCGCGCGCGATCGCGGTCGCGTCCGCCGTGTGGTCGCCGTGGCCGTGGCTGATCAGGATATGACTCGCGCCGGCGATCGCCTCAGCGCGGCGGGCGGCGTCGAACATCGGATTGCCCGTGAGCCAGGGATCGACGAGGAGGATCTGGTGCGCGATCTCGATGCGGAAGCCGGAATGGCCGAGCCAGGTGATCTTCATGTTGGAACCTCTCGCTTGGGCGGCTATCTGGCGACGCAGGGCCGCGCAGACGACGGGATGATGCATGGACTGGTTTCGGTCGGTAAACAACTACTGCGAACGGATCGACGCGAGCTACTGGTCCGAGCCGGTCAATGCGATCACCAACTGGGCATTCGTTATCGCGGCCGTCCTCGCCTGGCGGCTGGCGGCGCGGGCGGGCGATCGTGGCGGGCAGGTGCTGGCGGTGATCCTCGGGCTGATCGGGATCGGGTCGTATCTCTTTCACACCCATGCGCAGATCTGGTCGCTCTGGGCAGACGTGGTGCCGATCCAGGTCTTCATCCTCGTCTATGTCTACCTCGCCACGGTGCGGCTCGTTGGCACGCCCTGGTGGGGGGGCGTGCTGGCGGTGATGGCCTTCGTCCCCTATGCGGCGCTGACCGCGCGGGGGCTGTCGTCGGTGGTGGGCAGCCTGAACGGGTCGATCGGCTACGTGCCGGTGCCGATCCTGATCGCGGGCTATGCGGTCCTGCTCTGGCGCCGGAGGCCGGAGGCGGCGCGGGGGCTGGCGGTGGGAGCGGGGATCCTGGTGGTGTCGCTCACCTTCCGCTCGCTCGACCGGGGGGTCTGCGAGGCGTTCCCGCTGGGCACGCATTTCATGTGGCATGTCCTGAATGCGGTGATGCTCGGGTGGATGATCCGGGTCCTTGTCAGGGACGGCGAGGGTGTGCCCCGCTGAGGTGGGCACGCGTGCCCATTTTTCAACGCATTGAAATGACGCAGGTTTTCAGATCCGGAAAGGATTAGGAAAGCTTCGTTAACCGCGCGTTACGCTTGACGGAGGCGCGTTCTGCCTCTGCCTGGGGGCGGGGTTCACACGAGTGTTGCCGTTGTCTCGCATTCCCGTCACCCGGCGGCGCTAGCACGCATGCGTTGTCTGCAACCGGGGCTTGCGCGGATGAATCACGGGATCCGGGCTGGTCTTGCGATACTCGTCGCGATCGGCGCGACCTTATGGGTGCTGGCGGCGGTGACGGGCCCGGCCGAGCGGCTCGGCGACCGGATCCAGATCGCGCTGCCGCTGATGGCCGGGGCCTGTGCCGCCACCAAGGGCGCGCTGGCCGAGCAGGTCGGGCGGTTCGCGGGCTCCATGGTCGTGGTCCACGGGCTGAAGAACGGGCTGGGGGACGCGCCGCTCAACCAGCGGCCGAACGGCCGGGATCGCGGCTTTCCCTCGGGTCATACGGCGGCGGCGGCCTTCGGCGCGAGCTATCTGGTGCGGGAATGCGCGACACTCCTGCCCTATGCCGGGCCGGCGGCGGTGCTGGCCGCCGGTTTCGTCGGCGGCTCGCGCCTCGACGCGAACCGTCACGACCTGCCCCAGGTCATGGCCGGGGCGGTCGTCGGGATCGGCTTCGATATCGGGTTTCGCAGCGCCCAGAGCCGGCGGGTGCTGGGTCGCGCCGTTGCCTCCGGGATGCTGGCCGGGCGGCGGCTGATCGCGTCCGGCCGGCGCCGCACGCGGCGGCTGGCGATGGTGCTCGTCGCCGGTATCGTCGGCATGCTGATGCTCGCGGGGCAGGGGCATGCGCAGGACCATGTCTTCAGCGTCTATGGCGGCGTTCAGGGGGCGTCGTCGGGGGATGTCAAAGGGCGCGACATCGACGAGAGCCGGCTAAGCTTCGACGTGGACTGGGAAGGGCGCTCGGGGGACATGCCGCCCTATTGGGGCGTTCGCTATGCCTACCGGCACAGTGATGCCTGGGCCGTTACCGCCGATTTCAACCACGCGAAGCTCTATGCCGATGAGCGCTCACTGGCGCGCGCGGGCTTCGGGCGGCTCGAATTCACCGACGGGTTGAATGTCCTGACTGTCGGTGTCGAGCGGCGATTTGCGCCCGTGCACGGGGTACGGCCCTATCTCGGGGCCGGTGTCGGCATCGCCTATCCGCATGTCGAGACACGCTCGCCGGCCGCGCGCCGCGAGACGCGCGGCTATCAGTTCGGCGGGCCTGCGGCCGAGATCCGGGCCGGTGCGGAATACGCCCTGAGCCGGCGCTGGGCGGTCTTTGCCGAGGCCGAGGGCAATTACGTGCGGCTCGACGTGGACATGGACGGCGGCGGGTCGCTGCGGAGCGACGTCTTCACCTATGCGGTGAATTTCGGGATCAGCCTGCGGCCTTGGGGCGGCCGCTAAGGGGGGGCGCCTGTTTCCCCGGGCCGTGTCTTCTCAATCCAGCATGCCCGCAATCTCCCACTGATCGCCTGGTCCGCCTATCGTGTCCTTCGTACTTCGAACCCGCCCTTGGCGACGCATTGCGTCGCGCGGGTTCGTCGGCTGGAGCGCGTGAGCGCGGAGGTCGAGGGGTGCGGCGCATCACTGTCGTTTGGGGAATCCGCGCGCGCCTGCCTGGCGGGTGCGTTTACGCGCCTGCCGGGGGCAGGCAGGCGCGTGC
>CAZESN010000083.1:0-10985 GCA_964514775.1 uncultured Rhodovulum sp.
GCGCCGACCGGCACGCAGAGGATCACCAGATCCGCGCCCTCGACCGCCGCCTCGGGCGTGTCGAACACCTCGCAGAGCCCGAGCCGCGCCGCCTCGTCGCGGGTGGCCTCCGACCGGGCATGGCCGGTGATCCGCGTCGCCATCCCCGCCCGCCGCATCGCGTGGCTGATCGACGAGGCGATCAGGCCGAGGCCGATCAGCGCGACATGGCCATAGCTCATCAGGCCCGGACCTTCATGAACGCGCCGACCGCCGCGACCACCGCCATGCAGGCGGCCTCGTCGCCCACGGTGATCCTGAGGCACGCCGGCAGCTTGTAGCCCGCAACCCGGCGCACGATGATCCCGCGCCCGCGCAGATGCAGGTCGCAGGCCTCGGCCTCGGCGGGATCGCGGAACCGGGCGAGGACGAAGTTCGCCTCCGACGGATCGGAGGGCACGCCGGCGCGCGCGAGCCCCTCGGCCAGCAGCCTGCGGTTGCGCGCGTTCTCCTGGCGGCAGTCCGCGACCCGCGCCACGTCGAGCACCGCCGCCTCCGCCGCGGCGAGGGCTGCGGTCGAGAGGTTGAAGGGACCCCGCACCCGGTTCAGCGCCGCGATCACATGCGCGGGGCCGTAGCCCCAGCCGATCCGCAGCCCGCCGAGCCCGTGGATCTTCGAGAAGGTCCGGGTCATCACGACGTTGTCGCGCGCCTCGACGAGCCCCGCATGGCCGTCGAACCCCTCCACATATTCCGCATAGGCCCCGTCGAGCACCAGCAGCGCCTGCGGCGGCAGGCCCTCGGCCAGTCGCGCGACCTCGGCGGCGGACAGGAACGCGCCCGTGGGGTTGCTCGGGTTCGCGACGAAGACGAGCGAGGTGCGCTCGGTGCAGGCCGCGAGGATAGCGTCCACGCTGACCACCCGGTCGGCCTCGGGCACCTCGACCGGCGCAGCTCCCGCCGCGAGGGCGTTGATGCGGTAGATCGCGAAGCCGTGCTCGGTGTGGATGACCTCGGTCCCCGGCCCGGAATAGGCCTGGGTGAGGAAGGTGAGGATCTCGTCGGAGCCGTTGCCGCAGATGATCCGCGCCGCATCGAGCCCATGGACCCCGGCGATGGCCGCCCGCAGGGCCGTGTGGTTCGAATCCGGATAGAGGTGCAGCGACTGCGCCGCGCGGAGGAAAGCCTCGGTCGCCCGCGGGCTCGGGCCCGCGGGGTTCTCGTTCGAACTCAGCTTCAGCACCTTCGCATGGCCGGCGAGCTTCGAATCGCCGCCCTGATAGAGCGCGATGTCGAGAATGCCGGGCTGCGGGCGGATGGTCGGATGAGGCATGGTCATGGTGGGCGGTCCGGAATGGAGCAGGCCGTCTCTAGCGGCCCGGGGCGGGAAACTCCACCGGTTTCCGGGCGCGCCGCTCGCGGGATCGTGCGCATCGCCGCTCGGGAGTGGCTTCCGACGACGGATCGTGTAGATTCCGCGCACAGAGTTTCATCAGAACAGGCCAAAGAGAAACCCGATGCATGCTTCCTTCCTGAAGTCGTCGCTCATCGCCGCCACGGCCGCGCTCGCGCTTGTCGCCTGCGCGCCCCAGCAGAGCGGAAATGTCGTGAGCTCCGGTCAGGCCCTGACCGCGCAGCAGGTCCAGTTCGGCATCGTCACCGGCAGCCGCCCGGTCGAGCTGCGCAACATGGGCGAGGCTGACGGCGCGCTCGGCGCGATCGTCGGCGGCGTCGCGGGTGCTGCGGCCGGCCAGCAGGTCGGTGGCGGCACCGGCCGCATCCTCGCCACCGGCGCCGGCGCGGTCGCGGGCGCGGCCCTCGGCCAGCGCGCGGGCCAGGCGGTCGGGCGCGCCCAGTCGATCGAGTGGTTCGTCCGCCTCGAGAACGGCAACGAGATCTCGGTGATCCAGGGCGACCCGCAGTTCGGCATCGGCCAGCGCGTCCGCGTCATCACCGGCGGCGACGGCACCCGGCTCGCGCCCGCCTGACCGGCATCCCCTGCCCGGAGTCCCGCGCGGGGCTCCGGGCGCATCCTGGCCGTTCGCCCGGCACAGGCGGCCCTGTCCGGGTTCGGACAAAATGGCAAGCAACTGACTATACTGGGCTTTCCGTCCAGAATTAGCACATTCGCAACCTTTGCCCGCGGCCTCCGGGCGGCCGGCGGCCGCCCGTCGAACCCGCCCACAGGCTTCAGAAAAAGCTCTGCGGATCGATGTCGATCACCACGCGCACCGATGCCGGACAGGGCACGGCGGCGAGCCAGGCGCGCAGCGCTGGCTGGAGCGGGGTGCGGCGCGGGGCCTTCACCAGCAGGCGCAGGCGGTGGCGGCCGCGGACGCGCGCGATCGGCGCCGGCGCGGGGCCGTAGACCTCGGCTCCCGCCGCGCGCAGCGGCTCGGCGGCCCGCGCCAGCGCGCGCGCCACGTCCCAGGCACGGGCCTCGTCGGTGCCGCTGACCACCACGCCGGCCATGCGCCCGAAGGGCGGCGCGCCCGCGTGGCGGCGCGCCTCAGCCTCGGCGCGCCAGAACCCCTCGTCGTCGCCGGTCAGGATGGCGCGCAGCGCCGGATGCTCGGGGTGGTGGGTCTGGATCAGCGCAGCCCCCGGACGCTCGGCCCGCCCGGCCCGGCCCGCGACTTGGCGGATGAGCTGGAAGGTCTTCTCGGAGGCGCGCAGGTCGCCGCCCTGAAGGCCGAGATCGGCGTCGATCACCCCCACCAGCGTCAGGAGCGGGAAGTTGTGCCCCTTGGCCACGAGCTGGGTGCCGATGATCAGGTCCGCGCCCCCGGCGGCGATCTCGGTGATGCGGGCGCGCAGCGCCCCCGGCCCCTCGGCGAGGTCCGAGGACAGGATCTCGACCCGCGCGTCGGGCCAGAGGGCCGCCGCCTCCTCGGCCACCCGCTCGACGCCGGGGCCGAGCGCAACCATCTTGCCCTCGGCCTTGCACGACGGGCAGGCGGTCGGGATCGGCTTCGTCGCGCCGCACTGGTGGCAGACGAGGCGGTGGCGGAACCGGTGCTCGACCATGCGCGCGTCGCATGTGTCGCAGCCGACCTGATGCCCGCAGGCCCGGCAGATCGTCAGCGGCGCATAGCCGCGACGGTTGAGGAAGAGAAGCGCCTGCTCGCCGGCTGCAAGGCGCGCCCCCACCGCCGTCTCGAGCGGCGGCGAGATGAAGCGGCCCTGGTCGGGCGGGTCGATCCGCAGGTCGATGGCCGCCATCTCCGGCAGCACCGCCACCCCGAACCGCTCGGGCAGGTCGACGCGGCCGTAGCGGCCGCTCTCGGCGTTCACCCAGGTCTCGAGGCTTGGCGTGGCCGAGGCGAGGACGACGCTCGCCCCCGCGATCGAGCCGCGCAGCACCGCCATGTCGCGGGCATGGTAGATGGCGCCGTCGACCTGCTTGTAGGAACCGTCGTGTTCCTCGTCGATCACGATGAGCCCGAGGTCGCGAAACGGCAGGAACAGCGCCGAGCGCGCGCCGACCACCAGCCCCACCTCGCCGGTCGCCGCCGCCGTCCAGGTCCGCCGGCGCATGGCCTGGGTGATGCCCGAATGCCATTCGGCGGGCCGGTTGCAGAATCGGGCCTCGACCCGGTCTAGGAACTGGGCCGAGAGCGCGATCTCGGGCAGGAGCACCAGCGCCTGCCGGCCGGCCTCGATGCAGGCGGCCACCGCCTCGAGATAGACCTCGGTCTTGCCCGAGCCGGTCACGCCCTTGAGCAGCGTCGTGGCATAGGTGCCCCGGGCCAGGGTCGCGCGGAGCTCGCCGGCGGCGGCGGCCTGGGCGGGCGAGAGACGCGGGGCACGCGCAGGGTCGGGATCGAGCGGCGGGAAGGGCTCGTCGCGCGGCGAGGCTTCGCGCAGGATCACACCCTGCGCCTCCAGGCCATTGATCACGCTGGGGGAAACGCCGGCGAGCCGCGCGAGCTCGCCCGGCGCGAAGCCGAGGTTTCCAAACTCGGAGAAGGCCGCGAGCACCCGCGCCCGGGCATCGGTCATCCGGTCCGGCGCCGGTCCCGCCAGCCGCAGGAGCGGGCGCGCCGCCGGGGGATCGGCCAGCGCCGGCACCCGCGTGGCAAGGCGCAGCATCACCGGCAGCGGCGTGAGCGTGTATTCGGCCGCCCGCGCGAGAAAGGCCCGCATCTCCGCGCCCAGCGGCGGCAGGTCGACGGCCCGCGCCGCCGCGCGGAGCTTTTCGGGCGCGAGCCCGCCCTCCGCCGGTCCCCAGACGCAGCCGAGCACCCGACGGGGGCCGAGCGGCACCTCGACGAGATCGCCCGTGCTGACGCCGCCCGGCGGCGCGCGGTAGTCGAGCACCCGGTCGAGCGCCTCGGCCACGACCACGGCCATGGGCGCGCCGGCCGGGAATTCGGGGGCGCGCGAGACGGGGGGAAGTGGTGGAATGACCGGTTCCATCGCGCTATACCTTGGGATAGTATCCGCCCCGACCACAAGGGCTGACCCTTCGCGCGCGAGAGAGAGATCATGAAATTCTTCGTGGACACGGCCGAGATCGAGGCGATCCGGGAGCTCAACGCCCTCGGCCTCGTCGATGGCGTGACGACCAATCCGAGCCTGATCAAGAAATCCGGCCGCGATTTCATTGAGGTGATCCGCGAGATCTGCGCCGAGGTCGAGGGGCCGGTGAGCGCCGAGACCGTGTCGCTCGACTATGAGGGCATGCTCGCCGAGGGCCGCAAGCTCGCCGAGATCGCGCCCAACATCGCCGTCAAGGTGCCGCTGACCTGGGACGGGCTGAAGGCCTGCCGGGCGCTGACCGGCGAGGGGCGGATGGTCAACGTGACGCTCTGCTTCTCGGCGAACCAGGCGCTCCTGGCGGCCAAGGCGGGGGCGACCTTCATCTCGCCCTTCATCGGCCGGCTCGACGACCTCAACCTCGACGGGATGGAGCTCATCCGCGACATCCGGATGATCTACGACAACTACGCCTTCGAGACCGAGATCCTCGCCGCCTCGATCCGCAGCGCCAACCATGTCTCGGCCTCGGCCCTGGCCGGCGCCGATGTCGCCACCTGCCCGCCGGGCGTGCTGAAGACGCTCGCCGAGCACCCGCTGACCGACAAGGGGCTCGCCGCCTTCCTCAAGGACTGGGAAGCGACCGGCCAGAAGATCCTCTGACGGGGGCGCGACATGAGCATGACCGATGATGCGCCGGGGACCGCGCCCGCACCCGACCTCAAGGCGGTGATCATGGCCGAGCCCGCGCTGATCCTCGAGGATCAGGAGCTGATGCGGGCGTTGCTGCACGCCGACCGGCGGGCGGCGGGGCGCAATGTCGTCGACCTGCGCGGCGTGCTGGTCGAGCGGCTGGAGGAGCGGCTCGACCGGCTCGAGGACACCCACCGCGAGGTGCTGGCCGCGGCCTACGAGAACGTGGCGGGCACCAACCAGATCCACCGCGCCTGCCTGGCGCTGCTCGACGCCGACGACTTCGCGGCCTTCCTGCGGGCGATGACCCGCGAGGTGGCGGGGATCCTGAGCGTCGACGTGGTGCGGCTCGGGCTCGAGGCACCGGCGGCCGAGGCCGGCGCGGGGCTCGGACCGGCCGGGGCGCTCCAGCACGTGGTGGTGGCGCTGCCCGAGGGCGGGGTCGACGCCTATGTCACCCGCGGCCGGGGCGTGATGCCGCGCATGGTGACGCTGCGGCGCATGGAGGACGGCGGCGCCGAGGAGCTCTACGGCGAGCATGCGCCGCGGATCCTCTCGGAGGCGGCCCTCCGCCTCGACCTCGGCAAGGGCAACCGGGCGGGGGTTCTCGCCTTCGGCTCGCTCGACGCCGACCGGTTCCATGCCGACCAGGGCACGGACCTGCTCACCTTCTTCACCGGGGTCTTCGAGCGGAGCCTCCGGCGCTTCCTCGCGTGAGCGGCATGGCCCCCTCGGACGGGGCCGTCGACCTCCTGGAGAGCTGGCTCGGCCAGCTCGGCGGCGTGCGGGGCCTCAGCCCGCGCACGCTGGAGGCCTATCGCCGGGACGTCTCGGGATATCTCGGGTTTCTCGCCCTCCACGAAGGCGGGCCGATGGGCGCGGCGGCGCTGGCCGCCACCGGCACCGACACGCTGCGCGCCTGGATGGCCCGCGAGCGCGGCCGGGGGCTCTCGGCGCGCTCGATGGCCCGGGCGCTGTCGGCGGTGCGCGGCTTTCACGCCTGGCTCGCCGAGACCCGCGGCCTCGCCGCGCCCGCGGTGACGGCGGTGCGTGGGCCGAGGGTCAAGCCCCGCCTCCCCCGCCCGGTGGCGCCCGACGCCGCCCGCGAGCTGATCGCGACGGTGGCCGCCCAGAGCCTCGAGCCCTGGATCGCGGCGCGCGACGTCGCGGTGGCGACGCTTCTCTACGGCTGCGGGCTGCGCATCTCCGAGGCGCTGTCACTCCGCCAGGGCGACGCACCGCTCGACGAGAGCCTGCGGATCACCGGCAAGGGCGGGCGCGAGCGGATGGTGCCGGTGCTGCCCGCGGTGCGCGCGGCGGTCGAGATCTACCGCGACCTCTGCCCGCACCGGCCCGGCCCGGCGGCGCCGCTCTTTCTCGGGGCGCGCGGCGGGCCGCTGAACCCGCGCCTCGTCCAGAAGGCGATGGCCGCCGCGCGGATGCAGATCGGCCTGCCCGCCACCGCCACCCCCCATGCGCTGCGCCATTCCTTCGCCACGCATCTGCTCGCGGCCGGCGGAGACCTGCGCAGCATCCAGGAACTGCTCGGCCACGCTTCCCTTGCGACCACGCAGGTCTATACCGCAGTGGACGAGGTGCGGCTGATGGAAGCCTATGCGGCAGCCCATCCCAAGGCCCGCGCCGCCCGCCCGTAGAGGAGTGACGATGATGCATCCCCTGCCAGCCTTCGCGATCGCGGCCCTCGCGCTGATCCTCCCCGCCGGCGTCGCCCTGGCCCAGCCGCCGGAGCGCTGCTACGGCGTGGCCCTGGCCGGACAGGCCGACGGCGTCGGCGAGGAGACCCGGGCGGGCTCGGGCACCGTCGACTATCAGGGCAATGCCTGGATCCTGGTGCCGGCCGGAAGCTGCATCACCCGCACCGCGCCGCCACAGCCCGACGGCACCCCGCGCCGGGGCGCTCTGGTGCCGCTCAACCGCGACCTGCCGTAACGGATTGCCCGGGACCGGATGAGGCGAGGCCCTGCCTCGCCCCGGTCCACGGCTGGAGCGCGCGAGCGCGGAGGCCCTCCATTTCATGCATGGAGGGCGGGGACGATCGGGATCGTGGCGCGCCTGCCGGGGGCAGGCAGGCGCGTCACGATTTGCCACGGGTCAAATCGTGCAAGGAAAAGAGTTTGCGACGGTATCAGCCTTGCGACAGCACCGTGCCCTCCGGCACGCAGGCGCGGGCCTCGCCCGCCCCGTAGCCCCGGGCGAAATCGGCCTCGCGGGCCGTGCGCGACGCCGCGGCGAAGGGATCGAGCCCGGCGGGCATGTCCGGCGCGAGCGCGCCGCGATCCTCCATCACGTTGCGCGCGATCCCGATGAGCTGGTCGTAGAAACCCGGCGGCACCGCGCCGACGCTGCCCGCCGAGAGCGCCGCCCAGACACCGGCGAGGCAGTCGGCCTGAGCGGCGAGCCCCTCGTCGATCGCCCGCCGCGCGCGCGGATCCGACCCGCGCCGGGCCGCGTCGGCGGCGGCGAGCAGGCCGAGCTCGTCCTGCACGTGCGAGGCGGCGATCAGCGCGACCACCAGCGCCGCGCCGAGGTCGCCGTCGCGCCGCAGCCGCGCGTCGAGCGCCGAGAAGAAGGCAAGGTCGAAGACCGCCTCCCGGGTCGTCGGGCAGTAGAACGGGCCCGTGGCGACGCGGCCCTCGGCGCAGGCCGACGCGGTCGTGCCGGTGTAGAGCCGCACGTCGGGCGCCTGATACGCGGCGGCGCCGAACTGGCGGCGCCAGATCGACTGGACGTTCTCGAAGGTCACCCCGACCCGGCGAGCGGCGGCATCGGCGTGCTCGGGACCCGGCAGGCGGCTCGCCGCTCCCGTCGCGAGCGGCCCGGGCAGCAGCCACATGGCGATGAGGGCCGCGCCGGTCAGCACCAGCACCGCCACGCCCACGATCCGGCTGATCCGCAGCCGGGGCGGTTGGGGTGAGGGCGCTGACGACGGGGCGGGACGCAAGGGCGGCTCGGGGTCCATCCGGTCTCGCGGGGCTCCTCTCGCTGGTCCGTGATGGGGCGCGCGTTCGGACTTGACGCGCGGCCCCGTCCTGTGGTGCTTCGGGGCCGAGTTTTCCCGGTAAGGTGTGAACAAAGTGCTACGGCGGCTCTATGACTGGACCCTGTCGCTGGCGGCCTCGCCGAATGCGATCTGGGCTCTGGCCGCGATTGCGTTCGTCGAGAGTTCGGTCTTTCCGATCCCCCCCGACCTGCTGATGATCGCGATGATCATCGCCACCCCCCATCGCGCCTTCCGGATCGCGGCGGTCTGCACGGCCGCCTCGGTCGCGGGCGGCGCCTTCGGCTATTTCATCGGCTCGGGCTTCTTCGAGCAGGTCGGCCGGCCGGTGCTCGAATTCTACGGCAAGGACGCCTATTTCGGCGAGTTCGCCGACAAGTACAACGAATGGGGCGCCTGGGTGGTGCTGATCTTCGGCGGCCTCACCCCCCTGCCCTACAAGCTCGTCACGATCATGTCGGGGGCGACCGGCCTCGACTTCTGGATCTTCATGTTCGCGAGCCTGATCGCGCGCGGCTCGCGCTTCTTCATCGTGGCGGCGCTGCTGTGGAAGTTCGGGCCGCCGATCCGGGACTTCGTCGAGCAGCGCCTGGCGCTGGTGTTCACCGCCTTCCTCGTCGCGCTGGTCGGCGGCTTCCTGGCAGTGGGGTACCTGATATGAACGCTCTGCAACGGATGGGGATCGGCGCGGCCGCGGGCTCGGCGGCGCTGCTGATCGGCGCGCTGCTCTTCCAGTACGTGGGCGGGCTCGCGCCCTGCCCGATGTGCATCTGGCAGCGCTGGCCGCATGTGGTCGCCATCGCGCTCGGGCTCCTGATCGCGCTCTGGCCGGCCCGGGCGATCGCAGCCCTCGGCGCGCTCGTGGTGCTGGCGGGAGCCGCGATCGGCGTCTATCACGCCGGCGTCGAGCAGGGCTGGTGGCCCGGCCCCGACACCTGCACCGCGCCGGCGCCCGGATCGATGGAGGCGGGCGCCCTGCTCGACCGGATCCTCGAGACGCCGGTGGTGCTCTGCGACCAGATCGCCTGGGAATGGCTCGGGATCTCGATGGCGGGCTGGAACGCGATCCTGTCGCTCGGCCTCGCCTGGCTCTGGTGGCGCGCCTATGCCTCGAGCTCGGCGCTCCAGTAGAGATAGTCCATCCAGCTCTCGTGCAGGTGGTTGGGCGGGAATTTCCGCCCGGTGTTCTGGAGCTGCTCCGGGGTCGGGCGCGCCGGCCGGCGGCGCAGCGTCATCCCCGCCTGGCGCAGCGACTTCGAGCCCTTGTGCAGGTTGCACGGCCCGCAGGACGCGACCACGTTCTCCCAGGTGGTACGCCCGCCGCGCGCACGCGGGATCACATGGTCGAAGGTGAGCGGATCACGGGCGCCGCAGTACTGGCAGGTGAACTCGTCGCGCAGGAACAGGTTGAACCGGGTGAAGGCCGAGGTCCGCGCCGGCTTCACGTATTCGCGCAGCACCACCACCGAGGGCATGCGGATCTCGGTCGAGGGCGAGCGCACCGTCTCGTCGTATTCGGCGACCACCACCACCCGGTCGAGAAACGTCGCCTTCACCGCCTCCTGCCATGGCCAGAGCGACAGCGGCAGGTAGGAGAGCGGGCGATAATCGGCGTTCAGCACCAGCGCCGGGTGATCGCGCAGCGCACCGGGCTGGCGAACGAACGTCGGCATCGAACTGCATTGGAGCATCGGCACCTTCCTGCGTGCCCGCCGCCAGCGCCATTGCGCCACGCGGGCGTCGCTTAAGACTATATGTCGCCCGGGACGACTGACAACCCCCAAGATAGGCACGGATGCCCCGGTGCGGGGGCAGGATAGGCCGGGCGCGGCACGGTTTTGTGACGGCGGGGTGCCGGCGGGACATTCCCGGCGCTCCCTGCTATGCCGCCGGGCGGATCCACCGCTTCAGCAAAGGCCAGGCCATGACGATCACCCGCGAGGAAGAGCTCGAAGGCATGAAGGCCATCGGCCAGATCGTCGCCAACACCATGCAGGCGATGGCGAAGGCGATGGAGCCGGGGATGACCACCCGCGAGCTCGACGAGATCGGCCGTGCCTTTCTCGAGCGCGAGGGCGCCCGCTCGGCGCCGCAATCGACCTACGGGTTTCCCGGCACCACCTGCATCAGCGTCAACGAGGAGATCGCGCACGGCATCCCCGGAGAGCGGGTGATCGCGGCGGGCGATCTCGTCAACATCGATGTCTCGGCCTCGAAGGACGGCTATTTCGCGGATACCGGCGCCACGTTTCGCATGGGACCGGTGCGCCCGGCGCTCGACCGGCTCTGCCGCGACGGCCGGCGCGCGATGCAGACCGGCATCGCCGAGGTCGGCGCCGGCCGGCCACTGGCGGGCATCGGGCGCGCGATCGGGCGCTTCGCCTCGGACCGCGGCTACACCCTGATCCGCAATCTTGCCAGCCACGGCGTCGGCCGCGCCCTGCACGAATATCCCGAAGCGGTGGCGACCTGGCCCACGAGCGGCGACCGGCGCCGCATCGGCAAGGGGCTGGTGCTGACGGTCGAGCCCTTCCTCTCCACAGGCGGGCGGAGGGCGGTCGAGGGGCGCGACGGCTGGACGCTCTACAGCGATCCCCGCGCCCCGGTCGTGCAGTACGAGCATACGGTCGTGGCCACCGAGCGCGCGCCGATCGTGGTCACCCTGCCCGGCTGAGCCTCGGGCTGAGCGGGAACCGCGATCAGGTCGATCACTCCGGGAAAGGTCGCGTCTTTTTCCTTTTCCACGATTTGACCGTTGGCAAATCGTGACGCGCCTGCCTGCCCCCGGCAGGCGCGTTCCGCGCCCGCCAGGCAG
>CAZESN010000084.1:0-10934 GCA_964514775.1 uncultured Rhodovulum sp.
CCCAGGACGACGCGCAGGCGAAGTTCGTGCGCGACTTCGTCGCCGCCTGGACCAGGGTGATGAACGCCGACCGTTTCGACCTCGCCTGATCCGGCAGGCGGACGACCAGTGGCGGCCGCTTTCGGCCGGCCGCCACTGAACCGGATTCATCCGATTGACAACCCCGTCCCCGCCGCACGATGTGTGCGCGCCACTCCACGGATCGGGGCCTATGAGACGAATCTCCAAGCTCCTGCGCCTCGTCGCGCTGGCCGGGCTGCTGCTCATCGTCGCGGTCGTCGGCATCCGCGCGTTTCAGGCCTGGCGCGACCCGGCCATGGCGCCCTGGCACCGCTTCGCCCCCGATGACGCCGGGGCCGCCGCCATCGACGACATGACCTGGACCGACTGGCAGGACCGCGAGACGCAGGTCTTCGCCGAGGTCGCGCGCGAGGTCGGCGAAGACCTCCCCGAGATCTACCGCACGCCGGAGAACCGCTATTTCCCGGGCAGCCCGCTCTATCCCGCGAACTTCGCCACCGACTGGAACCGCAGCTTCACCCTCACCCCGGACGGCCCGCCCCGCGGCGTCGCGGTGCTGGTCCACGGGCTGACCGACGCGCCCTTCAGCATGCGCCACCTGGCGGAGCTCTACCGCGACGCGGGCTATGTCGCGGTCGCGCCCCGCATGCCCGGCCACGGCACGACGCCAGCCGGCCTCGCGGCCGCGAACTGGCGCGACTGGGCGGCGGCGGTCCGGCTCGCGGTCCGCGAGGCGCGCGCGCAGGTGCCCCGGGGGCCCCTCCACCTCGTGGGCTATTCGAACGGCGGCGCGCTCGTCGTCAACCACGCGCTCGACGCGCTCGGCGACCCCGCGCTCGCCATGCCCGACCGGCTCGTGCTCCTCTCGCCGATGATCGGGATCACCCGTTTCGCCGCCTTCTCCGGCCTCGCCGGCTGGCCGGCGGTGCTGCCGGCCTTCGACCGGGCCGCGTGGTTCGACCTGATCCCCGAGTTCAACCCGTTCAAGTACAACTCCTTCCCCGTCCATGCCGGCGTCCAGTCCCACCGCCTGACCAGGGTCGTCCGGGACGGGCTCGAGGACGCCCTGCGCGGCGGGAACGCCGACAGGCTGCCGCCGGTGCTCGCCTTCCAGTCGGTGGTCGATTCGACCGTGCTGACCTCGGCGCTGGTGAACGTGCTCTTCGAGCGGCTGCCGGCCAACGGATCGATGCTCGTGCTCTTCGACCTCAACCGGGCGGCGACCCTCGCGCCCCTGATCCGCGCCTCGGCCGATGCCGAGCTCGGCCGGATCCTGCCCCCCGCCCCGCGGCGCTACGACGTGGTCGTGGTCGGCAATGCCGCGCCCGGCGACTATGCGGCCGTCGCCGACTGGACCCCGGCCGGCGCCACCACGCCCGACCGCCTCGACCTCGGGCTCGCCTATCCGCCCGACATCTTCTCGCTCTCGCATGTGGCACTGCCGTTCCCGGTCGCCGACGGGCTCTACGGCATGGCGCCCGACCCGGCGGACGACTTCGGCATCCGCCTCGGCACCCTGGCCGCCCATGGCGAGACCGGCGTCATCGTGCCCGGCCCGGACATGTTCGCCCGCCTGACCTCGAATCCCTTCTACGACCTGATGGCCGCACGCATCCGCGCCACGCTGGAGACCGCCCCATGACCCTGTCGCGACGCGCGACCCTCGCCGGCCTCGCCTCCGGCCTCGGCCTCGCCGCCTGCGGGGAGCGCGGCGCCCTCTTTCCCGCCGATCTCGCCGGCGGCACGCCGGTCGAGATCTTCATGGGCTCGACGCGCGCCCCCGACGGCAGCCCCTACGCCTTCGGCGGCGGGCGGGCGGGCGGCGTGACCTACGGCCGCTTCGTGGTCTCGGTGCCGCCCGAGCGCGCTCCGGGCACCGTCAGCTTTCCGCGGGCCCTGCCGCCCAATCCCGGGACCGACTTCTTCACGCTCCAGGCCCTGGGCCTGCGCGACGAGCAGGCGTTCGTCGCGGGGGTGCGGAGCCGGCTCGCCGCCAAGCCCCGCGAGGAGCGGACGGTCAGCGTCTTCACCCACGGCTTCAACACCAACTTCGCCGAGGGCCTGTTCCGCCAGGCGCAGATGATGCACGACTTCCGCATGCCGGGGGTCTTCGCCCATTACGCCTGGCCCTCGGCGGCGGGCATGCGGTCCTATGCCTACGACCGCGAGAGCGCGATCTTCGCCCGCGACGGGCTCCAGCAGATGCTCGAGGCCCTCGCCCGCACCGAGGCCCACGAACTCGTCGTCGCCGCCCATTCGATGGGGGCGATGGTGCTGATGGAGACCCTGCGCAGCATGGCCCTCGCCGGCTCGCCGCAGTTCTTCTCCAAGCTGAGGTCGGTGGTGCTGATCGCGCCCGACATCGACATCGACGTCTTTCGCGCCCAGGCCGCGCCCGTCGCCGCCCGCGGCGTCGAGTTCGTGATCTTCTTCTCGTCCCGCGACCGGGCGCTGCTCGCCTCCGCCATCCTGCGCGGCGGCGGCTCCAACCGGCTGGGGCGAATCAACGACACCGCCGCGCTGGCCGGGCTTCCGGTCAGCCTGATCGACACCAGCTCCGCCGAGGGCAGCGACGGGCTCGGCCATTTCGCCCTCGCCACCTCGCCGTCGATGATCGCCATGGTGCGGGGCATGAACGAGCAGGGCGACCGCATCCTGGATGACGTGGCCTATCGCCCGAACCCGTTCGAGGCGACCCTGAACGTCGCGACCGGCGTGGCGGATGCGGTGACCCAGCCGCTCGCGGACATGGTCGCGCCCTGATCCCGCGGACCTTCCGCGCCTCCAGAAAAATGTGCGGAGCCTCTGGAATCCCGCGCCGGAATACCCTATATTAGAATTATTCCAGACCCAGTCTGGGATCACCCAAGGATACCCAGGCGGCCACAGGCCCGACCCAGGAATACCGCAAGGCACCGTTCTGGCAGCCACGCCCAAGCCGCAGCCACCCTCGACGGTCCCGCCTCTCCCTCAGGTCAGATCTGCTTTTCGGGCATGCGCACGATCAGCCCATCGAGCTCGGGTGTCACCCGGAGCTGGCAGGTGAGCCGGCTGAGGCGCGGATCGGGCTCCCAGGCGAAGTCCAGCATGTCCTCCTCCATCGGATCACGCGCCGGCAGCCGCTCCACCCAGGCCTCGTCCACATAGACGTGACAGGTCGAGCAGGCGCAGGCGCCGCCGCAGTCGGCCTCGATGCCGGGGATGTTGTTGTCGCGGGCACCCTCCATGACGGTCATACCGTCCGCGACGTCGACCTCGTGGCGCGTGCCGTTGAACTCGATATAGGTGATCCGTGCCATCAGCCGCTGCCCCTTGTGGTCGCGGCGGCTATGTAATCGCCCGATCCGCACTCGGCCATCCCCAAATGCGGCGATCTTGCCTGCCGCCGCGGATGTTCTATCTTCGTTCGCATGACCAGCTCCGGCCCCGTCCGCCTGCCCTGCCGCACCGCCGCCGATCTCGGCCGGGCGCGCAACCGGACCCGCATGGCGGTGGCGGGGCTCGTCGTCTGCCGCCAGCGGCCGGGAACGGCCAGGGGCGTGATCTTCCTCACCCTCGAGGACGAGACCGGCACCGCCAATGTCGTGGTCTGGGCGCGGGTCTTCGAGCGCTTCCGCCGCGCCGTCGTCGCCGGCCGCTGCCTGCGCATCGACGGTCAGGTCCAGCGCCAGGGCGAGGTCGTGCATCTCGTCGCCGAGACGATCGAGGACATCTCCGCCCTGCTCGACGATATCGTGCTCGCCTGAGCCCGGCGCCTGTCCGCACCACGGGGCCGACCGCCGGCAGACAGGCCCGCCCTCCCCGCCGGAACGGCCCGCACGAAACGCATCGGGGGCGGGACGCGCATCCGCATCCCGCCCCCGTCCGTATGTTACCGCCGGCACAGCCGCCGGCCCGGCGTCACTCCTCGAGGCCGAGCGCCACGAAGCGCGGCGCATCGCCCCGGCGCACCAGCAGAAGCAGCGACTTCCGCCCCGAATCGGTCGCCGCCTGGATGCGGCGCTCCATGTCGGCGGGGGTCGCCACCGGCTCGCGCCCGACCTCGGTGATCAGGTCGCCCTCGCGCATGCCCTTGGAATAGGCGTCCGAGTCGGGATCGACCGCGACCACCACGAGACCCCGCGAGTCGGTGGGAAGCGCGAAGCGGCGGCTGATCGACTCGTCCATCACCGAAACCGTCATCCCCAGAACCGTGCTCTCGCGCTGGACCTCGGCCTCGGGCGCACCGCCCTGGCTGCCGCCGGGGGCCGCGGCCAGAACCGCCTCCTCGAGCCGGCCGATCTGGACGTCGAGCACCACCTCGGCACCGTCGCGGAAGACGACGACCTCGACGGACCGGCCCACCTCGGTCTCGGCAACCACCCGCACCAGCTCACGGGTATCCTCGATCACCTCGCCGTCGAAGCTCAGCACCACGTCGCCGGCCAGCATGCCCGCGTCCTGCGCCGGCCCCTCGGGCACGTCGGTCACCAGCGCACCGGCCACCGCGCCGAGGCTGAGAGCGTCGGCCATGTCCGGATCGACGTTCTGGATCCGCACCCCGAGCCAGCCGCGCCGGGTCTCGCCATGCTCGCGGAGCTGGTCGACGACCCGCGTCACCACCGCCGAGGACATGGCGAAGCCGATGCCGATCGACCCGCCCGTCGGCGACAGGATCGCGGTGTTCACCCCGATCACCTCGCCGTCGACGTTGAAGAGCGGCCCGCCCGAGTTGCCCCGGTTGATCGCCGCGTCGGTCTGGATGAAATCGTCGTAGCTGCCCTGCAGCGTCCGGTTGCGCGCGGACACGATGCCCGCCGAAACCGAGAAACCCTGGCCGAGCGGGTTGCCGATCGCGATCACCCAGTCGCCGACCCGCGCCGCGTCGGAATTGCCGAACTCGACGAACGGCAGCGCCTCGTCGCTCTCGACCTTGAGCAGCGCGATGTCGGTGCGGGGATCGACGCCGACGATCTCGGCACGCAGCGTGTCGCCGTCGAAGAACTCGATCTCGATCTCGTCGGCCGCGTCGATGACGTGGTTGTTGGTGACGATATAGCCGTCCTCCGAGATCACGAAGCCCGAGCCGAGCGCGCTGGAACGGCGCTGGCGCGGCTGCTGCTGGCCGCGCTGGCCCGGCTGGCGATCCATGAAGTCGCGGAAGAACTCCTCGAAGGGCGAGCCCTCGGGAATGATCGGGCGCATGCCCTGATCGACCTGCGCAAGTGTCGTCGTGGTGGTGATGTTCACCACCGCCGGGCTCAGCCGCTCGGCCAGATCGGCGAAGCTCTCCGGCCGGCTCTGCTCGATGGCCTGCGCCTCGGCGGGCAGCGGCGTCGCGATGCCGACCGGCAGCGCGATCGTGAGCGCAAGCACGACCGCAAGGACGCGCCCGGCTGCGGCCGGTACCGCCCGGACGGGAACGCGGGTCTCAATGCTCGATGTCAACATGCTTCCTCCTGCATCGTCACGGACCCCAGCGGGATAGCCCGCTGGGGCCCGGATACGATCCTCCACTGGCGCAACTGCCGGCAGAGGCGCAAGTCACGGCTTCGTGCCGTCACACCGGCGTTACGATGTCAGAGGCGGGCGAGCCAGACCAGCCCCACGCCGGCCGTCACCGCCAGGAGCCCGATCAGCCGGCGCTGCTCGGAGGTGAGCGCCACGATCAGCGCCAGCACCTCCCGCAGACGCGCAGGGGCCAGTGCAAGCACCAGCCCCTCCACGATCGCCACGGCACCCAGGGCGAAGACGACGTCTCTGATCAATTGCCGCCGGCCTGCGGGGCGGCGGCCTCCGGCCTGCGTCCGACGGACCCCGCCTCGGGCGAGCGGAGATAGTTGAAGAAGTCGCTGTCGGGCTCGATCACCATCGTGGTGTTCTCGCCGCGCAGCGCCGAGGCATAGGCCCCCATCGAGCGGATGAAGGCGAAGAACTCCTCGTCCGCGCTGTAGGCCGCGGCGAGGATGCCGTTGCGCTCGGCGTCCGCCTCACCGCGCACGATATTCGCGTCGCGCTCGGCTTCGGAGGTGATCTCGATCGCCGTCCGGTCGGCCTGGGCGCGGACCCGCTGCGCCGCCTCCTGGCCGCGCGCCCGCTCGTCCGCCGCCTCGCGCTCGCGCTCGGCCTGCATGCGCTGGAAGGTCGCGGCGAGGTTCTGCTCGGGCAGGTCGGCGCGCTTCAGACGCACGTCGATCACCTCGACGCCGAGGGCGCGCGCCTCGACGATCGCGGCGTCGCGGATGCGGTTCATCAGGCCGACGCGGTCGGCCGAGAGCACCGCCTCGGAGCGCACGGCACCGAGCGCCTCGCGGACGTTCGCGGTCAGGATCGCCTCGAGCCGCTGCTCGGCGGCCTGCATGCCGCCCACGCCGACGGCGCGGCGGAACTGCTCGACGTCCGAGATCCGCCAGCGGGCGAAGGCGTCGACGATCAGCCGGCGGTCGTCGAGCGGCGTGACCTCGAGCGGGCGGGTGTCGAGGCCCTGGATGCGGCTGTCATAGAAGACGACGTTCTGGATGAACGGGATCTTGAAGGCGAGCCCCGGCTCCTCCTTCACCGCGCGCACCTGACCGAACTGGAGGACCATCGCCTTCTGGCGCTCGTCCACGATGAAGATGGTGTTGATGGCGAGAAAGCCGAGCACCGCGACGAGAACGGCAAGAAACGGATAACGCATCACTCAACTCCCTCGCGCCGGCGCAGCTCGTTCAGCGGCAGATAGGGCACGACCCCCTGCCCGCTGCCGGCCGGAGCGTCCATGAGGAACATCTGCACGTCGCCGAGCACGCCCTCCATCGTTTCGAGATAGAGACGCTTGCGCGTCACCTCCGGCGCCTTGACGTATTCCTCGAGCACCGCCGAGAAGCGGCTCGCCTCGCCCTGTGCGGCGTTGACGACCTGCGCGCGGTAGCCCTCGGCCTCCTGCAGCACCTGCGCGGCGTTACCGCGGGCGGCGGCCAGCGTCTGGTTGGCATAGGCGTCGGCCCGGTTCTGGAGCGTGGAGCGCTCCTGGCGGGCGGCCTGCACCTCGCGGAAGGCGTCGATCACCTGCTCCGGCGGATCGGCGCGGTCGAAGTTCACGCGCACGATGTTCACGCCCGAGGTGTATTCGTCGAGCGTCGCCTGGATCAGCTCCTGGACCTCCTGGCTGATGATGCCGCGGTCGCGCGACAGGATCGGCGAGAGCTCCGAGCGCGAGACGACCTCGCGCATCGCCGATTCCGACACCGCCTCGATGGTCGATTCCGGATTGGCGAGGTTGAAGAGGAACTGCGCCGGGTCGCGCACGTTCCAGACCACCTGGAAGGTGATGTCGACGATGTTCTCGTCGCCGGTCAGCATCAGCCCGGCGCTGGCGCCGCGCAGCGTGCCCGCCCCGATCTCCACGTTGCTCTCGCGGGTGACCGGGATGATCTCGCGGGTGACGATCGGCCAGGGCGCGAAGTTGAGGCCCGGATTGCCGATGCAGTCGCCCCGGCACTCGCCGAAGGTGAGCTCGACCGACTGCTCCTCGGGCCGGACCGTGTAGAAGGACATCAAGAGCCAGACGCCCACCGCGCCGGCCGCGATCAGCCCGAGGCCGCGGGCGCCGAGATTGCCGCCGCCACCGCTGCCGCCGCGACCTCCGCCGCCGCCGCCGCGCTTGCCGCCGCCCATCAGGATCTTGAGCTGCTCCTGCCCCTTGCGCACGATCTCGTCGATGTCCGGCACCGGGGGCTGTCCCCCGCCGCCGCCACCGCCGCCACCGCGGCCGCCCCGGTTACCGCCGCCCCAGGGACCGCGACCGTCGCCCCCGCCGTCGCCGCCGCCACTGTTCTTGCCGCCCCAGGGACCGCCGTTGTTGCCGTAGGCCATGCGCCTCCACGCTCCTTCGTTTCTCGGGTCTGAGGGGCTATGTGCCCCCCGACCTTCGGATTTCAAGACGTCACGCCACTGCGGTCCGCAGGGTGACGAGTTCCTCCGCCGCTGTCGGGTGTACAGCAATCGTGCGGTCGAAGTCTTCCTTCGTCGCCCCCATGCCGATCGCGATCGCCGCGAGCTGCATCATCTCGCCCGCCCCGTGGCCGACGATGTGACAGCCGACGACCCTGCGCCCCTCCGCCGCGACGACGAGCTTCATCAGCATCCGCTCGTCGCGCCCGGCGATCACGTTGAGCATCGGCCGGAACCGGGTGCGGTAGATCTCCACCGCGCCCCGCGCCCGGGCCTCGGCCTCGGTCAGCCCCACGGTGCCGATCTCGGGCCGGGTGAAGACCGCCGTCGGGATCAGCCCGTGGTCGACCTTCACCGGCCGGCCGCCGAAGACGGTGTCGGCGAAGGCATGCCCCTCGCGAATCGCCACCGGCGTCAGCGCGGCCCGGCCGTTCACGTCGCCCACCGCATAGATCGAGGGCACCGCCGTCTGCGACCAGTCGTCGACGATCACCGCGCCGTCCGCCGCCAGCCGCACGCCCAGCGCCTCGAGCCCGAGCCCGCCCGTGTTCGGCACCCGCCCCGTGGCGAAGAGCACCTGGTCGGCGACATGCTGCGCGCCGTCGTCGAGCGTCACCCTCAACGCGCCGTCCTCGCGCACGATCGACGCGGGCGTGCGCCCGGTCACGATCCCGATGCCCCGCGCCGCCATCGCCTCGGCGACATGCGCGCGCACGTCCTCGTCGAAGCCGCGCAGGATCTGCGTGCCGCGATAGACCTGCGTGACCTCGGTGCCGAGCCCGTTCATGATCCCGGCGAACTCGCAGGCGATATAGCCGCCGCCGACGATCAGGAGCCGCCCCGGCTGTGCGGCCAGGTCGAAGATCTCGTTCGAGGTGATCCCGAGCTCCGCTCCCGGAATGTCCGGCACGAACGGCCGCGCCCCGGTCGCGATCAGGATGTGTTTCGCCGTCCGCTCCGCGCCGTCGCCGAGCCGAACCCGGTGCGGATCCGCGACCACGGCGCGCGTGGCGAAGACCTCGACCCCCGCCCGGCCGAGATTGCCCGCATAGATCCCCTCGAGCCGGGTGATCTCCGCCTCCTTCGCGGCCACGAGCCGGCCCCAGTCGAAGGACGCGGGCCCGAGGCTCCAGCCATAGCCGGCCGCATCCTCGAAGGCGTCGGCGAAATCGCTCGCATAGACCATGAGCTTCTTCGGCACGCAGCCCCGGATCACGCAGGTCCCGCCCATGCGGAACTCCTCCGCGAGCCCGACCCGCGCCCCGGCCTCGGCCGCGATCCGCGCGGCGCGCACGCCCCCGGAGCCGCCGCCGATGACGAAGAGGTCGAAGTCGAACGCACCCTCCGGCGCCATGGCCTCAGGCATCCTCGCTGCGCACGGCCTCGGCGATCCCCGGCGGGATACGGTGCACGATCTCGGTGCCCCCGTCCTCGAAACCGAGGATGACCGACTCGCACATGCCGATGAAGAGCCCGTGCTCGACCACCCCCGGCAGCGCGTTCAGCGCCTGCGCAAGCGCGGCCGGATCGCCGATGCGCCCCAGATGCAGGTCGAGGATGTGATGCCCCTCGTCGGTGGTCAGCGGCCCGTCCGGCCCCGACCGCACCCGCGCCTCGCGCCCGTCGACATCGAGCCCGACCAGAGCCCGCACCACCGCGGCCTCGGTCACCTGCCAGCCGAAGCGAACCACCTCGACCGGCAGCGGGAAAGCCCCCAGATTGTGCACGCGCTTGCCCGCATCCGCGATCACGACCATGCGCTCGCTGGCGCTCGCCACGATCTTCTCCTTGAGGAGCGCGGCCCCGCCGCCCTTGATCAGGTTCAGGTCCGGGTCGAACTCGTCGGTCCCGTCGACCGTGAGGTCGATGCGCCCCGCCTTCTCGATCGGCTTCAGCGGCACGCCGAGCTCCTGGGCGAGCCAGTGCGTGGTGCTCGAGGTCGCGACGCCCACCACGTCGAGCCTCTGGGTCCGGATACGCTCCGAGAGCAGCCGCACGAACCAGGCGGCGGTCGACCCGGTCCCCAGCCCCAGCGTCATCCCGTCCTCGACCAGATCCAGAGCCCTGGCTGCGGCGGCGCGCTTGGCGACATCGGCGGGGGAAAGCGTGTTCTCCGAGGGGGATCGTGCGTCTGGCATGGCGTCTCCTGCGGGGTCCGCGGCGGTTATAGGCACTTGAACGGGGAACCGGAAGGCGCAATCCGGCCGCACCGGGGATGCAACCGGTGCAAACGACTGTTCATACGCTGCCATCCGGCTAGATTGGGGATCGTTCCTACTGACGGGTCCTGCCTTGGTTCTCAGCGTCTTCGATATCTTCAAGGTCGGCGTCGGCCCCTCGTCGAGCCACACGATGGGCCCGATGATCGCTGCCGGCCGCTTCCTCGCGGCCCTGCGCGCCGATACCGACCGCGTGCCCGGCGCGGGACCCGCCGCCCGCCTCGGCTGCCGCCTGCACGGCAGCCTCGCCTTCACCGGCAAGGGCCACGCCACCGACCGCGCGGTCATCCTCGGCCTCGCGGGCTTCACTCCCGACCGCTTCGACGCGGCCCGGGCCGACGAGACCGTCGCCCGGATCGCAGCCGAGGAACGCATCGAGGTCGACGGCCTCGGCCCGCTTGCCTTCGCCCCCGCCCGCGACCTCGTCTTCGACTACGGCCCGCCCCTGCCGGGCCATGCCAACGGCATGGTGCTCTCGGCCTGGGACGCGGCCGGCAACCTGCATCTGCGCGAGACCTATTATTCCGTCGGCGGCGGCTTCGTCCTGACGGCGCGCGAGCTCGACGCGCCCCCGGCCGGGACCGGTGGCGCGCCGCTCCCCCATCCCTTCCGCGACAGCGCCGAGATGCTGGAGATGAGCGCCGCCTCCGGCCTCGGCATCGCCGCGATGATGCGCGCGAACGAGCGCGCCCGCCGCCCCGACGCCGCCCCCGACGCGGGCCTCGACGCGGGTCTGCGCCGGATCTGGGGGGTGATGTCGGACTGCATCGACCGCGGCCT
>CAZESN010000085.1:0-10907 GCA_964514775.1 uncultured Rhodovulum sp.
TGGGCGGTAGCCCGGACCTGGGCGACCGAGCCCGGCGCGCTCTCCACATGGTCGGCCCAGAGGGTCTGGATCGAATCGATGATCGCCAGCGCCGGGCGCTCGGCCTCGAGGGTCGCCAGGATGTCGCGCAGGCTGGTCTCGGCGGCGAGGCGCAGCGGTGCGTCCGTCAGCCCGAGCCGGGCGGCGCGCAGCCGGATCTGCGCGGCGGATTCCTCGCCCGAGACGTAGACCGCCGGCGCGGTCCCCGCGAAGCGGGCGGCGGCCTGCAGCAGCAGGGTGGACTTGCCGATCCCGGGGTCGCCGCCGACCAGCAGCGCCGAGGCCGGCACGAGCCCGCCGCCGAGCACGCGATCGAACTCGCCGATGCCCGACTGCGCGCGCGGCGCGGGCGGTTCGGTGGCGGAGAGGTCGGTCAGGGCGATCCGCCGCCCGCGGGCGGTGCCGCGCGGACCCGAGGCCGCATCGGCTTCCTCCGCGATCGTGTTCCAGGCGCCGCAGTTCTCGCAGCGGCCGGCCCATTTGGGGGTTACCGCACCGCAGGAGGCGCAGACGAAGGTCGCGCGGCGGCTCATGTCCGGGGCGCGGCCGACGAACAGTGCGCGGCCCGTTGGCCGCAGAGTCGTATTCTCCCCGCCTGTTGGCGGGGCCCCTGGTCCTGCCCGATAGGGTTTCTGCCCATATGAAATCCTGGCAGGGCGGAGCGGCCGGGGGCGGACATCAGCGGATGGCCGCGATCGGGCCGGTGGCGCGGCCGTGGATGAACTGGTCGAGATAGGGGTCGCTGCTCGTGTCGATATCGCCCACGGGCCCGCGCCAGCGGACCACGCCGCCGTGCAGCATCGCGACCTGATCGGCGACGGTGCGCACGGTGGTCATGTCGTGGGTGATGGTGATCGCCGTCGCGCCCATCTCGGTGACGAGCTCGCGGATCAGGTCGTTGATCACACCGGCCATGATCGGGTCGAGCCCCGCGGTCGGCTCGTCGAAGAAGATCACGCTCGGGTCGGTGGCGATGGCGCGGGCGAGGCCGACGCGCTTCTGCATGCCGCCCGAGAGCTCGGCGGGGTAGAGATCCGCGGTTTCAGGGCCGAGACCGACGCGAGCGAGCTTGGCGATCGCGAGGTCGCGCGCCTGGGCGCGGGGCATGGGACGGCGCGCGCCCGTCCGCAGGCGGAAGGCGACGTTCTGCCAGACCGGCAGGCTATCGAAGAGCGCGCCACCCTGGAAGAGCATGCCGAAGCCGCGCAGGAAGGCGCGTCGGTCGATGCGGTCGACGGGCTGGCCGTCGACGAGGATCCGGCCTTCGTCGTGGCGGATGATGCCGAGGATGCATTTCAGCGTCACCGACTTGCCGGTGCCCGAGCCGCCGATGATCACGAGGCTCTCGCCGGGCATGACGCCGAGCGAGACGCCGTCGAGGACCTGATTGCTGCCGAAGCGCTTGCGCACGCCGATGAGCTCGATCTTCGGGGTCTCGCCCATCAGAAGAAGACCTCGGTCAGCACGTAGTTCGCGGCGAGGATCAGGATCGAGGCCGAGACCACGGCATTGGTGGTCGCCTGGCCGACACCGCGCGCGCCCCGCCCGGAGTTGTATCCGTGGTAGCAGCCCATCAGCGCCAGGACGAAACCGAAGACCCCCGCCTTGACGAGGCTCGAGACCACGTCGGCCATTTCGAGGAAGTCGATGGTATTGCGGATATAGGTTCCGGGGTTGAAGCCGAGCCGGGTCACGCCGACCAGGTGCCCGCCCATGATCCCGATGATATCCGCGATCAGCACGAGGAGCGGCATCGCCAGCGTCGCCGCGAGGACGCGCGGCAGGACGAGGTATTTCATCGGGTTGGTCGACAGTGTGGTCAGCGCGTCGATCTGCTCGGTCACGCGCATGGTGCCGATCTCGGCGGCGATCGACGACGATACGCGGCCCGCGACCATCAGACCGCCCAGCACCGGCCCGAGCTCGCGCACGATCCCGAGCGCGACGATCGAGGGCACCACCGCCTCGGCATTGAAGCGTACCCCGCCGGCATAGATCTGGAGCGCCAGCGCCCCGCCGGTGAAGAGCGCGGTCAGACCCACGACCGGCAACGAGAAATAGCCGATGCGCAGGAGCTGGTGGCCAAGCTCGGCCGGGTACCAGGGCGGCCGGACGAGATGCGAGATGGTCTCGGCTGCAAACGTGGCGATACGGCCGATGGCACCGAGAAGCTCGAGCACCGAGCGGCCGATCGAGGCGAGAAAGGCATGAACGAGGCGGAGGACGATCATTCGGGATCCGGTGGCGCTGCCGGGGGGTTGTAGACGCGATCGTACCGCGCGCCAAGGCTGGTGAGGATCTCATAGGGGATCGTGCCGCCGGCCGCCGCGAGATCGTGGATCGTCTGGTGCTGGCCGAGGATGTCGAGGTGGTCGGGCACCTCGGCCAGATCGGTCACGTCGGCGGTGATGAGGTCCATCGACACCCGGCCGACCAGAGGACAGGCCTGCGCCCCCGCATGGAGCGAGATCTTTCCCCCCCCGATGGCGCGAAGAAGCCCGTCGGCATAGCCGGCAGACAGGGTCGCGATCCGGGACGGGCGGGTGGCGGTCCAGGCCGCGCCATAGCCGACCGTCTCGCCGGGGGCGACGTCGCGGACCTGGATGACCGGAAGCGAGAGCCGGACCACGGGCCTGGCGCCGTCGAAGGCCGCCCCGCCGTAGAGGCCGATGCCCGGGCGGGTCAGGCCGAAGTGGAAGGGCGCCCCGTTCAGGATGCCCGACGTCGCCGAGAGGCTGGCCCTCACGCCCGGCAGGCGCGCGGCGAGCGCCCGGAACGCGGCGAGCTGAGCCGCATTCTGCGGATGGGCGGGCATGTCGGCGCAGGCGAGATGGCTCAGGATCAGCACCGGGGCCAGGGCTGCGAGGTCGACGCGGGCGAGGTCTCCGGGCTCCAGGCCGAGCCGGTTCATGCCGCTGTCGAGCTGGAGCGCCGCCGGCCGTCCGGGAATCAATCGCGTGAAGTCAGCCGCTTGGGATACGCTGTTGAGGCATGGGACGAGGTCGTGCGCGCGCATCGTCTCCGCATCGCCGGGCAGCAGGCCGGCAAGGACATAGATCGCGGGACCGGGGCCGAGGCTCTCGCGCAGTGCGGCTCCCTCCTCCGCGAGCGCCACGAAGAAGCTGCGGACCCCGGCTGCGTGCAGCGCCGGGCCGACGCGCGCGGCGCCCAGGCCGTAGGCATCGGCCTTGAGCACGGCGGCCGTCTCGACGACTGGCCGGGAGGCGGCGTCGAGCGCCCGCCAGTTGTCGGCGATGGCATCTAGGTCGATGGTCAACTGGGCGCGGGCGATCGCGGTGGCTCCTCGGCTGGCAGGCTCTCCGGCCAACGGTCCGAATTCGTGCGGCGCGGTCAAGGGGGATCGCTGTGCGCCTGCCCGGCACAGGCATGGTTGCGCTGATCGGCCCGGGGCGCAATGATCGGCAAAAAAGCGCGACAGGAGGAATACGATGTGCCGCATCTATGCCGGGCAGGATCCCGGCCGCTACGAACCCGAGACACGTCATCTGCGTCTCAACGGCCAGAGCACCAGCCTGCGACTCGAGGGCGCATTCTGGAGCATCCTCGACCAGATCGCCGCGGGAGAGGGTGTCTCGACCCCCGCCTTTATCTCGAAATTGCACGACGAGGTGCTGCTTCTGCACGGCGAGGCGCGCAACTTCAGCTCGGTCCTGCGCTGCGCCTGCCTCGTCTGGCTCGAGAGCCGCAACCCGCTCGCCGTTGCCGCAGAGTGACGTCGTAAGGGAATACTACCCGCGCCGCGGGGTGCCCGGCCTATCCTGAGGATCGCGATCGTTCTCCGGTCGCGGTCAGGAGGAGGACGGGCCGTTGGCCAAAGCCGTGCATTCGATGATCCGCGTTCTCGACGAGGGCCGGTCCGTGGATTTCTATTCGCGGGCCTTTGGCCTAGCCGTGTCGGACAGGATCGACTTCGAGACCTTCACGCTCATCTATCTGAAGAACGCCGAAGCCGACTTCGAGGTCGAGCTGACGGTGAACAAGGGGCGCACAGAGCCCTACGACCTCGGCGATGGCTACGGTCATATCGCTTTCGTGGTCGAGGATCTGGATGCCGAGCACGCGCGGATGACCGAAGCGGGTCTTGGTCCGCGCAAGCTCGTGGATTTCCGGAACGACGGTGTTCAGGTGGCGCGTTTCTTCTTCGTCGCCGACCCGGACGGATACCAGATCGAGGTGATCGAGCGGGGCGGGCGCTTCCGCTGACGACCCCGACTGCCAGCACAAAGCAAGCATAAACGGGAGGATTTCCAACATGACGAGCCAACCGAGGATGCGCGGCCTCAGTCGCCGCGCATTGCTGTCGCATGCCCTGTCGGGCGTGGCGACGCTGGCGATCGGCGCAAATTTCGTCTGCGCGCCGGATGCAGCCTGGGCCTTGGAGGTCACGCACCTCAGGCCCGAGACCATGGCGACACTTATCACGATGGCGCGCGACATCTATCCGCATGACCGGCTGGCCGACAGCTACTATGCGGCGGCGGTAAGGGGTTACGACACATCGGAGGCGGCCGCCGCGATCGAGGAGGGCATCGCGGCCATGGACGCCGCGGCGCGGGATGCCGGGCACGCCTCCTATGCCGCCATCCCCTGGGAGATCGACCGTGTGGCGATCCTGCGATCCATGGAGGACACGCCGTTCTTCCAGACCATCCGCGGCGGGCTGGTGACCGGGCTCTACAACCAGAAAGAGGTCTGGCCGCTCTTCGGCTACGAGGGCGAGAGCTACAGCCAGGGAGGATACATCGACCGCGGCTTCGACGACATAGCGTGGCTCTGAGGGGGACCGGAAGATGAGCGCACCTTTCGATCTGACCGACGACAGCGTCGTCGTGGTCATCGGCACCGGCGCCGGCGGCGGCGTTCTGGCCAACGAACTGGCGCAGCGCGGCGTGAGCGTCGTGGCGCTGGAGGCGGGCGGGCGGTACCTGCCCGAGGATTACATCAACGACGAGTGGGATGCCTTCGGGCAGCTCTCCTGGCTCGACCCGCGCACCACCAGCGGCGACTGGCGGGTGGCTCGCGACTTCTCGGGCCTGCCGGCCTGGATCGTGAAGGCCGTGGGCGGCACCACGATCCACTGGGCCGGGGCCAGCCTGCGTTTCCAGGAACACGAGTGGAAGCCGCGCACTAACTACGGCGAGGTGGAGGGGGCGAACCTCATCGACTGGCCGATCGACGGGGCCGAGATGGCACCGTGGTACGAGCTGGCCGAGGCAAAGCTCGGCGTGACCCGGACGGGCGACCGGCCCGGCCTGCCGGGAAACAACAACTACAAGGTGTTCGAGGCCGGTGCGAAGGCGGTGGGATACAACGAGGTCTCCACCGGCCGGATGGCGATCAACTCGGTCGAGTATGACGGCCGGCTGCCGTGCCAGCAGACGGGCTTCTGCTTCCAGGGCTGCAAATGGGGCGCGAAATGGTCGGCCGCCTACACCGACATCCCGCGCGGCGAGGCGACCGGCAACCTTGAGGTGCGCGACCGGGCGCAGGTGCTGAGGATCGAGCATGGGCCGGACGGAAAGGTGACCGGCGTCCTCTATGCCGACAAGGACGGCAACCAGCACTTCCAGGCCGCCCGCATCGTGGCGGTGGCGGGCAATTCTATCGAGAGCCCGCGGCTCCTGCTCAACTCCGCCTCCACCATGTTCCCCGACGGGCTCGCCAATTCCTCGGGGCAGGTGGGTCGCAACTATCTGCGGCACATGACCGGATCGGTCTATGCGGTCTTCCCCGAGCCGGTGCGGATGTGGCGGGGCACGACCATGGCGGGCATCGTCTCGGACGAGGCGCGGCACGTTCCGTCGCGCGGCTTCGTCGGCGGGTTCGAGCTCGAGACGCTGGCGCTGGGCCTGCCGTTCATGGCCGCCTTCCTCGATCCCGGCGCCTGGGGTCGCGAGTTCGCGAGCGCGCTCGACGGCTACGAGAACATGGCCGGGCTCTGGATCGTCGGCGAGGACATGCCGCAGGAGACGAACCGGATCACCCTGAACCCGGACGTGCTCGACGCCTACGGCCTGCCGGCGCCGAACGTGCATTTCGACGATCACCCGAACGACATCGCCATGCGCAACTATGCCTATGAGCGCAGTGAGGCGATGTACCGGGCCGTGGGGGCGACGCGGATCTTCCCGACGCCGCCCTATCCGTCGACGCACAATCTCGGCACCAACCGGATGAGCGAGAGCGCCCGTGACGGGGTGGTGAACCGCTGGGGTCAGAGCCACGACATCCCCAACCTCTTCGTCTCGGACGGCAGCCAGTTCACCTCCGGCGCGGCCGAGAACCCGACGCTGACGATCGTGGCGCTCGCGATCCGGCAGGCGGATCATATCGCGGCTGAGATGTCGCACGGAAACCTCTGACGGTGCCGGTCCGGTCCCGGTCCTGCGGGCTGTCAGGATAACTTCACGTGTCCGCGCGCGGCGGCCGGTTTCCAGCCGGCCGCCGTTGCCTGTATAGCTCGGCCGTTGTGCGTGATGCGGCGGGAGTTTGGGCGATGAGCGACGTGACCGGTACAGTCCCCACCCCCGAAACCCAGGGACATTCGCTTTCGCCCGAGGCGGTGGCGGCGATCCTCGCCGCCGTCGAGGCCGGCGAGCACGACACTCTTGCAGCATTGCTCGAGCCTCTGCACGAGGCCGACATCGCCGATCTGCTGGAGCAGATAAAGCGCCCCCAGCGACGGGCCCTGATCGAGCTCTGGGGCGTGAAGCTCGACGGCTCGGTCCTCCACGAGCTCGAGGAGGGGGTGCGTGACGAGATCGTCGCCGAGCTCCCCGACCACATCCTCGCCGCCGCGGTCCAAGACATGGAGACCGACGACGTCGTCTATCTCGCCGAGGACATGGAGGCGCCGCATCAGGAGCGCATCCTGCGCGCCCTCGACGACATCGACCGGGTCGCGGTTGAGCGCTCGCTCCAGTATGACGAGGACACCGCCGGCCGCCTGATGCAGCGCGAGGTGGTCATGGTGCCCGAGCACTGGAGCGTCGGTGATGCCATCGACTTCATGCGCAACGAGGACTGGCTGCCCGAGAGCTTCTACGACCTCATCGTCGTCGGCCCGCGGCTGCACCCGATCGGCATGGTCTCGCTCGGCCGGCTGATGGGGGCGGGGCGGGCGGTGCTGCTGCGCAACCTGATGGAGCGGAACATCCATACCCTGCGGGTCGACCAGCCGCAGGCCGACGTCGCCCATCTCTTCAACAAGTATCACCTGATCTCCGCCCCGGTCGTGGACCCGGACGGCCGGCTCGTCGGCGTGGTCACCATCGACGACGCGATGGAGGCCCTCGACGAGGAGGCCGAGGAGGACATGAAGCGCCTCGCCGGCGTCGGCGACGAGGAGCTCAACCACGGCGTGGTGCGCGTGGCGCGCACCCGCTTTGTCTGGCTCGCGATCAATCTCGTCGCGGCTATCCTCGCGGCTTCGGTGGTTGCCCAGTTCACGGATACGATCGAGGCGATCGTGGCGCTCGCCGTGCTGATGCCGATCGTGGCCTCGATGGGGGGCAATGCCGGGACGCAGGCGCTGACGGTCACGGTCCGGGCCCTCGCCACGCGCGACCTCGGCTCCGCCAACCGGGTGCGCTTCGTGCGGCGCGAGGTGCTGGTGGGCCTTTGCAACGGCGTCGTCTTCGCCTGTCTGGTCGGAGCCCTCAGCGCGACCTTCTTCTGGGACGGCTGGCTCGGAGTGGTCATCGGCACTGCGACGGTGGGCAACATGATCGTCGCGGGGTTTGCCGGCGCGCTGATCCCGATCGCGCTCGAGAAGGCCGGCGCCGACCCTGCACTCGCCTCGGGGACGTTCGTCGCGACGACCACCGACGTATTCGGGTTCTTCGCGTTCCTCGGCCTGGCAACCGTGATGCTGCTCTGAGTCCTGCGTCAGAGACCGCGGATCAGGCTGAAGGCGATCGCCCACATCGTGAGCCCGACCAGGACGTCGAGCACGCGCCATGCGCCGGGGCGGACAAAGAGCGGCCGCAGATGGCGCGCGCCGTAGCCAAGCGAGAAGAAGAAGACGAACGAGGCGGTCACCGCGCCGGCGGCGAAGACGATCTCGCTGCCCGGAAACTGCGTCGAGATCGTCCCGAGGAGCACGACCGTGTCGAGATAGACATGCGGATTGAGCCAGGTGAGGGCGAGGCAGGTCGCCAGCGTCGGCCCGAGCGGCGCGGTCTCGCCGCTCCGGGGGACGAGGGCCGCGGTGGAGCGCAGTGCCGAGCAGAGGCTGCGCGCCCCATAGGCGGCGAGAAAGAGCGCGCCGCCCCAGCGCATGAACGGGTCGAGCCAGGGCAGCACCGCGGCGATCCGGCCGAAGGCGGTCACGCCGATCAGGATCAGGATCGAATCCGAGAGCGCGCAGGCGAGGCATACCGCGAGGACATGCTCGCCGCGCAGGCCCTGTCGCAGGACGAAGGCATTCTGCGCGCCGATCGCCAGGATCAGGCCGAAACCGGTCGTGAAGCCGGTGACATACGCGGGAAGGCTCATCCGGCGCGGCTCACCGGAAATCCGGGTCGCCCCCTTCCTGGTAGGGCTTCACCAGATTGGAGAACCGGGTGAACTCGCCCTCGAAGGCGAGCTCGACCGTGCCGATCGGTCCGTGGCGCTGCTTGCCGATGACCACCTCGGCGCGGCCGTGGAGGGCGTTCATCTCGTCCTTCCATTTCGCCATCGCCTCGATGTCGTGGTCGCCCGGCTTTTCGCGCTCCTTGTAGTATTCCTCGCGGAACACGAACATCACCACGTCGGCGTCCTGCTCGATCGAGCCCGACTCGCGCAGGTCCGAGAGCTGGGGGCGCTTGTCCTCACGGCTCTCGACCTGGCGCGAGAGCTGCGAGAGGGCGATGACGGGGATGTTCAGCTCCTTGGCGATGGCCTTGAGGCCCTGGGTGATCTCCGAGACCTCCTGAACGCGGCCGTCGGAGCGCGCGCTCGCGGGCTTGGCGAGCTGGAGATAGTCGATGAAGAGCGCGTCAAGCCCGTGCTGGCGCTTCAGGCGGCGCGCCCGGGCGGCAATCGTCGAGATCGGCAGCGCCGGCGTGTCGTCGATGAAGAGCGGGCAGGTCTCGAGCGCCTTGGCGGCCTCGATGAAGCGGCGCATCTCCTCCTCGGTCATCGAGCCTTCGCGGATGCGGTTCGAGGGTACCCGGGCGGCCTCCGAGAGGATACGCGCGGCAAGCTGCTCGGCCGACATCTCGAGGCTGAAGAAGCCGACGACACCGCCCTCGATCGCACCCTCCGATCCGTCGGGCTTCACGCCGCGCTTGTAGGCGCGGGCGATGTTGAAGGCGACGTTGGTGGCCAGCGCGGTCTTGCCCATCGACGGACGGCCGGCGAGGATCAAGAGGTCCGAGGGATGCAGGCCCCCTAGCTTCCGGTCGAGATCCGCGAGGCCGCTGGAGATGCCGGCAAGGCCCCCGTCCCTCAGATAGGCAGCGTTCGCCACGTTGACCGCGTCGAGCACGGCGCGTCGGAAGCTCTGGAAACCCTGGTCGACCTTGCCCTGCTCGCCGAGCTGGTAGAGCGCCTGCTCGGCCTCGACGATCTGGTCGCGCGGTTCGCTGTCGGTCTCGATGCGCGCCGCCTTCTCGGCGATGTCCTGCCCGATCAGGATCAGGTCGCGGCGGATCGCGAGGTCGTAGATGATCTGGGCATAGTCGCGGGCGGCGAAGATCGAGATCGCCGCCCCCGCGAGACGCACCAGATAGGCCGGCCCGCCGAGAAGCTTCAGCCCCTCGTCCCCCTCGAAGAACGCCTTGAGCGTCACCGGTGTCGCAAGCGCGTTCTTGCGGATCCGGTCGCCGGCCACCTCGAAGATGCGCGCATGGACCGGGTCGAAGAAATGCTCCGCCCGCACCGTGGCGGCGACCCGGTCGAACACGTCGTTGTTGACCAGAAGCGCGCCGAGAAGGGCCTGCTCCACCTCGATGTTGTGCGGCAGCGTCGGGGTGGGATCGGTGTCTGGTGCGGGGCCATCGGCCATGGGGGAATCCTCCTCTGACCGTCTCTAGCGCGTTTCGCGCGAAGAAGGGCGGCAACGGGCCTGTGGATAATGTGGATAGCGGGGAGCGAATTCCGGGGCCAGGACCGCGAGCCGGATACGAAAAAGCCCGCCGACGGCTGCCGGCGGGCTTCTTTTCGTCAACCTCGGCCGGATCAGTCCCGGGCCGGGCCCCGCGGGTCGTCGTCGTCACCGGCGGCACCGCCGATGTCGTCGAAGAGCTCCTGGATGTCGAAGGCGGCTTCGGCATCCGCCTCGGCCTGAAGCTCCTGGATCGTGCGGCCGGATGCCTGGATCTCGGCCTCCTCGACGCTGCGCGCCACGTTCACCGAGATCGAGGCGTTGACCTCCGGGTGGAGGGAGACGCTCAGGCCGTGCACGCCCAGATACTTGATCGGCTGGTCGAGCACGATCTGGCGGCGGTCGATGGTGAAGCCGTCGGCGGCCGCGGCATCCGCCACGTCGCGCGGGGTCACCGAGCCGTAGAGCGCCCCGCCGTCGGCGGCCGAGCGAATCACCACGAAGACCTGGCCGTCGAGCTTGGCGGCGACCACTTCGGCTTCCTTGCGGGCCTCGATGTTGCGCGCCTCGATCTGGGCACGCTCGGTCTCGAAGCGCTTGAGGTTGCCCTCGGTCGCGCGCAGCGCCTTGCCCTGCGGCAGCAGGAAGTTGCGGGCATAGCCGTCCTTCACGCGGACGACCTCGCCCATCTGGCCGAGCTTGGCGACCCTCTCTAGAAGTACCACTTCCATGTCGGCCTCCTTACTTCACGGCGTAGGGAAGGAGCGCGAGGAACCGCGAGCGCTTGATGGCGCGGGCGAGTTCACGCTGCTTCTTG
>CAZESN010000086.1:0-10716 GCA_964514775.1 uncultured Rhodovulum sp.
TGGAGCACCAGGTTCTGGATCTGGGCGGCCTGCTCGGTGACCTGGTTCTCGGCGGTGGTGAAGGCGTCGGCGGCGGCGACGATGCCGGCCTCGACCGCGGGGCCGGTCACGGTGTCCCAGCTCCGGAGCATGGCCTGGCGCCAGGAGTTCCCGGCGTAATTGTTCGACAGCGCGATGCGCTTGTCCGACGTGTCGGCCAGCGCCGGCGCCGCGATGGCGCCCGCCCCCATGGCCGCAGCCGTCAGCAGTCCCGTCATGCGGATCATATCGGTTCCTCCCGGTTTGGCAGCGGTCTTGGGCCGCTTGCCGCCCGACTGTAGTGGGCGGAAAAACCGGGGGCAATACCCTGTGGTCTGATGCCCGGGGGCACGCCCGTCAGGGGGCCCGCTGCCCGGGGTTCAGGCATTCGCACGCGTGCGAATGCCTGGATCATATTGATTCAAAAGGAAAAGAGGGTGCCGCGTTAACCCGCTGGAAACCCTTGTCAATCTTTAGGCCACCGGCGCGGCGCGCAGGCGCCGGATGTGGTATGTCCCCGCGCCGAAGACCGGGCCGGGCACAATATGTCGGTTAAGGATCGGGCCGATATGCCGGCGTATCGGCCTACGCGGGGGCGCTAGTCGACCGGCGTCTGGGCGGAGACCGCGCAATGGACGGCCGGCTCGGCGTCGGGTGCGGGCGCGCAGGCCTCGGCCTCGGCGAGGGGGGTCACGACGAAGCGGGTCCCCGAGATCTCGACGCGGTAGCGGTGCACCTCCTGCTCGGGGGGCACGCCGTGCGCGAAGGGCGTCACGCGCAGCGTGCTCTCGCCGCCGCAGAGGGCCGCGAGAACCTCGACGCCGGCGCCGCCGAGGATCGCGGTCACGGCGTCACGGCCCGCTTCGCAGTCGGCAAGCGTGTCGGCCTCGCTCAGGGTCACGCGGGTCGCACCCGCGTCGGTGAGCGTCAGGACGAGAAGGGCGGTCTTGAGCATGGTCATCCCCTTGTGCGGTTATCGTGTGGTCGTTTCGGGAAAGGGCGGTGTTCTTTTGCACGATTTGGCGCGTGCCAAATCGTGACGCGCCTGCCTGCCCCCGGCAGGCGCGTTCCGCGCCCGCCAGGCAGGCGCGTCACGATCCCGATCGTCAGCGCCCTCCATGCAGCAAGTGGACGGCCTCCGGGCTCACGCCCTCCACCCGTGGACCGGGGCGAGGCAGTGCCTCGCCTTGTCCGGTCCCGGGCGTGTAGTGAACCGGATCGATATCAGAACCGGTAGGTCGCGAAGATGTTGAAGCTGCGCTCGGCGCCGGGCATCTGGTCGATCGGGTCGTAGCTCTTGTCGAGGATGTTCGCGATCTCCATGGTCACGTTCAGGTTCTCGCGCCAGGCCACGTCCGCCCGCAGGTTGAGCGTGCCGTAGCCCGAGGCCTCGGACACGACCGCGCCGGCGTCGTCGCGCATCTTCGCCGCGCCCTCGCCGCGCAGGAAGAGATCGAGCGTGCCGCCGAGATCGCCCCGCGCCCAGTCCTTGCGCAGCCCGACGCGCCCGAAGAGCTCGGGCGAGCCGCTGTCGTAGGTGGTATAGCCGTTCGCATATTCGAGCTCGCGGCGCATCAGCGTCGCCGAGGCATAGGGCGAGAGGCCCCAGACCCCGAGATCGTGCTGGGCGAGCAGCTCGAGGCCGTAGCTGGTGGCGCCGTCGACGTTCTCGTAGGTGCCGGTCTGGCCGCGGAAGACCGTGGCGATGTAGTCCTCGGCCTCGGTGTAGAAGAGGGCCGCGTCGATGAGCGTGCCACCGCGATTGACCCGCGCGCCGAGCTCGAAGGTGGTCGAGGTCTCGGGGTCGAGGTCGGGGTTGCCGACGATGGTCTGGCCGCCGCCGGTGGTCGTCAGGAAGAGCTGGCCGAGGGTCGGATAGCTGTAGCCCTGGGAGATGTTGGCGCGCAGCGCCAGCGTCTCGTCGGGGCTCCAGACGAGGCCGGCCGCGCCGAGGCCGCGGTTGTCGGAGGCCGAGGAGCGGGGGTTGTCCCCGCCGTCGGTCCGCGAGCGGTCGTGGTCGGCATCGACCCAGTAGTAGCGCCCGCCGAGGGTGGCGGTCAGGGTGGGGGCGAGGTCGATCTCGTACTGGGCGAAGACCGAGGAGGTCCTGATCGAGGCGTCGTCGAACCGCAGCGAGGTCGTGGTGTTCGACATCCCCATCATGGTGCGGGTGGTGTTGGTGGTCTTGTCGGATTCGAGCCGGTCGTCCTCGTATTCGAACCCCACGACGGCGCGGTGCCCGGCCATGACGTCGATCTCGGCCGCGAGGTTGAGGCCGCTGGTGGTCTGGTCGTCCTGCGAGGCCGAATCGACGTTGAGGAGCATCGGGCCGGCAGCGACGGTCACGTCGTTGCGGAAGAGCCGGTCGATGGTCTGGTAGTAGACGTCGGCCTTGACGCTGCGCAGCCAGGGCGTGAGGTCGGTCCCCTCGTAGAAGGCCGCAACCTTGCGCAGGTCGCGCCTGGGCAGCTCGATCGAGAAGTCGGGCATGCCGGTGTAGACGTTGGCCGCGAGGTCGTAGCGCTCCGCGCGCAGGCCGGCATAGTGGTTGCCCTGCCGGAAGCCGACATAGCCCGAGACGTTGTCGTCCTGGACGTCCGAGGGCCGGAGGGTGCCGTCGGGCGTGCGCCGGTCGCCCATGTCCGACGTGCCGAAGCTCAGCCGGTAGTCGACCGGGCCTTGCGTGCCGGACAGGGTGGTGGAGGCGCGGTAGCCTTCGGTCGCCGAGAAATACCCCGCCGAGGCCGAGAGCGCGAAGGGCCTGTCGGCGCCGCGCTTTGTCACGATGTTGATGACGCCGCCGATCGCGCGGCTGCCCGAGACCACCGACGACGAGCCGCGCACCACCTCGATGCGCTCGACCGTGGTCGGGTCGACCAGGATCGGCTGACCGTAGCCGGTGTGGTCGGTGAGCTTCTGGCCGTCGATCATGATCGCGACGCGGCGCGGGTTCTCGCCGCGGATCGAGATGCGCTCGATGCCCTCCTCGCCGACCTGCACGCCGGGGACGTCGCGCAGCAGGCTCGCGATCGAGGCCGGCGGGATGCGCCGGATCTCGCCCTCGTCGACGACGGTGATCGAGGCGGGATTGTGCATGACCTCGGTCGGCAGGCCGGTCCCGAGCACCGTGATCGTATCGAGCACCACATAAGAGCCCGCGTCCTGGGCGAGGGCCACGGGCGCGGTGAGCGCCGTGCCGAGCAGCAGCGCGGCGATGGTCGCGTCGCGGCGGCGCGCGGCGGGCGGTGTCGGGCGGAGGTCATGCATGGGAGTGCCCTTTGCGAAACGACGCGGCTTCGCCGCACGGCGGGAGGGCCGGCGGGCGACATGCGTCTGTCTGGAGGATGGACTGCCTGGCTGCGGTGCGGCTGGGTTTGAACTGGTATTTGCAAAGCAACAATGCGGCGTCAAGCGCCATCCCGCCGGGCGCGGGGATCGGGCGGCTTCGCGGGCGGGGGCAGGGCAAACGCCCTTGGCACTGCGCAGGGCGGGCGGTATACCCCGGCGACGTCGGCGCGGAGATCCGGGTGCACGAAAGCGATTCATTCATCAACGAGGTGAGCGAGGAGGTCCGCCGCGACCAGCTCTACCGCTTCCTGCGGAAGTGGGGCTGGCTGATCGGCACGGTGCTCCTGCTCATCGTCGGCGGTGCCGCGGTCAACGAATGGCGCAAGGCGCGCGCGGCCTCGGCCGCCGCCGCCGCGGGCGACGCCCTGCGGGCCGCCTATGCCGAGCCCGATCCCGCGCTTCGCGCCGAGCGCCTGCTCGCGGCCGGCGCCGCGGCGCCCTCTGCCGCGCCCATCGCCCGGCTCGCCGCCGCCGGCAGCCTGCGGGCCGCGGGCGACACCGCCGGCGCGGCCCACGCGCTCGCGGAGCTGGCCGGCGAGGCCGGCGTGCCGCAGCTCTACCGCGACCTTGCCGCGCTCCAGCGGGTGATGCTGCTCGGCGCGGATCTCGGCGCCTCCGAGCGGCTGGCCACGCTCGAGGCGCTGACCGCGCCCGGCGCCGCCTTCCGGCCGCTCGCGCTGGAGCAGCGCGCCCTTGCCCATATCGACGCGGGCGACGAGGCGCGGGCGCAGGCCGACCTTCTGGCGCTCCTGACCGATCCCGGCGCGACCGAGGCGCTCCGGACCCGGGCCCAGCAGCTTCTGGTGGCCACGGGCGCAGGGGCCGACCTGCCCGCCGGAGCCCTCCCTTCGGATGGCTGAGGCGCGGATCATGCCGGGGCGCGCCGCCAGGCCGTCCGCACGCGGCCTCCGGCCGATGGCCGCGCTTATGGCCGGCCTCGTCCTCATGGCTGCCTGTGACCGCGGCGACCCGATCCTGCCCGGCGAGCGCATCCCGATCCGGGCCGACGACGCGGCCGCGCCTGCGCGCCAGGCGGTGCCGATCGCGCTGCCGCCGGTGGCGGTCAATGCCGACTGGACCCACCGCAACGGCTTTGCCGGCGGCCGGCCCGCGCATCCGGCGCTGGCGGCGGTGCCGCAGCTGCGCTGGTCCGCGAGCATCGGCGAGGGCGAGGGACGCCGCTCGCGCATTCTCGCGGCTCCGGTCGTCGCCGGCGGCCTGATCTTCACCATGGACGCGGCCGGCCGGCTGACCGCCAGCGCGCGCGACGGCGGCCATGTCTGGAGCCAGAGCCTCGTGCCCGCCGGCCAGACCCCGGACGGCGGTCCCGGCGGCGGCATGGCCGTGGCCGGCGGCACGCTCTTCGTCACCACCGGCTTCGGCGAGGTGCTGGCCCTCGGCGCTTCCTCGGGCCAGATCCTCTGGCGCCAGTCCTTCGAGGCGCCGATCCGCGCGGCGCCGGTGGTCCATGATGGCCTCGTCGTCATGGTGCTGCGCAACGACACCGCCTATGCGCTCGACACCGCGACCGGCGAGACCCGCTGGCGGGTGCAGGGCGCGGGCGGCACCGGGCTCCTGGGCGGCGCGGCGCCGGCAGCGGCCGGCCAGCTCGTGGTGATCCCCTTCGCCTCGGGCGAGGTGCTGGGCGTGCTCGGGCGCAACGGCGTGACCATGTGGGGCACGGCGGTCAGCGGCGGCCGGCGCGAATTCGTGCGCAACCGGATCAACGACATCTCGGGCGATCCGGTGATCGACGGCAGCGCCGTCTATGCCTCGAACCAGAGCGGGCGCACGGTGCGGGTCGACCGCGACACCGGCGAGCGGGTCTGGACCATGGCCGAGGGCTCCTACGGCCCCGCCTGGCCGGTCGGCGGGTCGATCTTCCTCGTCTCCGACCTCGGGGAGCTGGTGCGCGCCAATGCCGCGAGCGGCGAGGTGATCTGGACGAGCCAGCTGCCCCAGTACAACTACCGCAACCGCCTGTTCCGCGATCCCGAGCGGACGACCGCCATCACCCACTGGGGGCCGGTGCTCGCCGGCGGCCGGCTCTGGGTGGCGAGCGGCGACGGCGGCCTGCGCGGCTTCAACCCGGTCGACGGCGCGCTCCTGGCCGAGATCCCGCTGCCCGGTGGCGCGGCGACGCCGCCCGTCGTCGCGGGGGGCGTGCTCTATGTCGTGAGCCGGGACGGGCGGCTTCACGCTTTCCAATAGGTCCGCGAGCCGCTAAGCAACCTCCGCCCGGGGAATGTGCCCCGGACGGAGCTTTGCCCGCATGTCGTTCACGCTTGCCATCGTCGGTCGTCCCAATGTGGGCAAGTCGACCCTGTTCAACCGCCTCGTCGGCAAACGCCTCGCGCTGGTCGACGACCAGCCCGGCGTGACCCGCGACCTGCGCGAGGGCGCGGCCCGGCTCGGGCCCCTGCGCTTCACCGCGATCGACACGGCCGGGCTCGAGGAGGCGACCGACATGAGCCTGCCCGGGCGGATGCGGGCGCTGACCGAGCGGGCGATCGCATCGTCCGACGTCTGCCTCCTGCTCATCGACGCGCGCGCCGGCGTGACCCCGGTAGACCGGGTGCTCGCGGAGCTGCTGCGCAAGCGCGCCGGCCGGGTGATCCTCGCCGCCAACAAGGCCGAGGGCCGCGCGGCCGAGGCCGGGCTGATCGAGGCCTGGGAGCTCGGCCTTGGCGAGCCGATAGCGCTCTCGGCCGAGCACGGCGTCGGCATGAGCGACCTTCTGCGCGCGCTCGATCCCGTGGCCGAGGAATTTCCAGATGCGGCCGAGGTGGTCGAGGTCTCCGGCGAGATCGACGACAGCGTCGACGAGGACGGCGGCGGCGCCGCGCTTCCCCCCGGCCGGCCGATCCAGATCGCGGTGGTCGGCCGTCCCAACGCCGGAAAGTCGACGCTGGTGAACGCGATCCTCGGCGAGGACCGCCTGCTGACCGGTCCCGAGGCCGGCATCACCCGCGACGCGATCGCGGTCGAGGCCGAGTGGCAGGGCACGCGGTTCCGGATCTTCGACACCGCCGGGATGCGCAAGAAGGCGAAGGTCCAGGAGAAGCTCGAGAAGCTATCGGTCTCGGACGGCCTCCGGGCGGTGAAGTTCGCCGAGGTGGTGGTCGTGCTCCTCGACGTGCAGATCCCCTTCGAGACCCAGGACCTTCGGCTCGCCGATCTCGCCGAGCGCGAGGGCCGGGCGGTGGTGGTCGCGGTCAACAAATGGGACCTCGAGCCGGACAAGAGCAACAAGGTGCTGGAGCTGCGCGAGGCCTTCGGCCGGCTGCTGCCGCAGCTTCGCGGCGCGCCTCTGGTCACGGTCTCGGCGGAGCACGGGCGGGGGCTCGACCGGCTGCACGATGCGATCGTGAAGGCGTATTCCGTATGGAATACAAGGATATCGACGGCGCGGCTGAACCGCTGGCTCAGCATCCAGATCGCCGACCATCCGCCCCCCGCGCCCGGCGGCCGGCGGATCCGCCTGCGCTACATGACCCAGGTGAAGACCCGGCCGCCGACCTTCGTGCTCTTCACCTCGAAGCCCGAGGCGGTCCCCGAGGACTATCGCCGCTTCCTGGTCAACGGGTTGCGGCGCGACTTCGACATGCCGGGCACGCCGATCCGCCTGCACCTGCGGTCGGGCGACAATCCCTATGCGGGACGGCGCAAGCCGAACACGACCTCGCTCGACAAGCACAAGCCGCGGCGCGTGACGGAGTAGGGTCGGGGTCTGTTTGCACGATTTGACCCGTGGCAAATCGTGACGCGCCTGCCTGCCCCCGGCAGGCGCGTTCCGCGCCGCCCAGGCAGGCGCGCCACGATCCCCGGTGTGCGTGACCTCCATTGAGGAAGATAACGGCCTCCGGGCTCACGCCCTCCAGCCGTGGACCGGGGCGAGGCAATGCCTCGCCTCATCCGGTCCCGGGGTAATCACGCGGATTCCGGCAGCGCCTCGATCATCACCACCGCCATCGCCCAGGGGTGGTCGTCGGTCAGCGTCAGGTGCACATGCGCCCGGTGGCCGGGCGGCGTCATCGACGCCAGCCGCTCGGCGGCCCAGCCGGTCAGGTGCAGGGTCGGCTGGCCGGTCGGCAGGTTCACCACCCCCATGTCGCGCCACTTGATGCCCATCCGGAGCCCGGTGCCGAGCGCCTTGGAGCAGGCCTCCTTCGCCGCCCAGCGCTTGGCATAGGTGGCGACCCGCTCGGCGCGGCGATCGGCCAGCGCCTGCTCGGTCTCGGTGTAGACGCGGTTGAGGAAGCGCGCGCCGAACCGGGCGATCGTGCGCTCGATCCGCTCGATATTGGCCAGATCCGACCCGAGACCGAGGATCATGGGCGGGGTCCTCCTCATCCTCCTCCGCGTGACCTTCCCGCCATAGCCGGGACCGGGCCGGACGGGAAGGCCGATGCGGCGCGGGCTTGGCAGCCCGGCAGAGCCTTGCCATCATCGCGTCGCGACAACACGACCCGGCGCGGCCGGGCATGGAGGGAGGAAGCGGATATGAACCGATTGAGCAGGCTGGCGGCCGCGGCGGGGCTCGCCGTCGCCCCGGCGGGCATGGCGATGGCCGACTGCGCCACCGATGCCGAGGTCGCGGCCTTCGCGGCGCGCTACCTGGCCGGCACGCCGGGGGAGGCGCTCGGTGCCGGCGGCAGCCTCGGGGATGCGCTCTGCACCCAGGCGAAGCTGGTGGCGACCCTGTCGCAGGAATTCGGGCCGGTCGTCGGCTACAAGGCCGGCCTCACCAGCCCGCCGGCGCAGGAGCGATTCGGCGCCACCGAGCCGGTCAGCGGCGTGCTCTACCGCGACATATTCCTCGAGGACGGGGCCGAGGTGCCGGCGGCCTTCGGGGCGGTGCCGATGTTCGAGGCCGATCTCATCCTCGTCGTCGGCGATGCGGCGATCAATGCGGCGACGACGCCGGCCGAAGTGCTCGCGCATGTCTCGGCGGTGCATCCCTTCATCGAGCTTCCCGACCTCGCGCTCGCGCAGGGCGAGACCCTCGACGCGGTGACCCTGACTGCCATGGGCGTCGGCGCCCGGCTCGGCGTGATCGGCGCGGGGATCGAGGTCGGGGATCCCGAAGCCATGGCCGGGGCGCTGGCGGCGATGACCGTGACCGTGCGCGGCGCCGACGGCGCGACCCTCTCCGAGGCGCCGGGGGCGGCGGTGCTCGGCAACCCGGCCAATGCCGTGATCTGGCTGGTGTCGCGGGGGATCGCGCTCGCGCCGGGCGACCGGATCAGCGTAGGCTCGATCGGGCCGCTGCTCGCGCCGGCTGCTGCCGGCGGCGGCGCGAGCGTCACCTATGCCGGGTTGCCCGGCGATCCTGTGGTCTCGGTGACCTTCACAGACTAGCGCGCGGCCCCGCAGCCGGGCGCGTTACCCGCCGCGCGCCCGGTCCATCTCGGCCCGCATACGCCCGATCGCGGTCTCGAGCCCGGTGAAGATCGCCTCGCCGATCAGGAAATGCCCGATGTTTAGCTCGCGGACCTCCGGCAGGGCGGCGATCGGCCCGACGTTGTCGAAGGTGAGGCCGTGGCCGGCATGGACCTCGAGCCCCAGCTCGTGGGCGAAGGTCGCCATGTCCCGCAGCCGGGCGAGCTCGGCCTCCAGCGCCGCGTGGTCGCCGGCGATGCCGTGCTCGCAATAGGCCCCGGTGTGGAGCTCGACCACCGGCGCACCGATCCGGTGGGCGGCCTCGATCTGGCGGCGGTCGGCGGCGATGAAGATCGAGACGCGGCAGCCGGCCTCGCGCAGCGGCGCGATGAAATGCGCCAGCCGGTTCTCCTCCCTCGCCACCTCGAGCCCGCCCTCGGTGGTGCGCTCCTCGCGGCGCTCGGGGACGATGCAGACCGCGTGCGGGCGGTGGCGCAGCGCGATCGCCTGCATCTCGGGCGTCGCCGCCATCTCGAAGTTGAGGGGCAGGCGGATCGCGCCCATCAGCGCCTCGATGTCGGCATCGGTGATGTGCCGGCGATCCTCGCGCAGATGGGCGGTGATGCCGTCGGCACCCGCCGCCTCGGCCATCAGCGCCGCGCGCACCGGATCGGGCCAGGGTCCGCCGCGCGCGTTGCGCACGGTGGCGACGTGGTCGATGTTCACGCCGAGCCGGAGCCGGCCGTGGGTCTCAGTCTGGGTCGTCATCTCGGGCCTCCCGCGGCGGAGTATAGGCGCGTCACCGGGGTGTGCCAGTCCCCGGTCCGTCGGCCTTGCGCCGGGCGATCCGGGCGCGCCGCGCTGCCTGATAGGCGGTGACGATGCCGCGCACCAGATAGTAGAATCCGATCGAGCTCACGAGACCGGGCAGCAGCCCGCCGACCAGATAGGGCAGCATCACCTCGTTCCAGATCGGCACCACCTTGGTCCACTGGCTCTCGCCGCGGCCGAAGAGGCTGAGGACGGTCTCCCAGAGGCCCTCGACGGCGCGGGTGAAGGCCTCGACCACACGCCCGAAGTCGCGGCCGGTCAGGCCGGTGCCGAGGATCCGCCGGCCCAAGGCCATCGAGATCCAGGCGATGAAGGGGAAGGTGACGAAATTGCCGAGCATCTGGCCGATGAACGCGGCGAAGAGATTGCCGCCGACGAGCCAGGCGAGGCCCATGGCGAGCGGGATCTGCAGTCCGAAGAACGGCGTGAACGAGACCATCACCCCGCAGGCGAAGCCGAGGGCGATCCGGTGCGGCGTGTCGGGGAGGCGGCGGATGCGATGCGCGATGTATTCGATCGCCCGTCGCCAGCCGCCGCGCGGCAGGATCGCCTCGCGCAGCCGGTCCTGCGTCCTTGGCCTGTCGCGCCGCCGGAAGACCATCAGCGCACCGTCCCGCCCCGGGAAGGGGGGCTGGCGTCAGCCTGCCTGCTGGCCGGGCTTCGCCGTCCTGCGGTGGCGCCGCACCTCGGCGACATCCGAATCGGCATCGATGGCGGTGAGCACATGGGTCAGGTGTTCCATGTCCCGCACCTCGATGTCGATGATCATCCGGTAGAAGTCGGGCTTGCGCTCGGTGAAGTCGATGCCGGTGATATTGGCGCGCTGCTCGCCGACCAGCGTGCAGATCCGGCCGAGCACGCCGGCGTCGTTGGCCAGGGTCACCTCGATGCGGACGCCGTGGTCGGTGCGGTTGCGCTCGCCCGACCAGCGCAGGTCGATCCAGCGGTCGGGCTCCTCCTCGTAGTGGACGAGCTCGGCGCAGTCGATCGCGTGGATCATCACCCCCTTGCCGCGCACGGCGATGCCGACGATCCGCTCGCCGGGGATCGGGTTGCAGCAGGGCGCCGGGCGGGCCTCCTGGCCGGTGCCGAGGCCGATCACCACCGGGGCGGTACCGTCGCCGGCGTCGAGCGGCA
>CAZESN010000087.1:0-10588 GCA_964514775.1 uncultured Rhodovulum sp.
GCCCAGTCCGAGGGCCTGCCGGGGATGGGCTACATCTTCTGGCGGGACGGCATGGAAGCCGCCGGCCCCGTCGCCAAGGCGCTCGGCCCCGAGCGCACCGAGGCGATCCGCACGCAGATGGGCGTCGGCGAGGGAGACGCCGTCTTCTTCCTCGGCGGCCAGCCTTCAAAGTTCGAGGCGGTGGCGGGCAAGGCGCGCAACGTCATCGGCAAGGAGCTCGGCCTGACGGCCGAGGACCGCTTCGATTTCTGCTGGATCGTCGATTTCCCGATGTACGAGAAGGACCCGGATACCGGCAAGCTCGACTTCAGCCACAACCCCTTCTCGATGCCCCAGGGCGGGCTCGAGGCGTTGGAGACCCAGGACCCGCTCGACGTGCTCGGCTACCAGTACGACATCGTCTGCAACGGCATCGAACTGTCTTCGGGCGCCGTGCGGAACCACAAGCCCGAGATCATGTACCGCGCCTTCGAGGTGGTCGGCCATGACCGCGCCTTCGTCGACAGCCATTTCGGCGGCATGCTCTCGGCCTTCCGCTACGGCGCGCCGCCGCATGCCGGCATCGCGCCGGGCGTCGACCGGATCGTGATGCTGCTGGCCGATGCCGAAAACATCCGCGAGGTCATCATGTTCCCGATGAACCAGCGCGCCGAGGACCTGATGATGGGCGCGCCCTCCGAGGTGGCGAACGAGCAGCTCCGCGAGCTCGGCCTGCGCCTCGCCCCGAAGGGCTGAGGCAAGGCCCGGCCGGGCGCGCGCCTCAGCGCGCTCGCAGCTCCACCGGTGTGCCAATGGTGCCGCCTTCCGTCTCCACGATGTTGCAGGACGGCGGGATCGCCCATTCGCCCATGCAGCCGCATTCCTCGGTCTCGGGGTCGGGGCCGCATATGGTTTGCATCGAACCGGTACAGGTCTGAGTCCAGTTGATCCCGTCCGCGCCGGTCGATTCGGTGGTCGAGGAGATCACCCGGGGCTGGCCGGTAAAGCTGAGACACATGCGCTCGGCCCCGGCCGGCGGACGCGGGCTGATGCCCGGGCCGCCGCCCCCGCCGCCGCCCGGCGGCGAGCCTGGCCCGGGGCTGTCCGGACCGGTCCCGCCCCCGCCCTGCAGGCAGTTCGCATAGGCGACGCTCGCCGCAAGCTGCGCGCTGGCCTCGGCCGTGGCGGTGAGCTTCTCGCAGACGAGCTGCGGGTTCGCACCGGCGCTGATCGACCCGTTGCCGATCAGAATGTCGCCTCCCACCTGGATACCGACCTCGTTGATGCTCCCGGTCGCGGCGGTGCATCCCAGCGCGCCTCCTGCAGCCGCCAGCAGCATCGTGTTGCGGATCGTGTCGGCGCGGGCCGTGCAGATCTCCTTGCGGTTGACGCTCGTGTCGCCGCCCGACCGCGGCCGCAGGACCGTCCTGCGGTCGGCAACCGCCAGCGGCGCCACCGCCACCCGCTCCGTGCTGCGGTGGATCTCGGTCCCGTCGGGCGCGAGGATGTGATGACCGACATGCGCCATGCTGCCGGCGGGCATCTCTGCATCGGGCAGGCTGAAGGTCGAGACGAGCGACAGCCGGTCGGACCAGCGCAGGTTGAGGATGCCGGGCGTCTCGAAACGCGAGCTGACGACCACCTCGAGCCCGCCCGCATCGCTGAAATGCATCAGCTCGTCGGTGACGCGGAACGTGCTGGCATGCCCGGCGAAGCAGGTCTCGCGTTCGGCGGCGATCCGGCCCGCGCCCTCCGACGCTCCGGCGCGCGGGCGCTGCACCATGGCGACGCAGTCCCCGCCGAAGACGCGGTGCTGGTAACGCAGCCCGTCCTTCTGCGTGGCCAGGTCGATGCAGTTGGCGACCGTTGCCTCCACGCTGCGGCAGGTGGCATAGCCGACCAGCTCATGCCCCTCGGCCCGGGCGAGCGCACGCGCCCGCGCCGTCGACATCGGGGCACCGTCGAAGCTGGGCACCAGCGCCATCACCCCGCTCTGGGGCGTCAGCGCCTGCGCGGCGGCCCGCATCTCCGCGGGCGGGGGCCATCCCTGTTGGGCGGCAACGGTGCCGCTGGACAGCAGAAGAGCGAATGCGCCAATGCGCATGCACCGGAATGCGATCATGTCTGCTCCTTGCGTCGAAATGCGGCGCACGGCACCACGAGATGATAGGCCGGTTGGAAACGCGCTCAATTTGGCCTTCAGAGGCGTTAACAATCTGTTAAGAGACGCGGCGAACAGGAGATCCGCGATGGACGAGGCGACGACAACACCGATCTACCGCGCCTCGGTGCCGGTGCTCGCGGGCGTGCTCGACCGGCTGGCGGCGGAGCTCGGCCGCGCGGAGACCCAGCTCGGCACCACCGCCTTCACCGTCGCGCTCGAACAGCGCCCCGCCGCCGGGATGATGCCCGCCTGCCGGCAGGTGGCGACCGCCGTGCAGTTCGCGCTGCGCACCGCCTTCCCGCTCGCGGGAAAGAAGGCGCCGGAACTGCGCCATGCCCTCGACGGCCCCGGCCTTCTCACCCGCATCGCCGAGGCCCGGCGGCGGATCACCGCGCTGAAACCCGCCGCCTTCGAGGGCGCCGAGACGCGGGTGATCCGCGTCCAGGCCGGCTTCGCCGACCTCGAGCTGACCGGCGAGGCCTATCTCCACGAATTCGGCCTGCCGAACCTCTACTTCCACCAGGCGATGGCGCATGTGGCGCTGAAGCAGGCGGGTGCCCGGCTCGGCAAGGCGGATTTCGACGGAAGGCACGACTATCCCGAAGGCTTCTCCTTCGGCTGACAGGAGGCGGCGATGACCCGGGCTCTCCCCGACTGGCAGGCGCCGGCCCATCCCGGGGCCGTGGCGATCGAGGGGGCCTATGTCCGGCTCGAGCCGCTCGGCCCCGGCCATGTGCCGGCCCTTCACGCGGCCAACCGGACCGATGACCGGATCTGGGACTGGCTCGGCTACGGCCCCTTCGCCACCGAGGCCGGCTACGGCGCCTGGGTCGCCAGCGTCGCCGGCCAGCGGGATCCGGTGTTCTTCGCGCTGATCGACCGGGCCACCGGCCGGCCGGGCGGGGTCGCGAGCCTGATGCGGATCGAGGCGTCGCAGGGCGTGGCCGAGGTCGGGAATATCTGCCTGGCGCCAGCCATGCAGCGGACCCGCGCGGCGAGCGAGATGGTCTATCTCCTCGCCCGGCAGCTCTTCGGCCTCGGCTACCGGCGGTTCGAGTGGAAGTGCAACGCCCTCAACCTGCCGAGCCGCCGGGCGGCGGAGCGGTTCGGGTTCAGCTTCGAGGGCGTCTTCCGCAACCACATGGTGGTGAAGGGCGCGAGCCGCGACACCGCCTGGTTCGCGATGACCGACGGCGACTGGACCTGCCTGCGGCCGGCCTGGGAGGCCTGGCTCGATCCGGGCAACTTCGACGCCGAGGGCCGCCAGCGGCTGCGGCTCGGCCCGCTGACCGCGCCCTGCCGCGTCGCCTCCGATCCGGGCGGCACCGGGGCTTGACGCCGGCGCCTGCGGCGGCGATGCCCCGGGACGACCAGAAGGAGATCCCCGCCATGCGCCGCCCCGACGTCGTCGATTTCATGCTCACCCGCCGCTCCCAGTCCCCCAAGGTGCTGGCGGCGCCGGGTCCGGACCGCGCGGCGATCCTCGATCTGCTGACCGTGGCCGCGCGGGTGCCGGACCACGGCAAGCTCGAGCCCTGGCGCTTCATCGTGATCGAGGGGGCAGGCCGCGCGCGCCTGACCGCCGCCATCCGGGCCCGCGCCGCCGAGACCGGCGCCGACGGCGAGAAGGGCGCGCTTGCCTACGAGCAGGCTCCCGTCTCGATCGTCGTGGTCGCGAGCCCGAGGCCAAGCGACAAGATCCCTCAGATCGAGCAGACTCTGTCCGCCGGCGCCGCGACCTACGGCCTCGTCATCGCCGCGCTGGCCGAGGGCTGGGGCGCGAGCTGGCTGACCGGCTGGCCGGTGCATGACCGGGAGTTCATCACCGGCGCGCTCGGACTGGCGCCCGGGGAATGGGTGGCCGGCGTCGTCCATATCGGCACCTCAGCCGCCCGCATGCCCGAGCGCCCCCGCCCGGACGTGCCGGCACTGGTGACCTGGCTCGAGGAGTGATGCCGTCTCCGGCTGACCACCCCTGAAAAGGTCGCGTGTTCCTCACTTTTCGCACGATTTGACCGTCAGCAAATCGTGACGCGCCTGCCTGCCCCCGGCAGGCGCGTTCCGCGCCGCCCAGGCAGCCGCGCCACGATCCCCATTGAGCGTGACCTCCATACATGAAGCGGACGGCCTCCGGGCTCACGCCCTCCAGCCGTGGACTGGGGCGAGGCGTGCCTCGCCTTTCCCGGCCCCCAGGATTTCCGTTTACGAAGCTTTCCTAATGCTTACCCGCTCGGAATCATCCCGTGATTCCAATACCCTGCATTTTAGGCACGCGTGCCCACCCCGTGCCGGGCACACTCCCTCGCACCGATCCTCATCCGAACCGGTCGCGCAGCGACCCCGAAAGGGACGCCTACATCCGTCCCCAGATGTCGAGGTCGCGGACGGTCAGGCCGCCCCAGATGATAACCGCGACGATCGGGAGCCAGACGACCAGCGCCACCACCGTCGTCCAGATCAGCTTGCCGCGGATCATCGCATCCTCCGGCGCCGAGGCCGGCGTGCCCGGCACGACGCTGCCCGCCTCCCCCTGGGTGCGGATCCGCATCGGCAGGATGCAGAGCAGCGCGAGGAACCAGATGACCGCCAGAAGAACGACCGCCGAAAAGATGCTCATGCCTGTTCCAGCTCCACCAGCGTGCCGGTGAAGTCCTTGGGGTGGAGGAAGAGGACCGGCTTGCCATGCGCCCCGGTCCTGGGCTCGCCCGAGCCGAGCACCCGCGCCCCCTGCGCGCGCAGCCGGTCGCGGGCGGCGAGGATATCGTCGACCTCGTAGCAGATGTGGTGGATGCCGCCCGAGGGGTTCTTCTCGAGGAAACCCGCGATCGGGGAGTTCTCGCCCAGCGGATACAGGAGCTCGATCTTGGTGTTCGGAAGCTCGATGAAGACGACCGTCACGCCGTGCTCCGGCTCGTCCTGCGGCGCGCCGACCTTTGCTCCGAGCGTGTCGCGGTACATCGCCGAGGCCGCCTCGAGGTCGGGCACGGCGATGGCGACGTGGTTGAGGCGACCGATCATGGCGGGGACCCTCCGGGCTGCGGCGCGACCGTCATAGAACAGTCGCCCCGCCGCGGCAATCGCTCCCCCCGTCAGCGCAACGACAGCGACAGGACGAAATCGCCGGTGTCGCGCCATACGCGGACCGCCTGGAGATCGAGGAAGAGCCAGTGCCAGCCCTCGGGATAGAGGATGAAGTCGCGCCCGCCGGGGATCGTCGCATGGACCGCATGGACGCCCCGCGGCGGCAGGATCTGGTCCCGCGCGCCCATCAGCGTCAGCGTCGGGACCGTGACCGAAGGCGCGGCGGCGGCGGCCCGGTCCATCACCTGCACCAGCCCGTAGAGCTCGCGCGCCGAGGCGCTGCCGAGGCTGCGCGGGTCCCGGGCGGCACGGCGCAGCGCCTCCATGTTGTCGGTTGGCCAGATCTCGACCACGCCCCCGGCCTTCCAGCGGTGCTCGGGGATCAGCGTCGCCATCGTCCAGCCGCCGGCCCGCACCAGCGGGTTGAGCGCGGCACCCCCGACGATCGCGGGACCGGCCAGCACCAGCCCGTCCGCCTCCATGCCCCCGGCCGCGGCAGCGAGCGCGACCCCGCCGCCCATCGAATGCCCGACCACGATGAGCGGCAGGCCCGGATGCAGCCCGCGCACGACCCCGGCGACGGCGACCGCGTCGGCTTCGAGCCGCGCGGCGCCCGGCCAGCGGCGGAAGCTCGGGTTGGCGCCGAAGCCGCGCTGGTCGATCGCATGCACGGCGATGCCGCGCGCCGTCCAGGCGGCGGCCGCATCCATGAAGGCGAGCTCGCCGGTATCGCCGAAGCCGTGGAGCGCGAGGATCACCGCCCGGGTCCGCCCCCGCGCCGGCCAGTGGTAGTGGGCAAGCCGGGTGCCGTTCGCGCCGTCGATCCAGCCCCGCACCAGAACCGGATCCGCCAGCGGCTCGTCCGGACCGAGCGGGCCGCCGGCCCTGGCGCAGGCCCCGAGCAGGAGCCCGCCGGCCATCAGCGCCAGAGCCCGCCGCCGCGACGGCAACGCCGCCCGCCGGCACGCGCGCACCCCCGGAGATCCTGTTGTCTCAAACGGCAAGTCCGGATCCGTCCACCACACCGAAACCTTCGCCAGGCCCCGCGCATACGGCGATCCGGCCATCATCGGGCCAAGGCTAGCAGACCGGTGACGGGGTTTCCACGGCAGCCGTCGCCGCCTCTACGGATCCGCCGGCAGCGAGATCGTGGCCCGCATGAAGGTCACGGCGTTCCCCGAGAGGATAACGCGCTCGCCGGCGAGCTCGCAGTCGAGCCACCCGCCGCGGGCCGACGCCTGGAAGGCCATGAGCCGGCCCCGGCCGAGCTCCGCCGCCCAGTAGGGCACGAGGGTGGCATGGATCGAGCCGGTGACCGGATCCTCGGGAATGCCGGCGCCGGGGGCGAGGTAGCGCGAGACGAAATCCGCGCGCCCGCCCGCATCCTCCCGCCCGGTCACCACCAGCCCGCAGCGACCGAGACGGGCGATGGCAGGAAGGTCGGGCACATAGCCGCGCACGGCCCCGGCGCTTCCCAGATCGGCGAAGACGTTCTCGAAGCTGCGGAAGATACGGCGGGGCGGCGTGGCGAAGATGCCCGCGATCGCCTCGGGCAGAGCGTCGAGCGGCTCGGGCGGCAGGCAGGGGAGGTCGAGCCGGTAGCCGCCCGGCCCCCCGGCCACACCGAGGACGCCGACGCGGGTGTGAAATGCGAGCGGCCCGCGCGCGCCCGTCTCGGTCATCAGGACATGCGCGGTCGCGAGGGTGGCATGGCCGCAGAAATCGACCTCGAACGCCGGGGTGAACCAGCGCAGGTCCCAGCCGCCGTCCGGCCGGGCGCGAGTGAAGGCGGTCTCGGCGAGATTGTTCTCCTGCGCGATCGCCAGCATCAGCTGGTCCGGCAGCCAGTCCTCGAGCACCAGCACCGCCGCGGGATTGCCCGCGAAAAGCCGGTCGGTGAAGGCGTCCACCTGATACATGCGCATCGCGTGGTCCTCCCGGCTGTCGCGGATCCGCGGATCAGGCGCGCTCGACGTATTCCATGGTCTCGGTCGAGACGATCACCGCCTCGCCCTCGCCGACGAAGGGCGGGATCATGATGCGCATGCCGTTGTCGAGGATCGCGGGCTTGAAGCTGTTGGCCGCGGTCTGGCCCTTCACCACCGGCTCGGTCTCGACGATGGTGCAGGTGACCTTGTCGGGGAGCTGGGCGTTCAGGGCCTCGTCCTCGTAATACTCGACCTGGATGGTCATGCCGTCCTGCAGGAACGGGCGGCGCTCGCCGAAGATGTCGGCGGGGATCGTCACCTGCTCGAAGGTCTCGGAGTCCATGAAATGCAGCAGGCCGTCGCTCTCGTAGAGGAACTGCTGGTCCTTCTGGTCGAGGCGTACGCGCTCGACCTTGTCGGCGGAGCGGAAGCGCTCGTTGAGCTTGCGGCCGTCGCGGATGTTCTTCATCTCGACCTGGGCGAAGGCGCCGCCCTTGCCGGGCTTCACATGCCCGACCTTGACCGCGACCCAGAGCCCGCCGTCGTGGTCGAGGATATAGCCGGGACGGATCTCGTTGCCGTTGATCTTGGGCATGGACTGCCTCCGTTCGTTCACATGTCTGAAAGTCGGGCCTGCTATAGTTGGAGGCTTGCGTACAGGCAAGTCAGCACGCGCGGCGCCGCACGTCCCGCGACCCTCCGGTCGGGCGGCCCCCGCCAAGGATTCAGTAGCATACACATGTCATCGAGTGCCGGGCCTCTGCCCGTACCTCTCGCGCAGGCGATGGCCGCGCGCGGGATCCACACCCCCACCCCCGTCCAGCAGGCGGTCATCGCCACCTTCGAAGGTTCCGACATGGCGGCGGATCTCGCCGTCTCGGCTCCGACCGGCGCGGGCAAGACACTCGCCTTCGGCATCGCGCTCGCGCCGCATGTTCTGGGCGCGGACGGACAGGCACTGCGCGGGCAGGCCCCACGCGCGGTCGTGGTCGTGCCGACCCGGGACCTCGCGGCACAGGTCCGGCGCGAGCTCGCCTGGCTCTATGCCGGAAGCGGCGCACGGGTGCTCTGCTGCGCCGGGGGAAGCGACCGCGCGGCGGAAGCGGCCATCCTCGGAGCGGGTGCGGAGATCGTGGTGGGCTCGCCGGGCCGTCTCTGCGACCATCTGGCCACCGGCGTCCTCGACCCCCGCCAGATCGGGGCGCTGGTGCTGGACGAGGCGGACGAGCTTCTGGCCGGTGGGTTTCTGGCGGAGATCCGGGCGCTCCTGCGCGCCCTGCCCGGCTCCGGCCGGGTGATCCTCTGCTCCGCCACACTGCCGCCGGGCCTTGCCGCGCATGCCGCGGAGCTGCGCGGCCTCCACCGGGCGCATATCCTTGTCACCGCGCAGGGGACGGCCGCTCCTGCCGCGATGCAGGCGATCGCCCTGCCCCGGGCCTCGACGCGACCGGCGCTCGCGGCGCTGCTGCGCGAGCAGCATCCCGCGCGCGCCCTGATCTTCGGGCGCCAGCGCGCGGCGGTGGCCGAACTCGCGGCCTGGCTGCGGGGAGCGGGATTTCGGGCGGTGGAGCTCAGCGGCGCGCTGCCCAGGCGGCGCCGCGCCCTGGCGCTCGCGGGCTTCCGCGACGGGCTGGCGGAGGTCTGCGTCGCCACCGACCTCGCCGCGCGCGGGCTCGATCTCGTGGGGATCGGGCTCGTGATCCATCTCGGCCTGCCGCACGGCGCGGCCGGGCTCGTGCACCGCAACGGCCGGGCCGGCCGGGGCGGACAGCCCGGGCGCGCCCTCATCATCGTCACGCCCGCCGAACGCCGCCGCGCCGAGGCGCTGGCGCGCCGGACCGGGATCGCCCTCGACTGGATCCCGCCACCGCCCGCCCAAAACCGTTGACGCAGAGGGTCCTGCATGTTGATCTGTGCATGAAATGACGACGCCTGCTGCCCGGACGCAGTACCCCGGGACGCACAGAACGGCCGGGGAAGGCTCGCCCTTCCCCAGAGTCGTCCGGCGATTCAGGGGAGGATTGGGGTGCCAGCGGACGCCAGCACCATGGCGGCTCATGCCGCCCGGCCGGACGCGGCGCCGCCGCTTCTGTCGGTCGAGGACCTGAAGCTCCATTTCGTGACCTCCCGCGGCGTCGTGCGCGCCGTCGAGGGCATTTCCTACGACGTCAGGCCGGGCGAGATGGTGGCGATCGTCGGGGAGTCCGGCTGCGGCAAGTCGGTCTCGGCGCTCTCGATCATGCGCCTCCTGCCCAAGGTCACCGCGCGCGTCGTCGGCGGGCGGGTGATGTTCGACGGCCGCAACCTCCTCGAGCTCTCCGAAAGCGAGATGCGCGCCGTGCGCGGGCGCGACATCTCGATGATCTTCCAGGAGCCGATGACCTCGCTGAACCCGGTCCTGAAGATCGGCTTCCAGCTCACCGAAACGCTGTTCATGCACCAGAAGATCGGCAAGGAGGCCGCCCGCGCCCGCGCCGTCGAGCTGCTGCGGATGGTCGGCATCCCCGACCCCGAGCGCCGGCTCGACCAGTACCCCCACCAGTTCTCGGGAGGCATGCGCCAGCGGGTGATGATCGCGATCGGGCTCGCGTGCAACCCGCGGCTGATCATCGCCGACGAGCCGACCACGGCGCTCGACGTGACCATCCAGGCGCAGATCCTCAAGCTGATGAAGGACCTTTCGCGCGACCTCGGCATCGCCATGGTCGTCATCACCCACAACCTCGGCATCGTCGCGCGCTACGCCGACCGGGTGAACGTGATGTATGCCGCCCAGATGGCCGAACAGGCGCCGGCCGCCGAGATCTTCGCCGCCCCCCGCCACCCCTACACGATCGGCCTGCTGCGCTCGGTGCCCCGGCTCGACCGGCCCCGCGAGGGCAAGCTCGCCACCATCGAGGGCCTGCCGCCGAACCTGCTGTCGCCCCCGGGCGGATGCCGCTTCGCCGAGCGCTGCAAGGCCGCCGAGGACCGCTGCCGGACCGTCGAGCCAAAGCTCGACCCGGCCGGCCCCGGACATCTGGTGCGCTGCCTGCGCATGCGCGAGATCGCGGCGCGCGGACCGGCGGCCCTCGGCCTCGCCGCGGGGCACGGGGCCGCGCGCGCGGAGAAGACCATCGACCGCCGCACCCCGCTGATGTCCCTCGACCGGCTCGAGACCTTCTTCGACGCGGGCGGCGGCGGATGGTTCGGCGGCGGGAAACAGGTGGTGAAGGCCGTCAACGACGTCTCCCTCGACATCTACGCCGGCGAGACCCTGGGGCTGGTGGGCGAATCCGGCTGCGGCAAGACCACGGTCGGGCGCACGATCCTCCAGCTCGAGAAGGCGACGGGGGGCCGCATCACCTTCCAGGGCCGCGACCTCGCCGGGCTCTCGGCCGACGAGATCAAGGCCGCCCGCCGCGAGCTCCAGGTGATCTTCCAGGACCCGTTCTCC
>CAZESN010000088.1:0-2014 GCA_964514775.1 uncultured Rhodovulum sp.
TTCTCGCCCGGCGCTGGCGCGTCCCCGAGGGCGAGAAGCTCGGCCCCCTCGCGAAGGTAGAGGTTGAGGGCCGCCTCCTCCGCGGCGAGGCCGTTGAGATGGGCGCCCCGGCCGGTCACGGCGCGGGCCTGCCGGCGCGCCGCGCGGTCTCGCGGTCGACGGGCGCGCGCAGGGCGGCGACCACGGGATGGGCGCGCGTGTGCTCCTGGCCATAGGCGAGGTTGAAGGCGTAGTCGAAATCGGGCGGGTTCGCGCCCTCGGTATGCTGGAGCACGGTCTCAAGCCGGTCGAGCCCCTTGGCAAGCCGGGCCTCGGGGGTGGAGCGGGCGTTGTACTCGTCCCAGATCGCGCGCAGGCGGTCCGCCGTTTCCGCCGGCAGGGGCCCGAGCAGCTCCTCCAGAGCCGCGCGCTCGTCGGCCGTCTTGTCGCCGGCCTGCTCGGGGGCCGGAATGTCGCCGTGGATCGCCTCGGCGAGGTCGTGGAGGACGAGCATCTGCAGGAGGCGCTTGTGGTCGATGCCGGGCAGCCGGTCCTCGAGGGCCACGGCCATCAGGCAGAGCCGCCAGCTGTGCTCGGCGGTGCTCTCTGGCCGGCGGGTGGCGGTGTGGCCGCTGCGCAATGTGTCCTTCAACGCCCCGGCGGCGGTGAAGAATGCAAGGAAGGTGTGGGTCTCGCGCGGGTCCACGCGGCCCTCGCCTACACCTTGCCGTGGCAGTGCTTGTACTTCTGGCCCGAGCCGCAGGGGCAGGGATCGTTGCGGCCCGAACGGCTCCAGGTGGCGGGATCGGCCGGGTCCACACCCGCAGCGAAGACACCACCCGTCGCGACCGCGAGCGCCGGCTGGGCCGGGGCGTCGGCAGCAGGCTCGGCCGCGCCCGCGGCCTGGCGCTGGATCTCGGCGGCCTGCGCCTGGAGGCGCGCGATCATCGCCTGCTGCTCCTCGGGCGTCATGACCTGGATATGCGCGAGCATCCGCGTCACTTCGAGGCGCAGCTTGTTCAGCAGCGCCTCGAAGAGCTGGAAGGCCTCGGTCTTGTATTCGTTGAGCGGGTCGCGCTGGGCATAGCCGCGGAACCCGACGACCGAGCGCAGGTGGTCGAGCGTCACCAGATGCTCGCGCCAGTTCTGGTCGATGGTCTGGAGAAGCACCTGCTTCTCGGCCATGCGCATGGTCTCGGCGCCGTAGCGCGCGAGCTTCTCCTCCATGATCTTGTCCGTCGCCTCGGTCAGGCGCTCGCGGATCACTTCGTCGTCCACGCCCTCCTCGTCGGCCCATTCCTGGATCGGCAGATCCGCCCCGAAGACGCGCTTCACCTCGGCGTCGAGCCCCTCGATGTCCCACTGGTCGGCATAGGCCTTGGCCGGGACATGCTCGGCGACCAGGTCCTCGACCACCTGGTGGCGCATGTCGCGGGCGGTCTCGGCAAGATCCTCGGCCTCCATGATCTCGCGGCGCTGGGCGAAGATCGCCTTGCGCTGGTCGTTCATCACGTCGTCGAATTTCAGGAGGTTCTTGCGGATCTCGAAGTTGCGCGCCTCGACCTTGCCCTGGGCCTTCTCGAGCGCCTTGTTCACCCAGGGATGGACGATCGCCTCGCCCTCCTTCATCCCGAGCTTGCCGAGCATGCTGTCGAGCCGGTCGGACCCGAAGATCCGCATCAGGTCGTCCTCGAGGCTGAGGTAGAAGCTGGTGCGGCCCGGATCGCCCTGACGGCCCGAGCGGCCGCGAAGCTGGTTGTCGATGCGCCGGCTCTCGTGACGCTCGGAGGCGAGCACATAGAGCCCGCCGGCCTCGAGCGCGCGCTTCTTGGCATCGGCGACCTCGGCCTCGATGCGGGCACGGACCTCGGCCGGATCGACGGTCTCGCCCGCCTCGGCCGCGGCCTCGAGCGCCTCCATGACCCGCATGTCGGTGTTGCCGCCGAGCTGGATATCGGTACCGCGTCCGGCCATGTTGGTGGCGATGGTCACGGCACCCGGCACGCCGGCCTCGGCAACGATCGCCGCCTCCTGC
>CAZESN010000088.1:2024-10553 GCA_964514775.1 uncultured Rhodovulum sp.
GGCCGCGTATTTCTCGCGGCCGGTGCGGAAGACCTGGTCGTCCTCGTCCTTGCGGATCACCGGCTTGTTGGTGGGCACCGCCACCACGCCGAGCTTGTAGATCTCGGCGAATTCCTCGGCCTCGGTCATCGCCGTGCCGGTCATGCCGCCGAGCTTCTCGTAGAGCCGGAAGTAGTTCTGGAAGGTGACACTCGCGAGGGTCACGTTCTCGGGGCGGATCTGGACCCCTTCCTTGGCCTCGATCGCCTGATGCAGGCCCTCCGAGAGACGGCGCCCGGACATCATGCGGCCGGTGAACTCGTCGATCAGGATCACCTCGCCGCCGCGCACGATATAATCCTTGTCGCGCTTGAACAGGACATGCGCGCGCAGGCCCTGGTTGACGTGGTGGACGATATTGGTGCTCTCGGGATCGTAGAGCGACTGCGCCTCGGGCAGGATGTCCATCTCGTGCAGCCGGGTCTCGACGAACTCGTTGCCCTCCTCGGTGAAGGTCGCCGACCGCGCCTTCTCGTCGAGATCGTAATGCTCGGGCGTGAGCTCGGGGATCAGCTTGTCGACCGCGATATAGAGCTCGGAGCGGTCCTGGCTCGGCCCTGAGATGATCAGAGGCGTGCGCGCCTCGTCGATCAGGATCGAGTCGACCTCGTCAACGATCGCGAAATAATGATCGCGCTGGAGGACCTGGCTGAGGTCCGACTTCATGTTGTCGCGCAGATAGTCGAAGCCGAGCTCGTTGTTGGTCGCATAGGTGACGTCGGCCGCATAGGCGACCTTCTTCTCCTCCTCGGGCATGCCCGGGACGACGACGCCGACCGAGATGCCGAGCGCGTTGTAGACGAGCTTCATCCATTCGGCGTCGCGGCGCGCGAGATAGTCGTTGACCGTGACCACATGCACCCCGCGCCCGGTCAGGGCGTTCAGATACACGGGCAGCGTGGCGGTGAGCGTCTTGCCCTCGCCGGTCTTCATCTCGGAGATGTTGCCCTGGTGGAGGAAGATCCCGCCCTTGAGCTGGACGTCGAAGGGACGCTGGCCGAGCGCGCGGCGGGCGGCTTCGCGTGCATTGGCAAAGGCTTCGGGGAGCAGGTCGTCGAGGCTTTCACCCTGAGCCACGCGCTCGCGGAACTCGCGGGTCTTCTCGAGGATGCCCTCGTCGGTAAGGGCCTGGAACTCGGGCTCCAGCGCGTTGATCTTCTCGACCAGGGGCCTTGCCGCCTTGACCTTGCGGTCGTTCGGCGTCCCGAAGACCTTGCGCGCGAGCGAGCCCAGTCCAAGCATCGTGTCGTCCCCAAATCCTGTGGGAGCAGACAACCGCCTACCCCGTCAATCCGTCTCCGGCCCACCGAGTTGTCATGACGGGGGCGCTTGTTCACCGGCGCCGATCGGTCTAAGTCTGCGCGAGGCGCGAGCGGCCTACCTTCAACCGGTTCGGGATGTAAGCGGCGTCGCCGCGCCTGTCAACGGCACGGCCCGGAGGCCGGGGCCAACGAATTTGCAACGCATTGCCGCAACCGGCGATGCACATGGGAGTGCTCAATGCGCAGTCTTCTCGTCGCCGGCGCCGTGGCGGCGCTGGTCCTCGCGTCCGGTGCCCGGGCGCAGGACGCCGAATACGACGCCTCCACTGTCCTCGCACGCGTGAACGGCACCGAGATCACCCTCGGCCATGTCATCATCCTGCGCGAAAGCCTGCCCCAGCAGTACCAGCAGATCCCCGACGACGTGCTGCTGCCCGGGCTAGTGGAACAGCTCGTCGACCAGACGCTGCTCGCCGACGAGGTCTCGGCCTCCCCGGACAGCGATCCGGCGGCGGTGCGGCTCCTGCTCGAGAACGAGCGGCGCGGGGCGCTGGCCACGCGCGCGGTCCAGCAGCAGTTCGAGGCGCCGGTCGACAGCGCCGAGGTCGAGGCCGCCTATGAGACCGCGATCGCCGGTTTCCAGCCGCAGACCGAATACAACGCCTCGCATATCCTCGTCGCCGACGAGGCGCTGGCCGCCGATCTCAAGGCGCAGATCGACGGCGGCGCCGATTTCGCGGCGCTCGCGACCGAGCACTCGACCGATCCCGGCTCGGGCGCACAGGGCGGGCTGCTCGGCTGGTTCGGCGAGGGCCGGATGGTTCCCGAGTTCGAGACCGCGACCGCGGCACTCGAGGCGGGCCAGGTGTCCGAGCCGGTGCAGAGCCAGTTCGGCTGGCACATCATCCGCCTGAACGAGACCCGCGAGACCACGCCGCCGACGCTCGACGAGGTGCGCCCAGAGGTCGAGAACCAGATCCGGCAGGAAGGCCTCCAGGCCCGTGTCGAGGCGCTGCGCGAGGCGGCGACGATCGAACTCGGCGTCACCGAGGTGCCGGCCGAGGCCCTGCGCAACACCGGGCTTCTGGCCGACTGAGCGGACGCACGACGATGGCCGGACCCTCTCCCGTCTCGCCGCTGGCACCTGCCGGCGGCTTCCCCGACCTGCCGGTCATCGACGGCGTGCGCTTCGCTGCCGTCGAGGCCGGTGTGCGCTACACGGGCCGGCTCGATGTGATGCTGGCCGAGATCGCCCCGGGCTCTGCCCTGGCCGGGGTGTTCACCCGGTCCTCCACCCGCTCGGCGCCGGTGCTCTGGTGCCAGGAGAAGATCGCGGCGCTCCATGGGGGCGGTGCGGGCGAAGGCGGGTTCGCGATCGTCGTGAACTCGGGCAACTCCAACGCCTTCACCGGCGGGGTCGGGCGGTCGGCGGTGACGGCGACGGTCGAGGGGACCGCCGCCGCCCTGGGCATTCCCGTCGACCACGTGCTGGTGGCCTCGACCGGCGTGATCGGCGAGCCGCTTCCCGCCGAGCGGATCACCGCGAAGCTCGGCGAGCTGGTCTCTGGCCTCGACGAGAACGGCGGCGAGCGGGCGGCGCGGGCGATCATGACCACCGACACCTTCCCCAAGGGCGCGACCGCGACGGTCACGCTCGACGGGACCGAGGTCCGCGTTGCTGGCTTCGCCAAGGGCTCGGGGATGATCGCGCCGGACATGGCGACGATGCTCGCCTTCGTCTTCACCGATGCCGCCGTGGATGCGCGGGTCCTGCAGGCAATGCTGGCGCGCGGCAATGACGCGACCTTCAACTGCACGACCGTGGACGGGGACACCTCGACCTCCGATTCCCTGATCGTCGCCGCCACCGGCCGGGCCGCGATGGCACCGATCGTCGCCGAAACCGATCCCCGTGCGGCGGTGCTCGAGGCCGCCCTGACCGGGGTGCTGCGTGATCTGGCGCTTCAGGTCGTGCGTGACGGCGAGGGAGCCACGAAGTTCGTCGAGATCCGGGTGGCCGGCGCTGCGGACGCGGGCGATGCCCGCAAGGTGGCGCTCTCGATCGCCAACTCGCCGCTGGTCAAGACCGCGATCGCCGGCGAGGACCCGAACTGGGGACGCGTGGTGATGGCGGTCGGCAAGTCCGGCGCACAGGCCGACCGCGACCGCCTGTCGATCCGCTTCGGCGACATCCTCGTCGCCGACCGGGGCTGGGTCTCGCCCGACTACCGCGAGGCGGAGGGTGCGGCCTACATGAAGGGCCAGGAGCTGGTGATCGGGGTTGATCTCGGGATCGGCTCTGGCGAGGCCACGGTCTGGACCTGCGACCTCACCCACCGCTACATCGAGATCAACGCAGACTACCGGTCGTGAAGCTCGTCCTCGTCGCGGCGGTCGCGCTCATCGACCCTGACGGCCGTGTGCTGATTGCGCAGCGGCCCGAGGGCAAGGCCATGGCCGGCCTCTGGGAGTTCCCCGGAGGCAAGGTCGAGACCGGCGAGACGCCGGAGGCCGCGCTGATCCGCGAGCTTGACGAGGAGCTCGGGATCGACACCTGGACGAGCTGCCTCGCGCCGCTCAGCTTCGCGAGCCACGCCTATCCCGATTTCCACCTGCTGATGCCGCTCTATGCCTGCCGCAAGTGGCAGGGCGTGCCGCGTCCGCGTGAGCATACGGCGCTGAAATGGGTGCGCGTCACCGAGCTTACGCGCTATCCGATGCCGCCAGCGGACCTCCCACTCCTTCCGGTGTTGCGCGACTGGCTCTGATTCGAGGAATCGCCCCTCCCGCGCGACAAGCGCGTGACAGGCGCCAGCGGATCAGGTTAGTATGGTTAAAAGCATAACAACCAGGGATGGAGCGGATGTATCATACAGTGCAACTCTCGAGTTGCGTGTCGGCACAGGGCGAACTCGTCGAAATTCTGGGCAACGGCGAAATCGTCGTGCGTGATGGTGGAACGACCTACAGAGGCCGGCCGGTAAGCACCTTGGCCCGGACCCGCGTCGCCCCCGCCTCCGACGGAAGCAGCGGCCTCGAGGGCGCGATCCGGCGCTGACTAGCGCTCCCCGCGCCCGGGCCGCCACAGGCCTCAGGGCGCGATCCAGCCTGACAGCTCACGGGTGACGACAGCCTCGAGCAGATCCACATGCGCGGGATCTGCATTCAGGCAGGGGATATAGGTGAAGGCCTCGCCCCCGGCGTGTTCGAAGCTCTCGCGAATCTCGCCGTTGATCTCCTCGAGCGTCTCGACACAGTCCGCGGAAAAGGCGGGCGCGATGACCGCGATCCGCCGGCGCCCGGCCGCCGCCAGCCGCGCCACTTCCTCGACCGTGTAGGGCTTCAGCCATTCCTCGGTCCCGAAACGGGACTGGAAGGTGATGATCACCTCCTCGGGTGCAAAGCCGAGGCGCTCGCGCAGCAGACGCGTCGTCTTCTGGCACTGGCAGTGATAGGGATCGCCCTCGGTCAGATACCGCTCCGGCATGCCGTGATAGCTCACGACCAGAACCTCGGGACGAACCTCGGCGTTCGCATAGCCGCGCTCCACCGACTGCGCGAGCGCCTCGATGTAGAGCGGATCGTCGTAATAGGCGGGCACGGTGCGGACCGCCGGCTGCCATTTCATCTTCATCAGCGCCCGGAACGCCTGATCGTTGGCCGTCGCGGTCGTCGGCGCCGAGTACTGCGGATAGAGCGGGAAGAAGACGATCCGCTCGCAGCCCCGGGCCCGCAGCCTTTCCAGCACCGAGGACGTCGAGGGTTTGCCGTAGCGCATGGCGAAATCGACGATGACCCGGTCGCCGAAGGCCGCCCGCAGCCGCGCGGCGAGAGCTTCGGTCTGGTCGCGGGTGATGGTCAGGAGCGGGCTCTCATCACGCTCCTTGTTCCAGATCAGCCGGTAGTTCGCACCCGAGGTGAACGGCCGCTTGGTGAGGATCACGAGCTGGAGAAGCGGCTGCCAGAAGAGAGGCGAATAGTCGATCACCCGGCGGTCCGACAGGAACTCGCTGAGATAGCGGCGCATCGACCAGTAGTCGGTAGCGTCCGGCGTTCCGAGATTGGCGAGAACGACGCCGATCCGGGGCGCCGGGACCGGCGGATGGCCCGCGCCCGCATGGGCGGGTCGGTCCTGGCCTGGCTGGAGAGACTGGGTCATGCCCAGCCTCATACAGGGCGCCCAGGGGCGAGGCAATCCGCTGCCCGGCGGGTGGACGCGTCCCCGGCGGCAAGATAAGAGGCAAAGCCAGATTGCCACGAAGGAGATCCCATGCGCCCCTCCGGACGCGCCCCCGACGCCCTGCGTCCGGTGGCCATCGAGACAAACGTGTCGCGCCATGCCGAAGGCTCGTGCCTGATCCGGGTCGGCGAGACGCATGTGCTCTGCACCGCGAGCCTCGAGGAGAGCGTGCCGCCCTTCCTGCGCAAGACCGGCCTCGGCTGGGTGACCGCCGAATACGGGATGCTGCCGCGCGCCACCACCAGCCGCAACCGCCGCGAGGCGACGGCCGGCAAGCAGACCGGGCGCACGGTCGAGATCCAGCGGCTGATCGGACGGGCTTTGCGCGCCGGCGTCGACCGGGTGGCGCTCGGCGAGCGGCAGATCACGGTGGATTGCGACGTGATCCAGGCGGACGGCGGCACCCGCTGCGCCGCCATCACCGGCGGATGGGTCGCGCTCAGGCTCGCGGTCGACAAGCTGATGGCTGCGGGCGACATCAAGTCAGACCCTCTGACCGCGCATGTGGCGGCGGTGAGCGCCGGGATCTACGGCGGCCAGGCGGTGCTCGACCTCGACTATGCCGAGGACAGCGTCGCCGGCACCGACGCCAATTTCGTGATGACCGGCGAACTCGGCCTGATCGAGGTACAGGGCAGCGCCGAGGGCGCGACCTTCACCCGGGCACAGCTCGGGACGCTGATGGACCTCGCCGAAGCCGGCGTCGCCGAACTCGTCGCGGCGCAGAAGGCGGCGGTGGGACGGTGACCCGGCGCCTGACCGAACCCCGGCTGGTGGTCGCGACCCACAACCGCGGCAAGCTCGAGGAGATCACGGATCTCCTGAAGGACTATCCTGTCGACATCGTATCGGCTGCGGAGCTCGGCCTGGCCGAGCCCGCCGAGACCGAGACGACCTTCGTCGGCAACGCGCGGATCAAGGCCCATGCGGCCGCGACGGCGAGCGGCCTGCCGGCGCTTGCGGACGATTCGGGGATCGAGGTCGACGGGATCGGCGGAGCCCCCGGGGTCTATACCGCCGACTGGGCGGAGACCCCCTCCGGTCGGGACTTCGTCATGGCCATGGAGCGGACCTGGTCCGAGCTCGAGGCCGCCGGCGCGCCCTATCCGCGCACCGCGCGCTTTCGCTGCACCCTGGTGCTCGCCTGGCCCGATGGCCACGACGAGGTGTTCGAGGGCCGGATCGAGGGGCAATGCGTCTGGCCCCGGCGGGGCGAGCAGGGTCACGGCTATGACCCGATGTTCCAGCCGGACGGATACGGGATCACCCTCGGCGAGATGGACCGCTGGGAGAAAAACCGCATCAGCCACCGGGGCGACGCCTTCCGCAAGATGGTGGCGGCCGTTCTCGGCTGAGACACAGGTGAGCGGCGCCACGGAGCACGAGGACTGGCACGCCGGCGGCTTCGGTGTCTACATCCACTGGCCGTTCTGCGCGGCGAAATGCCCGTACTGCGATTTCAACAGCCATGTGCGCGCCGCGGTCGACCACGACCGCTGGCGCGAGGCGCTGGTCGCACAGGTTGCCGCGGTGGCAGCCGAGGTCCCCGGCCGGCGCGTGGAAAGCGTGTTCTTCGGGGGCGGAACCCCGAGCCTGATGCCGCCCGAGACAGTCGCCGCCATCCTCGATGCGATCCGGGCCGGATGGGGGCTCGACCAGGGCGCCGAGGTGACGCTCGAGGCCAACCCCACCTCGGTCGAGGCCGGGAGGTTTCGCGGATACCGCGACGCCGGGGTCAACCGGCTGTCGATGGGCGTCCAGGCGCTCAATGACGCCGACCTGAAGCGGCTGGGGCGGATGCATACCACCGCCGAGGCGATCGCAGCCTTCGAGGTCGCGCGCGGGATCTTCAACCGGGTGAGCTTCGACCTCATCTACGCCCGGCAGGACCAGGGGCTGAACGCCTGGCGGACCGAACTCGGGCGGGCCCTGGAGATGGCGATCGACCATCTGTCGCTTTACCAGCTCACCATCGAGGCGGGGACCCGGTTCGGCGAGCTCCATGCGCGCGGGCGTCTGCGCGGATTGCCCGGGGCGGATCTGGCTGCCGACCTTTACACGGCAACCGGCGAGATCTGTGGCGAGGCCGGGCTCGGCGGCTATGAGGTTTCGAACTATGCGCGGCCGGGGGCGGAAAGCCGGCACAACCTCGTCTACTGGCGATATGGGGACTACGCGGGCATCGGCCCGGGCGCCCATGGCCGGCTGACCATCGGACGCGACCGCTGGGCGACGGAATCGGCGCGGCAGCCGGAAGCCTGGCTGAGCGACCCCAGCGAGCGCCGCGAGCCTGTGGATACGGGCGATCAGGCCGCAGAGATGCTGATGATGGGCCTGCGGCTCACCGAGGGGGTCGAGCTTGCACGCTATGCCCGCCTCGCCGGCCGTGAAATCTCCCCTGCCGCACTGTCCGAGCTCGGCGACCTGGGGCTGGTCGAGATGCGGGCCGGGCGGGTCAGGGCAACGGATCCAGGACGATCCGTCCTGGATGCCGTTATAAAATCTCTTTTATTTCAATAGTTTAATTGGAAAGTAGCTGGCAGAGGCCGTCGAGCTCCTCGAGCGAGGTATACCGGATGCGCAGCTCACCGGCCTGGCCGCCGGCCGTATGGTCGATTGTGACCTTCAGGCGGAGGTTCGCGGTCAGGTCCGCCTCGAGCGCACGGGTGTCGGCGTCCTTGGCCGCAGTGGCTGGGCGCGGCCGGGCCGGCCTCGCCGAGGCCTTCGCCAGCTCCTCGGTCTGACGGACCGAAAGATCCCGCTCGACCACCTGTAGGGCAAGCGCGACCGGATCCGCCGCCGTGATCAGCGCCCGCGCATGACCGGCGGAAAGCTTTCCCGCCCGCAGCAGGTCAAGGACCGGCTCGGGCAGCGACAGCAGGCGCAGGATATTGGCAATGTAGCTGCGGCTCTTGCCCAGTGCCTCGGCCAACCGCTCCTGGGTATGGCCGAAGCGGTCCATGAGCTGGCGGTAGCCGAGCGCCTCCT
>CAZESN010000089.1:0-10509 GCA_964514775.1 uncultured Rhodovulum sp.
CAACATGAACGCCATGGTCGGCATCGCGCGGCCCGGCGACATCGGCTCGGACGTGAGCCACCTGAACCTGCACAAGACCTTCTGCATCCCCCACGGCGGCGGCGGTCCCGGCATGGGGCCGATCGGGGTCAAGGCGCATCTGGCGCCGTTCCTCCCCGGACACGAGGGCGGGTCGGGGCGGGTGTCGGCGGCGGATTACGGGTCGCCGTCGCTTCTCGTCATCCCCTGGGCCTATTGCCTGATGATGGGGGGCGCGGGGCTGACCCAGGCGACGAAGATCGCGATCCTGAACGCCAACTACATCGCCGCGCGGCTGAAGGGAGCGTATCCGATCCTCTATTCGCGGAACGGCCGGGTGGCGCATGAGTGCATCGTGGATACGCGGGTCATGAAGGACGCCGCCGGCGTCACGGTCGATGACGTGGCGAAGAGGCTGATCGACTGCGGGTTCCATGCGCCGACGATGAGCTGGCCGGTGGCGGGCACGCTGATGATCGAGCCGACCGAGAGCGAGCCCAAGGCCGAGCTCGACCGCTTCTGCACCGCCATGCTGGCGATTGCCGAAGAGGCCAAGGCCATCGAGACCGGCGCCATGGACGCGGAGAACAACCCGCTCAGGAACGCGCCCCACACGGTCGAGGACCTGGTGGGCGACTGGGACCGGCCCTACAGCCGCGAGCAGGCCTGCTATCCTCCGGGGGCCTTCCGGGTGGACAAGTACTGGTCGCCGGTGAACCGGGTGGACAATGTCTACGGGGACCGGAACCTCGTCTGCTCCTGCCCGCCGGTGGAGAGCTACATGGAGGCGGCGGAGTAGGGCCGGGCTGGGTGCCCCAGGCCGGTGACACAGTGTCACCGGAGGTAACATGCTGATGTTAAACGGTTATGTCTGCGGGTGCGAATCCCGCGGACATAAAGACCGTCATACAGCCGCCACGCCGACCGGCGGGGGTTGACCTTGATAGCCATTCCGCGTTGCTTGTGTGCACTGCGGCAGCCGGGAGCGGGTGATGTCCTACGCCTATGACGACCAGAACGTCTTCGCCAAGATCCTGCGGGGGGAGATTCCCTGCCGCAAGGTGCTCGAGACCGAGCACTGCCTGGCGTTCGAGGACATCAATCCGCAGGCGCCGGTGCATGTGCTGGTGATCCCCAAGGGGCCCTATGTCAACTTCGACCATTTCGGCGCCGAGGCGAGCGACGCGGAGCTCGTGGATTTCTCGCGCATGGTGACGCGGGTGGCGGCAGAGGCCGGGCTCGTGCCCGGCGACGGCGGTGAGGGATACCGGCTGATCGCCAACACCGGGGCGGCCGGCGTGCAGGAAGTGCCGCATCTCCACGTCCATGTGCTCGGCGGCCGGGTGCTGGGACGGATGCTGGAACGGCCGAGCTAGGCCGGAGACACCGCGCCGCCGGTCGCGGCAAGGAGCGGGCCCGATGACGATCCGAAATCTCGACGCCCTGCTCCGCCCGCGGTCGGTGGTGCTCGTCGGCGCGTCCGGGCGGCCCGGCTCGGTCGGGGCCGCGGTGCTGCGCAACGCGCTCGCCGCCGGCGATGCGGCGCAGCTGTGGCTGGTGAACCCGCGCTATGCGACCCTTGCCGGGCGGCCGTGCCTCGCGCGGATCGCCGACCTGCCCGGGGTGCCGGATCTCGGCGTCGTCATGACCCCGCCCGACACGGTGCCCGACCATATCGCCCGGCTCGGCGCCCGGGGCTGCCGGACCGTGGTGGTGATGACCCCGGACCTCTCGCCCGAGCAGCGGCGGGCGATGCTCGACGCGGCCCGGCCCTATCACCTGCGCATCATCGGGCCGAACAGCGCGGGTCTCGTCCTGCCGAACGCGGGCGGGTTCAACGCGAGCTTCATGCATGCGGCCCCGGCGCCCGGGCGGCTGGCGCTGGTGTCGCAGTCGGGCTCGATCGCGAGCGCGGTGGTCGACTGGGCCGACGGGCGCGGGATCGGCTTTTCGCAGGTGATCTCGCTCGGCGAGATGGCGGATGTGGACGTGGCCGACTGTCTCGACCTGCTGGCGGGCGACGGGCACACGCGGGCGGTGCTGCTCTATCTCGAGAGCATCCCGAACGCGCGGCGGTTCCTGTCGGCGGCGCGGGCCACATCGCGGCTGAAGCCGGTCATCGCGATCAAGGCCGGGCGCTCGCAGGCGGGCGCGACTGCGGCGGCGACCCATACCGGCACGCTGTCGGGGGCCGACGAGGTGGCGGAGGCGGCGCTGCGCCGGGCGGGGGTGCTGCGGGTCCGGGGGCTGTCGGAGGTGTTCTCGGCCGCCGAGACCGTGTCGCGATACCGCCCAGCGGAGCGCGCGCGGCTCGGGATCGTCACGAACGGCGGCGGTGCCGGCGTCCTCGCCGTCGATCGGCTGGCCGATGCCGGCGGCGAGCTCGCGGTTCTCGGCGGGGCGACGCTGGAGCGGCTCGGGCCGGGCCAGCCCGGGCGGACCGGCGGGCACAACCCGGTCGATATCGGCGGCGATGCCCCGCCCGAGCGCTATGTCGCGGCGATCGACGCCATGGCCGCGGATCCGGGCGTCGACGTGATCCTGGCGATGAACTGTCCGACCGCCCTCGCCGATCCGGTGGCGGCGGCGCGGGCAGTGGCGGCGCGCGCCAGCCGCGGGATGATCGGGTCGAAGCCGCTCCTGTCGTGCTGGCTGGGCGGGGCGGTCGCGCGGGAGGCGCGCGCGATCCTGCACGAGGCGGGGGTCGCGAGCTATGACACGCCGGCGGAGGCGGCCGGCGCGGTCGGCCATCTGACCGCCTGGGGGCGGGCGCAGGCGGCCCTGCTGCGGATCCCCGACCGGGGTGCCGATGCCGCGATCGGCGATGTCAGCGAGGGCGGGCGGGCGACCGTGGCCGCGATCCTCGCCGCCGTCGCCGCCGAGGGGCGGCGGCTCCTGACCGAGCCCGAGGCGATGAAGGTGGTGGCGGCCTACGGCATCCCGGTGCCCGAGATCCGCACCGCCGCGACGCCGGCCGAGGCGGGCCGGGTCGCCGGGGCGATGCTCGCCACGCATCCGCGGCTGGTGGTCAAGCTCCTGTCGCGCGAGATCCCGCACAAGTCCGACGTGGGCGGCGTGGTGCTCGACGTCGAGACCGCCGAGGAGGCGCGCAATGCCGCCGAGGGGATCGCGGCGCGGGTGGCCTCGCTCCGGCCCGGGGCGCGGTTCGACGGGTTCACGCTGCAGCCGATGGTGCGGCGCCCGGGCGCGCTCGAGCTGATCCTCGGCCTGTCGCGGGATCCGGCGTTCGGGCCGGTGATCCTGTTCGGGGCGGGGGGCACGGCGGTCGAGGTGCTCGACGACACCGCGATCGGCCTGCCGCCGCTCGACGCGGGGCTCGCGGACGATCTGGTGCGGGCCACGCGGGTCGGGCGGCTGCTCGCGGGATACCGCGAGCGGGTGGCGGCGGATCTGGGGGCAATCCGGGCGGCGCTGGTGGCGCTGTCGCATCTGATCGAGGATTTCCCCTGCCTGCGCGGGCTCGACGTCAATCCGCTGCTCGCGGATGCGGACGGGGTGGTGGCGCTCGATGCCGGGGTCGAGATCGACCCGACCGACACGCGGGCGCGGCCGAACCCGGATCTGGCGATCCGCCCCTATCCGGCGGCCTGGCGGCGGGAGCTCAAGCTGCGGGACGGGAAGGTCTACGAGATCCGGCCGATCCAGCCGGCGGATGCGCTGCTCTACGAGGCGTTCCTGGCGAAGACCGATCCCGACGATATCCGGATGCGGTTCCTGGCGCCGCGGCGGAACTTCCCGGTGGAGATGGCGCTGCGGCTGACGCAGCTCGACTATGACCGGGAGATGGCCTTCGTCGCGATCGCGCCGGACGGCAGTCTCGCCGGCGTGTCGCGGCTCGCCTGTGATCCGGACTATCTGGGGGCGGAATACGCGCTGATCGTGCGCAGCGACATGCAGGGGCTCGGGCTCGGCTCGACGCTGATGGGCCAGATCATCGCCTATGCGAAGGCGAGCGGGCTGAAGGAGCTGACCGGTCTGGTTCTGGCGGCGAACCCGGGGATGCAGAGTCTCGTGCGCCGGCTCGGCTTTGTCATCGAGGCGGTGCCCGACGAGCCCTCGGTGGTGATGTCGCGGCTGACCCTCTAGGGATTCCGGGGTGACGTCCGGGACCGGGAGAGGCGAGGCACTGCCTCGCCCCGGTCCACGGCTGGAGGGCGTGAGCCCGGAGGCCGTCCCCTTCCTCAATGGAGGTCGTGCCTGACGGGGATCGTGGCGCGCCTGCCGGGGGCAGGCAGGCGCGCCACGATTTGCCACGGGTCAAATCGTGCAAACAGAGACGCGAGCCCTTCTGGATGATCAGCCGGACACGGCGCGAGAGCGGGCGCCTGTCACTTCTCGCGGAAGGCGCGGCTGAAATACGAGGTCAGCGGGCGGGTCAGGTAGTCGAGCGGGCTGCGGTCGGCGGTGCGGATGAAGGCGTCGACCGGCATGCCGGGCAGGATGCGCAGCCCCGCCGTCGCGTCGGTCGCCTCGACCTCGATATCGGCGCGGTAGTAGCGCATCCGGGTCGACGGATCCTCGATCGCATCGGCCGAGACCGCCTTCACCCGGCCGGTGATCTCGGGCGTGGTGCGGGCGTCGAAGGCCGAGAAGACCAGCGTCGCCTCCTGGCCGATGTGGATCTGGTCGATGTGGATCGGCTCGACCCGGGCGCGCACGATCAGCGGCGTGTCGCGGGGCACGATGTAGAGGACGGGCTCGGCCGGGCGGATCACGCCGCGCAGGGTGTCGGCCGTCGAGGCATAGACCACGCCGCCGACCGGCGCGCGCAGCTCGAGCCGCTCGATGCGGTCGATGAGGTCGCGGCGGCGCTCGCGCAGCTCGATCTCGCGGAACTCGAGCTCGCGCAATTCGGCGATCGCCTCCTCGCGGAGCTCGGCGTAGAGGCGCAGGCGCTCGATCTCGATCTCGGCGATGCGGCCGCGGTTCTCGGCGATGGTCGCCTCGACCTGGGCCTCGCTGCCCTGGAGGGCGGCGAGCTCGCGCTGCGGGGTGAGGACGCGGGTGACCTGGGTGAGGCCCTGGGCGAGCAGGGTCTCCTGGCCGGCGATCTCGCGCTGGAGGAGCTCGATCTGCGAGGTGGTGGCGGCGCGGACGGCGGTGAGGCCCTCGATCTGCTGGGTGATCTGGAGCTGGCGCTCCTCGAGCTGGCGGCTCTCCTCGGTATGGAGGCTGCGCCTCGCCTCGAACTGCTGGACCTGGGCGTCCTTGAGTTCGGCGACCTGCGGCATTTCCTGGGCGCGCACGACCAGCTCGGGGTCGAAGACGATGGCGGGCAGGCCGTCGCGTTCGGCGGCGAGGCGGCTCTTGCGGGCGAGGATCTCGAACCACTGGCCCTCGACGATGCCGAGCTCGGTGACGAGCGACTGGCCGTCGAGACGGATCAGCACGGCGTCCTGCGCGACCTCGTCGCCGTCGCGGGCGTGGATCGCCTCGATGACGCCGCCGGTGGGGTGCTGAACCACCTGGCGGTTGCCCTGCACCTCGACGAGGCCGGGAGCGATCACCGCGCCCGAGATCCGCGCGGCCGCCGCCCAGGCGCCGAGGCCGAAGATGAGCACGCCGAGCGCGAGATAGCCCGCGATCAGGAAGCGGGCCATGTGCCAGCGGTTGGCGGGGACGCTCATGCCTGGGCCTCGGTGACGACCGGGGTTTCGGGATTGAGCCGACCCGCGACCTGGGCGTAGTTGCGCACCACCGCGCGCAGCACCTCGTCGCGCGGGCCGCTGGCGCTGGCCGTGCCGTTGTCGAGGACGAGGATCGTGTCGCATTCGGCGATGCCGGCGGGGCGGTGGGCCATGATGATCACCGCGCGGCCCTCGTCCTTGGCCTGGCGGATCGCCGCGTTGAGCGCGTCCTGTCCGGCGGCGTCGAGGTTCGAGTTCGGCTCGTCGAGCACGAGGAGCACCGGATCGCCGTAGAAGGCGCGCGCCAGCCCGATCCGCTGCTTCTGGCCGCCGGAGAGGCGGGCGCCGGCGGCCTGGACCTGGGTGTCGTAGCCGGCGGGCAGGTCGACGATCATGTCATGGGCGCCGGCCTTTTTCGCCGCGGCAACCACCGCCTCGGGGTCGGGGGCGGCCTGCATCCGGCCGATGTTCTCGGCGATGGTGCCGTCGAAGAGCACCACGTCCTGGGGCAGGTAGCCGATGTAGCTGCCGAGCACGTCCGGATCGTACTGGTCGAGAGTGGCGCCGTCGAGGCGCACCGAGCCGGCGGCCGGGCGCCAGATGCCTGTGATGACGCGCGCGAGCGTCGACTTGCCGGAGGCGGAGGGGCCGATCACGCCGAGCGCCTCGCCGGGGCGGACCTGGAAGCCGAGCATGCGCAGCGACGGCTTCTGTCCCTCGGGCGGGAAGGCGGTGAGGTCGCGGACCTCGAGGAAGGCGCGCGGCCGGGGCAGCGGCAGCGGCGCTTCTTCCTCGGGGGTGCTGGCCAGCAGGGTGCGCAGGCGCATCCAGCCCTGGCGGGCGCGCAGCACCTGCGGCCAGCCGGCGATGGCCTGCTCGATCGGGGCGAGCGCGCGGCCGAGCAGGATCGAGGCCGCGATCATCGCACCGGCGGAGAGTTCGCCGTGCAGGACGAGATAGGCGCCGAGGCCGAGGATCGCCGACTGGAGAAAGAAGCGAAAGACCTTGGTGCCGTTCGAGAACTGGCCGAGGCGGTCGGAGGATGCGAGCTGGGCCCGGAGCGCGCCGCCGCGCATCGCCTGCCAGCGGCCGAGCATGGCGCCGCGCATGCCGAGCGCCTGGATCATGTCGCCCTGCTGGCGGACGGTCTCGGCGAAGCTGTCGCTGAGCACGGTGGCCGCCGCTGCCTCGGCCTCGGGCCGGCGGGTGAGGATCTGGTTGAGCAGGGCCACCACCACCAGGATCAGCCCGCCGATGACGGCGAGATGGCCGAGCCACGGATGGAAGGTGTAGATCGCGGCGATGAAGATCGGCGCCCAGGGCATGTCGAAGACGGCGAAGAGCACCGGCGAGGACATCAGCTTCTGGATGGATTCGAGGTCGCGCAGGCCCGAGGCCGGCCGCGAGCGCTCGGAGGCGAGCAGCGCCCGGCGCAGGGTGGCGCGGAACACCCGCCCGTCGAGCCGGGCCTGGGCGGTGGCGCCGACGCGCGCGGCGATGCGGCCGCGGACATAGTCGAGCACGCCCATCAGCGCGAAGAGGACGGCGATGAGCAGGGTGAGCGCGAGCAGGGTTTCCTCGGACCGGCTGGGCAGGACCCGGTCGTAGATCTGGAGCATGTAGATCGGGGCCGTCAGCATCAGCAGGTTCACGAAGACGCTGAAGATGCCGATGGTCCAGAAGAGTCCCGACAGGCCGGCGAATCCGGCGCCGGGGCCGTTCGTTTGATGCGGCATGCTCTGTCCCTTCGCGGCGGTTCTCGCCGTTGGGGGCGTGTTATCGCTGCGCCGCAGTCGACGTAAAGTAACGTGTTTGGGCAAGGCCGGCGCCCGGTTCCGTATAAGCTGTTTCAATTGCGCTCAAAAACGTCGGTTCGGCAGGATGTCGCTCATTCCTGGCGATGTTGTTGTTGCCGCTTCGCTGCGCAGGGCCGGTCCGAAAACGGGCTTTGCGGCCGGCGCGCGGGAGTGGCATGGCGGGTGGGAGCTGTCGCAGAGGAGCCGGGCTATGTCCCTGTCGGAGAACGAGATCATCGAGGCGCTGGCGGAGGTGTCCACCGCCACGATCACCACCGTGTTGCTGAAGAAGGGGCTGCGCAACGTCTGGCTGCGCGGGCCGCAGCCGGTGCGCACGGGCCAGCCGCGCAAGGTCGGGCGGGCCTTCACCCTGCGGTTCGTGCCGGCGCGCGAGGACCTGGCGACGCCCGAGTCCTGGGCCTCGCCGGTCTCGACCCGGGCCGCCATCGAGGCGATGCCCGAGGGCTGCATCGCTGTGGTCGATGCGATGGGGATCCGCGATGCGGGGATCTTCGGCGACATCCTCTGTGCGCGGATGGCCGGGCGCGGGGTCGCGGCGCTCGTGACCGACGGGGTGGTGCGCGATCTGGCGGGCGTGCTCGGCACCGGCCTGCCGATCTGGTGCGCGGGGGTGGCGGCGCCGCCGTCGGTGGCGGGGCTTACCTTCGTCGCCTGGCAGGAGCCGGTGGCCTGCGGCGGCGTCGCGGTCTTTCCCGACGACCTGATCGTGGCCGACGACGACGGGGCGGTTCTGGTGCCGGCGGCGCTGGCGGCGGAGGTCGCGGTGCTCGGGCCCGAGCAGGAGGCTGCCGAGGCCTGGATCATGGGCGAGGTCGGGCGGGGCGTGCCGCTGCCCGGGCTCTATCCGATGAACGAGGAGACGCGGGCGCGGTATGCGGCGTTCCGTGCGGGTTCAGGGGAGCGGGCCTGACCGGGCGGGGGGCGGCCGGTTCCGTGTGATCATCCGGGAGAGGGGCGCGTCCTTTTTTGCGCGATTTGACCCGTGGCAAATCGTGACGCGCCTGCCTGCCCCAGGCAGGCGCGTTCCGCGCCGCCCAGGCAGGCGCGTCACGATCCCAGTCGGGCATGGCCTCCATGCAGGAAGTGGACGGCCTCCGCGCTCACGCGCTCCAGCCGTGGACCGGGGCGAGGCAGTGCCTCGCCTTTTCCGGTCCGGGGCGCGCGAGTGATCGCCGCGATCAACCGAAAGCCGGCATGACCGGCGGCGAGGGGTCAGTCTGGGAAACTGCGGCTGCCCCGGATCTGCTCCCAGGCCCAGACCACCTCGGCGAGGCGGGCCTCGTCGTCGCGGCGGCCGCCGTTGAGGTCGGGGTGCAGGTCCTTGACCAGGGCCTTGTACATCTTGCGGATCTCGGTCTTGGTCTGGGTGTCCTGGGCGTCGAGGATGTCGAGCGCGCGCCGCTCGGTCGGCGGCAGCCGGCGCTGGGGGCGCGGCGCCTTGCGGTCGCCGCCGGGGTTCAGCGTCGCCTTGTCGCCGAGGAGCTCCATCGGGTCGTCGAGGCCGAACCGCTGCCAGACTTTCCCGTCGGCATGGGGCTGGGTGGTGTTGCGGTTCACCGTCTCGGAGAACGGCCGGGTCGGGCGTTCCCAGACGCGGTCGGCGGCGAACTGGCGCTCGAGCTCGTCATCGGAATGGGACTCGAAGAAGTTCCACTTGAGATTGTACTCGCGGATATGATCGAGGCAGAACCAGAGAAAGTCGTCAAGCTGGTCGGGGGATTTCGGCGCCCGGTAGAGGCCCGGCCGCCCGCAGCCGGCCTTGGCGCAGGCCCGGCCGGATGTCTCGACGGCGCCGGACTGGCCACGCGCCCGGGCGCGCCGCTTCTTGTCGGCGGTCACCGAAATGTCGAACTCGAAAGGGGAACGGCGGTTCATATGGAGCCCGGCCTTTCATCTGGGCGACTCGGAGCGCGTCAGTTTAGTGTTTTGCAGAGCAGCGCCAACCCCCCGGCGCATCACGGAGAACGAAGATGACCACCCCCGCCCCCATCGCCGCCCGCATGCACCGCAAGCTGAGCGAGGCTTTCGCGCCCGACCATCTGGAAGTGGTCGACGAAAGCGAGAAGCATCGCGGCCACGGCGGCTGGCGCGAGGGCGGCGAGACGCATTTCCGCGTGGTGATGCGCAGCCGGGCGCTCGGCGGCATGAGCCGGGTCGAGCGCAGCCGCGCGGTGCATGCGGTTCTGCGCGACGAGCTCGCGGAACGTGTGCACGCGCTCGCCCTGGATCTGGCCGAGGCCTGAGCGGGCCGGCTGCGGTCAGCTCCGGTCGGCGGGGCCGAGCCGGGGCGCGGGGCGCAGCGGCGTCGGCGCGGCAGAGCCCTCGGCCGCGGGCGGCTCGAGCGCGGGCTCGCGCCGGGTCAGGCTTTGCACCCGGTCGACGAAGGGGCGCCCGGTCAGGGCGGGCTCGGCGGCCGGCTCGGGCCTGAGCTGGGGGCGCGTCTCGGCCGGGCGCGCGGCGGGGGCGGGCTCGGCGGCGAGCGTCGGGCCGAGGGTCTCGCGGGCCTGGCGGAAGACGAGCACCGTCTGGGTCTCGGCCCGGCCGCGCCGGAACCAGCCCGACGGCGTCTCGGCGGTCAGGCTCTCGGAGCGGAGGTATTCCCAGCCCTGGCGGGCCTGTTCGTTGATCGCGTCGCTCAGGGTCAGCGCGAAGAGCTCGTCCGAGGACTTCACCCCGCGGACCTGCTTCATCCGGCGCGGCGCCGGCACGACCTTGTAGTCATAGTATGGCATCGCTCCCTCCCCTGACCGGCGCCGGTCACTCCAGCCCGAGCTTGCGGCGCACGATCTCCTGGACCGCCTGCGGATTGGCCTTGCCGCCCGTGGCCTTCAGAACCTGGCCGACGAACCAGCCGGCGAGCGAGGGCTTGGCCTGCGCCTGCGCGACCTTGTCGGGGTTCGCCGCCACCACCTCGTCCACGGCCGCTTCAATGGCGCCGAGGTCGGTGACCTGACGCATCCCGCGCGCCTCGACGATTGTCGCCGGATCCCCGCCTTCGGTCCAGAGGATCTCGAAGACATCCTTAG
>CAZESN010000090.1:0-747 GCA_964514775.1 uncultured Rhodovulum sp.
CGCCCGGGTGAACCCGAACGGCGGCGCGATCGCGCTCGGCCATCCGATCGGGGCGACGGGGGCGATCCTGGTGATCAAGACGCTCTACGAGCTGGAGCGGATCGGCGGCGGCAAGGGGCTGATCACCATGTGCATCGGCGGCGGCCAGGGGATCGCGCTGGCGGTGGAGACGGTCTGAGGCCGTTTTCGCGGATCGCCTGATTCGTCCGGGGCCGGGAGCCGCGGGGCGCTGCCTCGCCCCGGTCCATGGCGGGAGGGCGTGAGCCCGGAGGCCGTTCTCTTCCTCAATGGAGGGCGGTGAGGATCGAGGATCGTGGCGCGGCTGCCGGGGCGGCGCGGAACGCGCCTGTCACGCCGAAGGCGTGCCTTTGCCACGACGGGCAGGCAGGCGCGTCACGATTTGCCAACGGTCAAATCGTGCGGGGCTGACGGCAGGGGCCGGGGAAGACGACAGACGGGTCCTCCCGCCGTTGCACCCACCCGCCGGGCGGCTATAGATCGGGTTCCGGTCAGGGAGCCCGCGTGAACGACAACCGATCCGTCTCGCCGATGATGGCGCAGTACCTCGCCATCAAGGCGGAGCACGAGGGCGCGCTCCTCTTCTACCGGATGGGCGATTTCTACGAGCTGTTCTTCGAGGACGCGGAGCTCGCCTCCGCCGCCCTCGACATCGCGCTGACCAAGCGCGGCCAGCATCTCGGCCAGGACATCCCGATGTGCGGCGTGCCGGTGCATGCGGCCGAGGGC
>CAZESN010000090.1:757-10494 GCA_964514775.1 uncultured Rhodovulum sp.
CCCTCGGCCGCATGCACCGGCACGCCGCACATCGGGATGTCCTGGCCGAGGGCTATCTGCTGACGCTGATCCGCAAGGGGTTCCGGGTCGCGGTCTGCGAGCAGATGGAGGACCCGGCCGAGGCCCGCAAGCGCGGCTCGAAATCGGTGGTGCACCGCGAGGTGGTGCGGCTGGTCACGCCGGGCACGCTGACCGAGGAGAGCCTGCTCGAGGCGCGGCGGCACAATTACCTGACCGCGTTCTGCGAGATCCGCGGCGAGGGGGCCTTTGCCTGGGTCGATGTCTCGACCGGCCATCTCGCGGTCAGCCCCTGTGCGCGGGCGCGGCTCGGGCCGATGCTCGCGCGGCTCGCCCCGCGCGAGGTGCTGGTCTCGGAGGCGCTGGAGGCCGAGCTGCGCGGGCTGGTCCATGAGGCGGGGGCGGTGGCGACGCCGCTGGCGCGGGCGGCATTCGACTCGACCCTTGCCGAGAACCGGATCGCGGAGGCGTTCGGGGTGGGCACGCTCGACGGCTTCGGCGATTTCGGCCGGGCCGAGGTGGGGGCGATCGGGGCGATCGTCGACTATCTGGAGCTCACCCAGAAGGGGCGGATGCCGCTCCTGCGCCCGCCGGTGCGCGAGGCGGCCGGCAGCCGGATGCAGATCGACGCGGCGACGCGGCGCAACCTCGAGATCGCCCGCAGCCTCTCGGGCGGCCGTGAGGGGTCGCTGCTCGCGGCCATCGACCGGACCGTGACGGGGGCGGGGGCCCGGCTCCTGGAGACGCGGCTGAACGCGCCCTCGACCGATGTCGCCGAGATCCGGGCGCGGCAGGAGGCGGTGGCGCATCTGGTCGAGGCACCGGAGCTGCTGCGCGATCTGCGCGATCTGTTGCGCAAGGCGCCGGATCTGGAGCGGGCACTGTCGCGGCTGGCGCTCGAGCGCGGCGGGCCGCGGGATCTCGCCGCGGTGCGGGACGCGCTCGGCCAGGCCGAGCGGCTGCACGAGGTGCTCGGCGGTGCCTTGCCCGAGGTGCTGGCGGGGGCGCGCGACGCGCTCGCGGGGCAGGATGCGCTCGCGGGGCTTCTGGACGCGGCGCTGGTCGCCGAGCCGCCGCATCTGGTGCGCGACGGCGGGCTGGTGGCGCCGGGCTATGACGCGGAGCTCGACGACACCCGGCGACTGCGCGACCAGGGGCGGGGGGTGATCGGCGAGCTGCAGGCCGAATACACCCGCCAGACCGGGATCGGGGCGCTGAAGATCCGGCACAACAACGTGCTGGGGTATTATATCGAGACCCCGGCCACCCATGCCGACCGGATGCTGAAGCCGCCCCTGAGCGAGACCTTCGTGCACCGGCAGACCACGGCGAACGCGATCCGGTTCACCACGCTGCCGCTCGCCGAGATCGAGACCAAGATCCTCAACGCCGGCGGCCATGCGCTCGAGATCGAGAAGCGGATCTTCGCGAGCCTGCGCGCGGCGGTCATGGCCGAGGCCGGTCCGCTCGGGGCGCTGGCGCGGGCGCTCGCCGAGATCGACCTTGCCGGCGGGCTCGCGCATCTGGCGCGCAGCGACGACTGGGCGCGGCCGGTGATCGCGGCGGACCGCAGCTTTGCGGTGCGCGGCGGCCGGCACCCGGTGGTCGAGCAGGCGCTGAGGCGCGCGGGCGAGAGTTTCGTGCCGAACGACTGCGACCTCGGGGCCGAGGGGGAGGGTGCGCGGCCGCTCTGGCTGGTGACCGGGCCGAACATGGCCGGCAAGTCGACCTTCCTGCGCCAGAACGCGCTCATCGCGCTCATCGCCCAGATCGGGGCCTATGTGCCGGCCGCCGAGGCGCGGATCGGCGTGGTCGACCAGCTCTTCAGCCGGGTGGGCGCGGCGGACGACCTGGCGCGGGGGCGGTCGACCTTCATGGTCGAGATGGTCGAGACGGCGGCAATCCTCAACCAGGCCGGACCGGGCGCGCTCGTGATCCTCGACGAGATCGGGCGCGGCACCGCGACCTATGACGGGCTCTCGATCGCCTGGGCGGTGCTCGAGCATCTCCATGACGTGAACCGCTGCCGGACGCTCTTCGCCACCCATTACCACGAGCTGACGGCGCTGGGCGCCAAGCTGCCGGGCCTCAGGAACGCCACCGTCTCGGTGCGCGAATGGGAAGGCGAGGTCATCTTCCTTCACGAGGTGCGCGAGGGCGCGGCGGACCGCTCCTACGGCGTGCAGGTGGCCCGGCTCGCCGGCCTGCCGGCGGCAGTGGTCGAGCGGGCGCGGGTGGTGCTCGATGCGCTCGAATCGGGCGAGCGCGACGGCGGGTCCAAGGCGCGCGGACTGGTCGACGACCTGCCGCTGTTCAGCGCCGCCGCGGCCCCGGCGCCCGTATCCGCGCCGAAGGCCGCACCATCGGCGGTCGAGGCCCGGCTGCGCGAGATCCTGCCCGACGACCTGAGCCCGCGCGAGGCGCTGGCACTGGTCTACGAGCTGCGCGGCTTCCTGTCGGAGCCGTAGCTCAGGTCACGGCCGACCGGGCGCGGTAGCGCGGGTCGTCCCAGGAACGGGATGCCAGCACCTGCTCGAGCGTGCGGGCGGCCCGCACCACGTCGGCATGGCGGATGTAGAACGGCGCGAAGCCGAAGCGCAGGATGTCGGGCGCCCGGAAATCGCCGATGACGCCGCGCCCGATCAGCGCCTGGATGATCGCATAGCCCTCGGGATGGGCGAGCGAGACCTGGCTGCCGCGGGCCGCGGCGTCGCGCGGGCTGGCCAGCGTGATGCCGTGGGGGGCGCCCGCCCGTTCGGCGAGCTCGGTGAACCGGGTGGTCAGGGCCTCGCTCTTGGCGCGGACGGCGGCGAGGTCCGCCTCGGCCGCGAGGGCGATCCCGGCTTCGGCGCCGCGCAGCGACAGGATCGGCTGGGTCCCGCAGAGAAAGCGCCGGATGCCCGGATCGGGGGCATAGTCGCGATCGAAGGCGAAGGGGCGGGCATGGCCCCACCAGCCGGAGAGCGGCTGGGCGATGGCGCCGTGGTGGCGGGCGGCGCAATAGACGAAGGCGGGCGAGCCCGGGCCGCCGTTGAGATACTTGTAGGTGCAGCCCACCGCGAGGTCGGCGCCGGCGGCATTCAGCCCCACCTCCATCACCCCGGCGGAATGGCAGAGGTCCCAGACCACGACCGCGCCGGCCGCGTGGATGCGCGCGGTCAGCGCCGCGACGTCGCGGCGGCGGCCGGTGCGGTAGTCGACCTGGTTGACGAGCACGACGGCGGTATCGGCGTCGATCAGGGCCTCGAGATCGGGGCCGTGGACGCCCTCGAGGCGGACGGTCACGTCGGGATGGAGGCTGCGCACGCCCTCGGTGATGTAGAGATCCGTCGGAAAGGAGCCGCCCTCGGCCACGATCACCCGCCGGTCGGGGCGGAGCGACAGGCCCGCGTGCAGGGCCTTGAAGATGTTGATTGAGGTCGTGTCGCAGACCGCCACCTCGCCGGGGCCGGCACCGATCACCGGGGCGAGGAGGTCGCCGAGCCGGGTGGGAAGCTCGAACCAGCCGGCGCGGTTCCAGCTCGCGATCAGGTCCGTGGCCCATTCGCGGTGGGTGGCGGCGTGGAGCGCCTCGAAGGCGGCGACGGGCGCGGGGCCAAGGGAATTGCCGTCGAGGTAGATGGTTCCCGGAGGCAGGTGGAACCGCGTGCGGAAACCGGCGAGCGGGTCGGCCGCGTCGGCGGCCTCGGCGGAGGCGAGCGCGGCGGCCCAGAAAGCGTCGTCCATCATCGCCGGTGTCCCCCTGTGGTTTGCCGCAGGCTCGCACCGGCACGAGGCAACGGCAAGGGGGCTGTGCGGGACCGGGTCAGGCGAGGCATTGCCTCGCCCCGGTCCACGGCGGGAGGGCGTGAGCCCGGAGGCCGTTTTCTTCCTCAATGGAGGGCGGGGAGGATCGGGATCGTGGCGCGCCTGCCTGGGCGGCGCGGAACGCGCCTGCCGGGGGCAGGCAGGCGCGTCACGATTTGCCAACGGTCAAATCGTGCAAGGGGGGCTTGCTTCAGTCCTCGGCGGGTGCGTCCGCCGCGGGCTTCGGCATCGCCGGGCCACCGGAGGAGACGCCGACCTGTGCCGGGCGCAGCAGCCGCTCGCCGATGGTGAAGCCCACGCCCATCACCTGGATGATGTCGCCGGCAGTGGTGCCCGGCACCGGTGCCTCGAACATCGCCTGGTGGAGCTTGGGGTCGAAGCGCTCGCCGGCGACGGGCTCGATCTTCTGGATCCGGTGCTTCTCGAAGGCCGAGAGCAGGTCGCGGCGGGTGAGCTCGATCCCCTCGATCAGGCCCGGCGCGGTGCTGCGCACGTCGTCGGTGACGTTGTCGAGTGCGCGGTCGAAGTTGTCGTGCACCGACAGCAGGTCGCGCGCGAACCGGGTGGCGCCATAGAGCTCGGCGTCGCGGCGGTCGCGGTCGGCGCGCTTGCGGATGTTCTCGACATCGGCGAGCGCGCGCAGCAGGCGGTCCTTGAGCTCCGCCACCTCCGCGCGCAGCGCCTCGGTCTCGTCGAGATCCTCCTCGATCTCGGCCGCCTCGGCCAGGTCCTCGGGATCGTCGAGGAACGGCTCGTCCTCGAGGTCCGTGTTTCTGTTCTCGTTCGCCATCTCGCTTCCGTTCTCAGGTGCCACGCCGGCTGGAGACCAGCCGGCCGACGAGCTGGGCGGTGTAGTCGACGATCGGGACGATCCGGCCATAGTTGAGCCGGGTCGGTCCGATGACGGCCACCGCGCCGATAATCTTGCGGTCGGCGTTCATATAGGGAGAAACCACCAGAGATGAACCCGAAAGTGAAAAGAGCTTGTTCTCGGAGCCGATGAAGACCCGCACCCCGTCGCCGCCCTCGGCGAGGTCGAGGAGCTGGACGAGGTCGCGCTTGCGCTCGAGGTCGTCGAAGAGCTCGCGGATCCGGTCGAGCTGGGCCGCGTCCTCGGCGCCTTCGATGAGGTTGGCGCGGCCGCGCACGATCAGCCGGTCGTCGAGCCCCTCGCCGTCGCTGGTCCAGGCGGCGGTGCCGTCCTCGACGAGCGAGCGGGTCAGTGTGTCGAGCTCGGCCCGGCGCCGGGCGACCTCGGCCGAGACGACGCCGCGCATCTCCGAGAGGGTCCGGCCCTCGAGGATGGCGTTGAGGAAATTCGCGGCGGTGCGCATGGCCGAGGGGGTGAGGCCGTTGGGCGGGGTCATCAGCCGGTTCTCGACCTGGCCGTCGGCGGTGACGAGCACCACGAGCACGCGGTCGGGAGCGAGGCTGACGAATTCGATATGGCGGATCGGCGCCTCGGTCTTCGGGGCGAGGACGAGGCTGGCGCCGTGGGTCATGTCGGAGAGCATCGCGCCGGCGCGGTCGAGGAGCGGGACGACGCCGGTTTCGTCGGCGGAGAGCGAGCGCTCGATCTCGCTGCGCTCGTTCTCGGCGAGGTCGCCGATCTCGAGGATGCCGTCGACGAAGAGCCTGAGGCCGAGCTGGGTCGGGATGCGGCCGGCCGAGACATGCGGGCTGTCGAGAAGGCCGAGGTATTCGAGGTCCTGCATTACGTTGCGGATCGTGGCCGCCGAGACGCTCTGGCTCAGGGTGCGGCTCAGGGTGCGCGAGCCGACGGGCTCGCCGGTGTCGAGATAGGTCTCGACCAGCCGGCGGAATACCTCGCGGCTGCGGTCGGACATGTCGCTGAGCGTGGCCACGGGTGTCGACAAGGGGAACCGATCTCTGTCCGGCGCCTGAACCATCAGGATCTAGGTAGGATGGGCATCGCGGCGGGTCAATCGTCGCCGGAGCCCGCGTCATCGCGAAGCCGGCCCTCGGTGGTGCCGAGCGCGTCGGCGAGGCGGGCCCGGGCCGAGCCGGGGCGCAGCGGCTTCGGCTGGCTCTCGGCCGGGGCCCAGCCGGTGAGGAACATCACCTCGAAGGTCGCGCCGATGCGGCCGTCGGAGCCGGAGAACCGCTCGGCGTAGATCGCGGCGGTGCGGGCGAGCAGGTCGCGGCGCATCGGGCGGCGCAGGCGGTCGGCGAGGACGCTGGTCTCGCCCATGCGGCGCAGGTCGCGCATCAGTGCGACCGCGCCGTCGTAGCGCACGTCGAAACGCGCGCTGTCGGCCACCGGCAGGGCGAAGCCCGCGCGCTGGACGAGGCCGCCGAGGTCGCGGATGCCCCCCATCGGCGCCACCCGCGGGCTGAGACCGCCGAGGATCTCGACCTCGGCCTCGGCCAGCGCGGTGCGCAGCTCGATCAGGGTCTCGCCGCCGAAGAGCGCCGCGATCATCAGACCGTCGGGGCGGAGCGCGCGGCGCATCTGGACGAGCTGGCCGACGGGGTCGTTCGCCCAGTGGAGTGCGAGGGCGTGGACGACGAGGTCGTGGGCGCCGGCTGCGAGGTCGAGCACCTCCGCGTCCGGCACCACCCGCGCCGCCGGCCCCGGCACATCCGCCCACGGTCCGGGCCAGGGCGCGACGAGGGCGGGGGCGTGAAACCTCCTGTTAACCTCGGCGAGCCTTTCTGTGATCTCGGCCGCCACTGCCTTCTGCAGGAAATCGGCCGGGCCCTGGGCGATGGCGCGGGCGCGGCGGCGGGCGAGCAGGTCCGTATCGAAAAGGCGCGGCGGATGCATGAAACCGATTCCCTGAAACCGAACCCGAGGCAGAAGGCGCTTCGCGGCACCGTCGCCGCGATGAACGCGCTTGGAACGGCGATCCTCGACACGGTGTTCCCGCCGCGCTGTCTCGCCTGCACCGAGGCGACCGACACCCCGCAGGGCCTCTGCGCCGCCTGCTGGCGCGACACGGCTTTCGTCGCCGGAACGGCCTGCGTCAAGTGTGGCGTGCCGATGATCGGCGAAGCCGGTCCCGAGGATATCTGCGACAGCTGCCTGCGTCACCCGCCCGCGTGGGACCGGGGCGCGGCCGCGCTCCTCTATACCGGCGCCGGCCGGCGGATGGTTCTCCAGCTCAAGCACGGCGACCGGCTCGACACAGTCCCGCGGATGGCGGCCTGGATGGCGACGGCCGGGGCGGATCTGGTCGAGCGGGCCGACATGATCGCGCCGGTGCCGCTGCACTGGCGGCGCCTGCTGCGCCGGCACTACAACCAGTCGGCCGAACTCGCCCGCCACCTGGCACGGCGGTCGGGAAAGCCGGCGGTGATGGATCTGCTGCGCCGGCAGCGGATGACCGTGCCCCAGGAAAAAATGGACCGGACCGCGCGCGCGGCGAATCAGGCCGGCGCCTTCGCCGTCCCCGCCCGCCATGCCCGGCGGGTGCGGGGGGCCTCGGTGCTGGTGATCGACGACGTGCTGACCTCTGGCGCCACGCTTTCCAACTGCGCCGAGACGCTGCGGGCCGCCGGGGCCGCGCGCATCGACGTTCTGGTGCTCGCCCGCGTTGCCTTCGGTGATTCGCTGCACATATAGAGAGTGATTCCCGCTGGAGACCCGCCCATGACCCCGGTGACCATCTACACCACCCCCACCTGCGGCTATTGCCAGGCGGCAAAGCACCTGCTGCGCGGCAAGGGCGTCTCCTACACGGAGATCAACGTCGCGGCAGCCCCCGAGAAGCGGGCCGAGATGGTCCAGCGGGCGGGCGGGCGCCGCACGGTTCCGCAGATCTTCGTCGGCGAGACCCATGTCGGCGGCTACGACGACATCGCCGCACTCGACCGGGCCGGTAGGCTCGATCCGCTGCTGGCGGCGTGAGCGATGCGCACGGCCCTGGTCCAGCTCTGCTCCGGGGATGATCCCGCAGCGAACCTCATCGTCACCGAGCGGCTGATCCGCGAGGCCGCCGCAGGCGGGGCGACCCTGATCGTCACCCCGGAATGCACCAACATCGTCAGCGCCAGCCGCGATCGGCAGCGACGCCTTCTCGCCCCCGAGGCCGAGGACGCGACGCTCGCGCGCCTGCGCGAGGTGGCGGCGGAGCTCGGCGTCTCGGTGGTGATCGGCAGCCTGCTCCTGCAGGGCGGCGAGGAGGCGGGCGGGCGTTTCGTGAACCGCTGCCTCGTGATCGGTCCCGACGGCGGCATCCTCGCGCACTACGACAAGATCCACATGTTCGACGTCGACCTTCCGGGAGGCGAGAGCTACCGCGAATCCGCTGCCTTCAAGCCCGGCGAGCGCGCGACCACGGTCGATGTCGCCGGCGTGCGGCTCGGGCTCAGCATCTGCTACGACCTGCGCTTTCCCTATCTCTTCCGGGACCTTGCCAAGGCGGGCGCCCAGATCCTGACCATCCCCTCGGCCTTCACCGTCCCGACCGGCCAGGCACACTGGCATGTGCTGATGCGCGCCCGGGCGATCGAGACCGGCTGCTTCGTGCTTGCCCCCGCCCAGACCGGCACCCATGCCGCGAGCGAGGGCCGCGCGCGGCTCACCTATGGGCACAGCATCGCCGTCGCGCCCTGGGGCGAGGTGCTCGCAGACGCCGGCGAGCCGGTCGGCGTGACCCTCGTCGACATCGATCCGGCCGCGATCGCGGAGGCCCGCGCCCGCGTGCCCTCGATCGACCATGACCGGGGCTATGCCGCGCCGTAGGCGCCGCCGCACTTTTCCCGCCTGTGGATAAATCTGTGATCAAGTTCCGGCGAATCCCTTGGTGGCCGGAGCGAACTCCGGCCGCCTGTCGGCAAACCCGAGTCTGGGCGGGGTTTTTGCACGGTTTCCGCGACTTACGGAATGATATTCACAAGGTGTTGGCGAGAGGAATCACGAGACTCTGCATTCTTGCATTCAACCGTTCTATGTTTGGCCTTTTCTTGACGATCGGAGGCCGGTCCGGAAGTACATCAGGTCTCAATTATGTGACGAAACCGACCAGAATCCAGAGATCGAACACCTTACTGTCGATGTGGATAACTCGGGTGCAATCCCGGCGAGCCTGTTGATCCCCAGGTTTCCCAGCACTACGAGAACTACAATCTTCAAAGAGGAATCTTCTCATTCGAAGTGAGAGGACCACGGCCCGGGAGCCCGAACCCATGTCAAGCTTCCTCATCAGCGCCTATCCCTGGACCAAGGCGCTGCACGTCATCTCGATGGTCGCGTGGATGGGGGGGCTTTTCTACCTGCCCCGGCTCTTCGTCTATCATGCCGAGAAAGCGGCGCCGGGCTCGGAGCTCGACGCGACCTTCCAGGTCATGGAGCGGCGGCTGGAACGGGCGATCATGGCGCCGGCGATGATCGCGACCTGGGTCTTCGGCCTGACGCTGCTCGCGACACCCGGCGTCGTCGACTTCCGGCACGACCTCTGGATCTATCCCAAGCTCGCCGCGGTCCTGGCGCTGAGCGGGTTCCACAGCTGGCTCGGGGCGCGGCGGATCGATTTCGCCGAGGGTCGCAACCGGCTCGGCGGGCGGACCTACCGGATCGCCAACGAGGCGCCGACGCTCGCGCTGGTCGTGATCGTGATCATGGTGATCGTCCGGCCGTTCTGACCGGGGAGGAGCTGGCCCGGGTAGAGCAGGCCGGGGCCCCGTGGTACGGGTGGTCGGACTCGAACCGACACTCTGTCACCAGAAACGGATTTTGAATCCGTCGCGTCTACCATTCCGCCACACCCGCACGGCCGCACCGCCGCCAGCGGCCCATAGCTAGCGCGGCGGCGGTGCGCCGGCAACGGGGTCGCGGTGCTTTCGGGGGATTCGGATTGTCGGCGGCGGGCGCTGCGGCTATGTTGCCGCCGCGCCCTCATAGCTCAGCTGGTAGAGCACCTGATTTGTAATCAGGGGGTCGGGAGTTC
>CAZESN010000091.1:0-4641 GCA_964514775.1 uncultured Rhodovulum sp.
CGACGGTGATCGTCTGGGCCATGGCGGCGCTGGTGATCCCGATAGCGGATGCGGCACCGAGCAGGACTGCGGTGAGTTTCATGGTTCCTCCTCTGAACTGCCAGTGTGAGCAGTTATCTTTTTTATGGGCAAATGATCGGTTACGTTAGAAGAGCTGTCAACCCGCATTCCGCGCACGGCCTCAGGGCAGAACACGTTGATGCTGCTGTGTTATGGGGAAACCGTCCGATCCACGTCAGAGAATCAGGCGCGCCGGCTGCCGAACAGCGCTCGCCATAGAGAGCTCATGCCCGATATATGCTCAGATGCCCAACCACCTTGGATGCCGCATACACCCGAGCGGATCAACGCCGGCCCGGCGCGATTTTGCCTTGTGGCGGAAGGTGAGAAGCAGAGCCTGCTCCCGGGGCAAGGCCCAACCTTGCCGGCTAAGCCGGCTGACCGCCGATCCGGATCATCCGCTTCATCGCCTGCGCATTCCCCTCCAGCCCGGCGAAGGCCTCCGCGATCCCGTCGAGCGGCAGGATATCGGTGATGAGGTCGGCGGCGGGGATCGCCCCGGTCTGCAGGAGGGTCAGTCCCGCGTCGAAGTCCTCGGGCTCGTAGACGCGTGCCCCAATCATCTCCAACTCGCGCCAGAAGAAGCGGAAGAGATCGACCGCCACCGGCTCTGGATGGATCGCCACCATCACCACTCGGCCGCGCACGGCGGTGAGCGCCGTCATCGCCCGCGCGGCGCCCGCACTCCCCGAGACCTCGAAGACCACGTCCGCCCCCCTGCCCTGCGACAGCGCCCCGACATGGGCCTCCGCCGCCTCGGGCGCCACCACCGCGAAGCCGAGCCCCTCGGCAACGGCACGGCGCAGCGGGTTGGGCTCGGCGATCACCACCTCGGCCCCGGCATGGCGCGCCACCATGGCCACCAGCACGCCGATCGGGCCGCCCCCCAGCACCACCGCGACCTCGCCCGGCTCCAGCCGGCTGCGGCGCAGGGCGTGGCAGGCAACGGCGGTCGGCTCGACCAGCGCCGCATGGAGCAGCGGCAGATCGCCCGGGACGGCATGCAGGAGCGCCGCCGGCACCACCATCGTCTCGCGGAAGGCGCCGTCGGAATCGATCCCGACGAAGTTGAGCCGGTGGCAGATGTGGGGATGGCCCGCCTCGCAGGCCGGACAAGCGCCGCAGGAGATGAGCGGGCGCACCACCACGGGCAGGCCCGGCGCGATACTCTCGACCCCGGCGCCGGCCGCCGCGACCGTGCCCGCCATCTCGTGCCCGATCACCCGCCGCGTGCCGACACGGGCGTCCATATGGCCCCGGTAGATGTGGAGATCCGTGCCGCAGATGCCGCAGAAGGCGACCCGGACCGCGACCTCGCCCGGACCGGGCAGCGGCTCGGGGGCCTCCTCGACCGAGAACCGCCCGCCGCCGTAGAACGCCGCCTTCATCCGCCTCTCCCCCGGGTCACCATATCCGTCGCGGTGACTGTTGCCCGGCCGTGGCGGCCCGGGCAAGCGGCTTTCAGGCAGAGCGCTCAGCCCTCCAGATGCGCCCTCAGGACGTCGACGATCATCGGAGCCGTGGTGCCGGTGGGAAGGAACCCCAGATAGTCCCCGTCGCGGTCGTAGACATAGGTATAGGCGGAATGGTCGATCGTGTAGTCGCCGTCCTCGCCCGTCGGCACCTTGCGGTAATAGACGAAATAGTCGTTCGCCGTCTTGCGGATCAGCGCCTCGTCGCCGGTCAGGCCGATGAAGCTCTCATGGAACGCGGTGGCATACTCGTGCAGATGCCCGCTGTCGCGCTCGGGGTCGAGCGTGATGAAGACCGTCTGCACCTCCGCAGCCTCCGGCCCCAGCTCGTCGAGTGCCGCCGAGATGGCCATGAGGTCGGTCGGGCAGATGTCCGGACAGTAGGTGAAACCGAAATAGACGAGCAGGATCTTCCCGTGGAAATCGGCCTCGGTGCGCGGCGCGCCATTCGCCTCGCGCAGGGCGAAGGCGCCGCCGATCGGCGCCTCGCTCCACATCACCGTGTCCATCGCCTCGGCCGCCGTCACGCCCGCCGGCTCCTCCGCCCCGGCCGCGGGAGGAACGGCCAGGGCGGCGACGGCGACAAGCAAGCCGGCCGCACCCCGAAGGGGGAGTGTCGTCGGGACCGGCATGTCCGCGTCAGGCCTCGCCAAAGGTGAACCGGCTGCCGGTCGAGGATTCCAGCAGCTTGCCGGGCAGTTCCTCACGGACCGCCTGCACGAAGTTCGCGCCGCTGCAATGCATCGGGATCACCACATCGGGATCGAGCGCCCGGATCTCGGCGAGCACCTCGCGCAGATACGCGTCATCCGCCGGGCCGAGATGGAAGCCGCCGACGATGGCATGGACCTTCTCGACGCCGGACGCGTGACGCGCCTGCAGCGCCGAGTTGACGATGCCGACATGGCCGCAGGAGGTGATGACGACGAGGCCGCGGTCCTTGACGTGATAGCTGGTCGCATGCTCGTGGACATGCTCGTCGCGCACCACCTGCCCGATCGCATCGGCGGCCGCGTAGGATTCGGGCCGGCACCCCAGGCCGTCCTCGCGCGTGCCGAGGAACACCTTCCCGTTGCCGAGCACCCGCTCCGCGGTCCTCCGCTCGATCTCGCCGGTGGTGAAGGCATGCCCCGCCACGATGGCCGGATCGTTGGCGAGCACGATCTCCACCCCGAGCGCGTCTAGCGCCGCGCGATTGATCGCGCCGGAATCGGTGAGCTGGTTGCTGCCGCCGACCCTGAGGCAGAACACGTCCTCGCCGCCCACATAGAGCTTCACGCCGTCGCCGAGCACGTCGCGGAAACCCTCGACGAAACCCTCGAGCCCACCGAAATGGTCGAAATGACCGTGGCTTACCACGATCGCCTCGATGCGGGCCGGATCGACGCCCAGGATCTCGATGTTGTTGCGCAGCGCCGGCGAGGTGTAGCCGGCATCGACGAGCACGACACGCTGCTCGTCTCCGAGCTGCGACTCCACGAAGAGCGAAAGGCCCCACTGGTTGTGCAGCACCCGGAACTGGCCGCCGGGATTGCCGGCCGGCGTGCTGGTCACGCCCCCGACGGTGACCGGGCGGGCGAAGATGTCGTGGCTCGCGTCGATCAGGACCTGGATCGAGAGCTTGTCGACGACCGGCACGCTCAGCGGCGATGTCGCGGCAGCCGCCGGCCCGACCCGCCCGAAGCCGCCTACCGCGGCCATGCCCGCCATTGCGCCCGAGTACCGGAGAAAGTTCCGCCTGCTCGCCTGCCTGATCATGTCTCTCTCCCGCGATGGCCCAGGGCCGCGTCAATCACGGGCGATCTAATCGGGATTTTCCGGCAGGAACAAACGAATGGATTTTCGTTTTTTCATGCGGTCGGAGAACGCGCCTCCAGCCGGCGACCGGCAGTCGCAATGCGCACTCTATGACGCGCGGTGCGGGGCCGAATCGGCGCGCCCCCGCGCCGTCAGCGTGCCTGAGCCGGGCGCGGCGTCAGCCCCGCGGCCTCCTGCCGGCGGATCTCCTCGCCGGCACGCGCCACCAGCGCGAGGCGCTGGGGCGAAGCCGGGTGGCTGGACAGCACGACGGGTCCTCCGCTGCTCGCCAGGGCCGGGCGCGCGAAGATCTGGGCCCCGCGCTCGGGGTTGTAGCCGGCGCGGGCCGTAATGAACGCCCCGAGCCAGTCGGCCTCGAGCTCGTAGTCCTGACTGTAGGCTCGCCCGCCGACGAAGGCGCCCATGTCCATCGCGTCGCGCAGCGCCTCCTGGCTGACCGGGGCGCCGGCGGCCTGTCCGGCCGCGGCAACGATGCCGCCGAGGATGAGCGCGCCCATCATCTGGCTCTGCTGCTGGCGCGGCAGGTGATCGCCGACGTGGTGGGCCATCTCATGGGCGAGCACGAAGGCGATCTCGTCGTCCGAGCGCATCTGTTCGAGAAGCCTGGTGCTGACGACCACGACCGGGCGGCCGTCCTTCCCGCGCGTCTGGAAGGCGTTCGGCGGCATCCGCGGATCGGTCTCGAGCACGATCGTGTAGTCGCAATGCCCCTGCGGCGCGCGCGGCATCTCCTCCCGGCAGAAGCTCTCCCCCACAGGCTCCACGCGGGCCACGACCCGGCGGAAGTCGCGCGGGGCGCGCGGGCTTCCCCCCGGATCGACCTGGACCGCGACCGGCCGTCCCTGCGGCGCCGACGGGACCTCATAGGTGGTCGAACAGGCCGCGACCGCGAGCATCGACACAAGGGCCCCGGCACGGATCAGGACAGGAAACCGCCGCGCCATGTCAGCGCCACCCCATCGCAGGCGCGACATGGGTCAGGATCGCCTCGATCACATGAGCGTTGTAATCGACCCCGAGCTGGTTCGGCACGGTCAGGAGCAGCGTGTCGGCCTCGGCGATGGCCTCGTCCTCGCGGAGCTGCGCGACCAGCGCGTCGGGCTCGTCGGCATAGCTGCGGCCGAAGATCGCACGGGTCTTCTCGTCGATCATGCCGATCTGGTCCTGCTCCTTGCCGCCGCGGCCGAAATAGGCGCGGTCGCAGTCGTCCATGATCGCGAAGATGCTGCGGCTGACCGATACGCGCGGCGCGCGGGCATGACCTGCCTCGGCCCAGGCCGTGCGATAGGCC
>CAZESN010000091.1:4651-10466 GCA_964514775.1 uncultured Rhodovulum sp.
CCGCCCCCCACCAGATACGCTCGCGCAACCCTTCGGAATGCGGCTCGAGCCGCAGCAGGCCCGGCGGGTTGGCGAACATCGGGCGCGGGTTCGGCTCGGCGAATCCCTCGCCGCGCAGCACGTCGAGGAAGACCTCCGCATGCCGCCGCGCCATGTCGGCGTCGCTCTCGCCCTCTTCCGGGCTGTAGCCGAAATACCGCCAGCCATCGATCACCTGCTCGGGCGAGCCGCGGCTGAGACCGAGCTGCAACCGCCCGCCGGCGATCAGGTCGGCCGCGCCGGCGTCCTCGGCCATGTAGAGCGGGTTCTCGTAGCGCATGTCGATCACGGCCGTGCCGATCTCGATACGGCTTGTGCGCGCGCCAACCGCCGCGAGCAGCGGGAAAGGCGAGGCGAGCTGGCGGGCGAAATGGTGGACGCGGAAATAGGCCCCGTCCGCGCCCAGCTCCTCGGCCGCCACCGCGAGGTCGATCGATTGCAGGAGCGCGTCGCTGGCGGACTGGGTGCCCGACCCGCGCGCCGGCGCCCAGTGCCCGAAGGAAAGAAAGCCGATCTTCTTCAATCTATCTACACCCATACCCGCAGAGTGCCGGGCCATGCCCTGCCGCCCGATCGTGTCCGACAGATAGCCCGGGGCAGCCTTCCTGCCAAGAAAGGCCGGGAAACGCGGTTATCGCGGCCGGTTCAGCGCCGCCTCGAACTCGCGCCACTCGCCCTTGCTCATGCCGCTCGTCTCCTGGGTCACCGCCTCGCCCGCGAGCATCCGGCGCAGAACCTCCATCCCCTTGCCGGAGAACTGCACCGCGTTCAGCCGGTAGTCGTCGAAGGCATCCCAGGCCGCCGGCACCCAGTCGCGGACCACGTCGCCGAGCGCCTCGGCATAGGCGCGGATCTCGTACTGGGCATGGGCGTCGGCCCGCAGCCGCAGGAAATGGAAGAGGTTGTGGAGGTCCGTCTTCCAGTACCACTGGGTATAGACATTGGCCGGCAGGTTCATGCGCGCGAGCTCCCGCGCAAGGCCCTGCTGGCCCTCGTTCGAGAGCATGGCCTCGTAATGGTCGTAGGCCGCATCGCTGTCGCGGCGCAGCATGTCGAGAACCCGCGCCGCCTCGGCGCCCTCCAGCACCTCGCCGCGGCCCTGATTGTTGGTGCGCGACTGGGCCGCGAGATGCTCGGGCCGGGGGATGTAGAACTCGCGGTCGAGGATCGAGTAGCGGGCCGAATACTCGTTCACGTTGGCGGTCCGGTGCCGGATCCACTGCCGCGCCACGAAGACCGGCAGCTTCACATGCAGCTTGATCTCGCACATCTCGAAGGGCGTCGAGTGCCAGTGCCGCATCAGGTAGCGGATGAGGCCCGCGTCGTCGCGGGCAGTCTTGGTGCCCTGGCCGTAGCTCACGCGCGCCGCCTGGACGATCGCCGCGTCGTTGCCCATGTAGTCGACCACGCGGATGAACCCGTGATCGAGCACCGGGATCTCCCGGTGCAGCCAGGCCTCGATGCCCGGCGCTGTGGCCCGCGCCGTCACCTGCGCATCGGCGCGCGCGACCGCGATCTCGGCCTTCTGATCATCGGTGAGCGGCATGGGCAGGGTCTCCGGCGAGTCGCAATGTCAGCTACAATATCTGGCATTGCGCCGCAGGAAACCCCTATATGCCGCGCCGCCGCCGCGATCAGGGCAGCGGCTCGAACGCGATATCGATATCGATCCGCTCGTCGGCCAGAATGTCGCCGTCTTCCAGCCCCGCGAGCAACTCCTCGAGCCCCTGGGGGGCATCCGTCGACATCCGCAGCCGCAGAAGACCCGGCCGGTCGGGGTCGGCGAGCGCCTCGGTCAGCGCGCCAATGAACTGCGCCTTGGGGCTGTCGGGCGGGATCGGCGCCACCATGGCCCGGATCCCGCGAAGGATCAGGTCGGTGAACTCGGCCGGCTCCATGTCCGCGTCCTTCGCCTGGGCACGCACGGCCGCGCCGAGGAAGCCGAAGTTGCGCAGCTCGGCCGCAAGCGCCTCGGTCGGCAGGTCCTCGATGTCGTCGGGAATGCCGACGCCGTCGTGCCAGTGCATCCGTGCCTCGAGCGCGAGCGCGAACTGGCCGTCGAGCCGCATCTCGCCGCTCATCACCCGCCGCGCCGTCTCGCCGGCCGGCGGCAGCAGGCTCAGCGCGAGCGAGAACGGCGGGTTGCCCTCGATCAGCGGCAGCGGCGGGATCATTCCGTCCTCGGCGACCGCCTCGGCGAGCGCCGCATAGTCGATCTCCTCCAGCGCCACCGAGAAGCGCCCCGGGGCGCCGGTCTCGGTCATCCCGTCGAGATCGAGATCGCCCACCCGCAGGCGCCCCGCGCGCAGCGGCGGCGACTCGCCCGTCAGGTCGGCGATGACCACGTCGTGCAGGACGAAGCCCTCGAGCCCCACGGGCTCGAGCCGCCCGTAGGTCAGCACCTCCCCCAGACCGGTCTCGTTGATCAGGATCCCGAGCGCTTCCTCCGCCGAGCGCAGCGGCCGGCCGAGGAACGGGCTTTCCCCGCCGCCGAAGTCGTCCAGGGTAGGCGCCGCATCGCTGATGCGCAGGCGCACGGTATCCGGCTCGCCGCCATAGGTGCCGACCCAGACCGCATAGTCGCCCGCCGGAACCGACCGCAGCGTGACCACCGGATCGAGGCCGATGCTGTCGTCGTCACACTGCACCGCCCCGTCGGGGCCGAGCACCACGAGCGTCGTGTCCGACGACCCCGAGGCGTGGAGGCCGAGCACGTCGCGGTCGCTCTCGATCCGGATCACCGCGTCGGGGCCCTCGCCCCGGATCTCGCCCCAGCAGTCCGGCCCGAAGTCCGTGGCGCTGGCATCAGGGACGATGTCGAGCGCGAGCTCCAGCTCGCCGCCGGCGAAGACATGGGTCGCGCCGGGTGCTGCCTGCAACGGCGCAGCACCCGCACTCGCCCGGAGCCGCGCGCTCGCCATCCCCACCTCGCCGTAGGTGCCGATCCAGACCGCGTAGTCGCCCGCCGGGGCCGGCATCAGCCGCACCTCCGGGTCGAGCCCATGCGTGTCGTCGTTGCACGAGACCGTCCCGTCGGGCGAGACCACCACGAGGGTCGTGTCCTCGGAGGAACGCGCCCGCAGCTCGAGCCGCCCGCGATCACCGTCCAGCCGGACCACCGCGTCGGGCCGCTCGGCGTCGATCATGCCGTAGCACCCGGACGCATAGTCCTCCGCCCGGGATGTGGGGCGCAGCGCGAGCGGCAGGTCCAGCGCCTCGCCCTCTACCAGAGGATGAACCCCGCCCGCCGGCTCGGCCTCGGTCCTGAGCCGGAGCTCGCCGTCGGCGCCCTCGGCCTGAAGGGTCGCGCGGGCCTGCACGCCCGAGCCGTAGGTGCCGACCCAGACCGCATAGTCGCCGGCCCCGGCCGGGCTGAGGGTGACGGCGGGATCGAGACCGAAGGCATCGTCGTTGCACGACAGCGTCCCGTCCGGCCCGAGGACGACCATCGTCGTGTCCTCGTTGGACCGGGCGCGGAGCTGCAGCCGGTCCCGGCCCGCATCCAGCGAGAAGACCGCATCGGGTCGTGACGGCTCGATATAGCCTCGGCAATCCGCCGAGATGCCCGACACATCGACACTGGCGGCGAGCGTGAGCCCCACCTCGACCCGACCGGTCTCAGGCACCGCATGACGGCCGCCCGCAGGGTCCGCGCCGGCCCGGAGCATGCCGATATCGCCGGGGATCGCCGGCGCGTCGAGCTCGGTGATGAAGACGCGCACCAAGGCCGGACCGCCCGCCTCGGCGAAGGAGGGCCAGATCGCATGCTCGCCCGCCACCGACGGGTCGAACCGCACGAAGGCCTGGCCGCTGCCGTCCGCCGCGGCGCAGCGGAAGATGCCGTCCGGCCCCGACGCGACGATGCCCGCGAGCGCCGGCTGGTCATCGCCGCTGACGATCCCGAAGGAGAGCGGCAGGCCGGGCTCGGAATGGTTCACGATCAGCGCCGGCTGATCCGCGATCCACCCGCTGCAGCCGCGCACCGCGCTCGCGGCCTCGACCTCGCCACCGGCCGAGACCGAGAGCTCCATGGGGTCGGGCGTGAAGCCCCCCCGCAGCGAAAGACTGACCTGTGCCATGGCCGGCGCGGAGGCGCTTCCAGCCACAAGACAGGACGCGACGAGCGCGCGCCAGGATACCTCGGGCTTCATGATGGACCTCTTGGAACTAGAAAACCTGCGGCGCGGACGTTAGCGCCCTTTCCTCGCGACCGATACGGGATTTGTACGCGCATAGGACGCATGGTTAAATCGATGCCCCGTGCATTCGGGTTGCCGGGCCAAGGCCATACCCCTAGGTTTCGCCCGGGATCCGGGCCGCAACGGCCCGGGACGGACAGGGAGGCCCGGCATGACGATCAGATATCTCCACACCATGGTGCGCGTATCGGACATCGAGGAATCGAAGCGGTTCTACTGCGACCTGCTCGGGCTCGAGGAGCGGCGGCGCACCGAAAACGAGGCGGGGCGCTACACGCTCGTCTTCCTCTGCCCGCCGGGCCAGCAGGACGCGGACGTCGAGCTCACCTGGAACTGGGACGAGAAGGTCGAGCCGGCCGGCGCGCGCAACTTCGGCCATCTCGCCTATGCGGTCGAGGACATCTACGCCCTCTGCGAGAAGCTCCGGGACGCGGGCGTGACGATCAACCGCCCGCCGCGCGACGGCTACATGGCCTTCGTCAAGTCGCCGGACGGGATCTCGATCGAGCTACTGCAGGCGGGCGAGCCGCTCGCCCCGGCCGAGCCCTGGAAGAGCATGGCGAACACCGGGACCTGGTAGGCACAGCCGCGCGGCGGGGGTGCTAGGCAATCCGTACCACCGTCCGCGCGATCGTGACGGCACCACTCGCCGTCACGATGCGCCGCCTGACGGCAGGCTGACGGGGGCAGCAAGGGCGCATCTTTCGCTTCATTCACTGGAAGCGAAAAATGAAAAACAGCTTAACTCCCGATCTGTTTATTAGCAAAATCAATATCTTGCCGATTTGTCCGACCTCGGACAAACCGGCGACGGCTACAGATTTCGGCCTTTCGCCGAGGTCTTTCCGAGGCAGACACCCACCCCCCGTATCAGGCCTCCGGCTCGAGGATGGCATAGAACTTCGTCACCCGGCCGATCGACTCCCAGGTCCCGCGGAACCCCGATGCGATCACGAACCCCTCGCCCGGGCCGAACTCCGCCACGGAACCGTCCTCGCCGCTCAGCCGCACCCGGCCCTCGACGATCACGCAGAGCTCCGTCTCGGTGTAATCGACGCGCCGAATGCCCGGCTCCGCCTGCCACTGGCCGGCATGGAACCGCCCCTCCGCGCCGGTGAAGGTGTTCCAGAGCCGTGCCACCCCCGTCCCCGAGACGACCCGCGCGGGCGCCGCGACATCGTCCTCGGGCGGGCCGAGGCGGGTGACGGCATGAATATGGTCGGATGTGGCGGCAGCCATGGCGTTCCCTCTTTCACCGGACGACGGACGGCACTATATTGGAAGCGTCCCGCAAGGGACTATGGTGATAAACGCGCGTGTAATAAGCGGATCGGACCCGGGGGCGGTACCCGGCGGCTCCACCAGATATCCCTTGTTGGGGGACGACGGGGCCGAAACAGGATCGACGGACGTCCAAAGACGTTTGCTTTCACCCGGCAGGATGCCACCGTTACCGGCTCAAAGCGTATAGTTGCCAACAACAACTTCGCTCCGGTTCGCGTTGCCGCGTAAGCGGTAACAAGACCGAAACCTGAAGTCCCGGGCCTTTGCCGGTCCGGGCGGGGTTCGCAGGCACC
>CAZESN010000092.1:0-10180 GCA_964514775.1 uncultured Rhodovulum sp.
CGTCCCGATCGTGCCGGCGGCGATCCTCTTCGACCTCGCGAACGGCGGCGACAAGGACTGGGAGGCGAACCCCTATGCGCCGCTTGGCCGGGCGGCGCTGGCGGCGGCGGCCCCGGACTTCGCGATCGGCAGCGAGGGCGCGGGCACGGGCGCGATGACCGCGACGCTGATGGGCGGCCTCGGCTCGGCCTCGGAGGTTCTGGCCGACGGCGCGACGGTCGGCGCGCTGGTGGCGGTGAACCCGCACGGCGCGGTGACCCAGCCCGGCCATGACGGCTTCTGGGCCGGGGCCTGCGAGATCGGCGACGAGTTCGGCGGGCTCGGCCAGCGGCGGCTTGCGGGCCCCGTCGACCTGATGGGCCAGCGCAAGGGCGGCGCCGGCGGGCTTCGCGCCAATACCACGATCGCGATCGTCGCGACCGACGCGCGGCTCGACAAGGCCGCGGCGCGGCGGATGGCCGAGGTTGCCCATGACGGCATGGCCTGGGCGATCCGGCCCTCGCACACGCCCTTCGACGGCGATCTGGTCTTCGCGGTCTCGACCGGCGCGCGGCCGCTCGGTGCGGATGCGGCCACAGCGCGGATGGCGGTCGAGCAGGCGGCGGCGAGCTGTCTTGCCCGCGCCATCGCCCGGGCGGTCCATGCCGCGCGGCCGCAGCCGGGAAACCTGCTGCCCTGCTGGTGCGAGGCGGCGGGATAGGGGCGCGCTCCCCCGGCAGGAGCCGAGGGAGCGCGCGGGCATCGGGTCAGTTCTTCAGGCGGTTGCAGATCTCGTCCGTGACGTCGCGCGTCCCGGCCTTGCCGCCGAGATCGGCGGTCAGGGTATTCGCCTCGGCGACCACCTCCGAGACCACCCGGTCGATCCGCGCGGCGGCATCGGTCAGGGCGGCGTCGTCATGCTTGCGGCCGAGCCAGTCGAGCATCATCTGTCCGGCGAGGATGGTCCCGATCGGGTTCGCGATCCCCTTGCCGGCGATGTCCGGCGCCGAGCCGTGCGCGGCCTGGAAGAAGCCCTGGGTGTCGCCGAGCTCGGCCGAGGGCGACATGCCCATGCTGCCCACCGTTGCTGCGCCGAGATCGGAGATGATGTCGCCGAACATGTTCTCGGTCACCACCACGTCGTAGAACTCCGGCCGCTTGACCATGTGCGAGGTCATCGCATCGGCATAGGCGTAATCGGCCTCGATGTCGGGGTATTCCTGGGCGATCTCGCGGAAGATGTCGCGGAAGAACGCGTAGCTCTTCAGCACGTTGGCCTTGTCGCAGCAGGTGACGCGCTTCTTGCCATCGTAAGGCGCGCCCTTGCCGCGGGCGCGCGACATCTCGAAGGCCTGGCGGATGATCCGCTCGACGCCCTTGCGGGTCATCAGCAGGGTGTCGCTCGCCACGTCCCGGCGCAGCAGGTTGCCGCCGCCGCGCGCCGCATAGAGGCCCTCGGTGTTCTCGCGCAGGATCACGTAGTCGATCTGCCCGGGCTCCTTGTCGCGCAGCACGCTCTGGATGCCGGGCATGAGCTTGATCGGGCGGATATTGGCATAGAGATCGAGGGTGAAGCGCAGCTTCAGGCCGAAGTCGAGGCCCGGCTCGGTGCCGTCGGGAGCGGTGACCTCCGGAAGGCCGGCGGCGCCGTGCAGGATGGCGTCGGAGGCGGCGCAGGCGTCCATGGTCGCCTGCGGCATCGCCACGCCGGTCTTCAGATAGGTCTGCGCGCCGGCCTCGTAGTAGTTGAGCTTGAGCGCGCTGCTGCTGCCGGCAAGCGCGGTGGTCACGACCTCGACCGCGCTCTGGCAGACCTCGGGGCCGATCCCGTCGCCCTCGATGACAGCAATCTCATAGGTTCTTTCGGACATCTCGTTTCCTTCTGGCAGGCAGGATGCGGCCGCCGCGCGGCGGCCGGCTGAAGAGGGGGCGGGCCGGAGCCCGCCACCCGATTTCGGGATCACGACGCCGGGGCGGCCCGGATGCGCTCGTACCACTCGGTGAACTCGGGGAATTCCGCGAGGATCTCGGGGATCTTGGCGCGGAAGGAGTCGCGGTCGACCTCGATGATCTCCATCTCCTGGGAGAGGATCTCCAGCAGACGCGCCTCTTCCGCCTCGATCATGTCGTTGTACCAGGCCACGGCGTCGTCGGTCGCCCGTTCGATGGCCGCGCGCTCGGCCTCGTCGAACTCCGCATAGCGCTGCGCGTTCCACTGGAAGGTCCAGCCGTTCGCCATGTGGCTGGTGCGGATCAGATAGTCCTGCACCTGGTGGATGGAGCCGTTGACGATGGTCGAGAGCGGGTTCTCCTGGCCGTCGATCACGCCGCGCTGGAGGGCGGTGAAGACCTCGGTCCAGCCCATCGGCGTCGGATTGGCGCCGAACTTCTGCCAGGTCACCTCGCGCTCGCGCATCGGCGAGACGCGGATGCGCAGGCCGGCGAGATCGTCGATGGTTTCCACGCGCCGGTTGGTGGTCAGCTCGCGGGTGCCGCGGAACATGTGCCCCATGATGTGGAAGTTCGCGTCCTCGGCGAGGCCCGCCTTGATCTCCTGGCCGACGGGGCCGTTCCAGACCGCGACGTAGTGGTCGGCGCTGTCGAAGAGGAAGGGCATGCTCTCGACGCCGGCGGCCGGGTGGAAGGGCGAGAGGGTGCCGATGCTCTCGACGACGATGTCGATGGCGCGCTGCTGGACCATCTCCTGGAGCTGGTCGTAGTCGCCGAGCTGCGCCGCCGGGTGGATCGTGACGGTCAGGTCGCCGTCCGAGTATTCCGCCAGCTTCTCGGCGAAGAGCTCGGCCGCCTTGTGCATCGGGTCGTTGACGTCCTGCACATGCGAGAGCCGCAGGTTCGTCTGGGCCACGGCGCTTGCCGGCAGGCTCGCCGCCCCGATCAGCAGGGCGGCCGCGAGCCCCAGCACTCCGTTGGACATTCTACGCATCGTCTCCCCTTTCTTGGTTGGTTGGTTCACTGGAACAGGCCGGGCAGCCACATGACCGTCGCCGGGACGTAGGTGATGATCATCAGGATGATCAGCATCACGCCGAGGAACGGCAGGGACGCCACGATGGCGTTGCTCAGGGGCTCGTTGCCGAGCTTCGCGGCCAGGTTCAGGCAGAGCCCGACCGGCGGCGTGATCAGGCCGATCAGGAGGTTGAAGACCACGATCACCCCGAAATGGATGAGGTCGATCCCCATCTCGGGCAGGATCGGGATCAGCACCGGCAGCAGGATCAGCATGGCCGATTTCGCCTCCATGAACATGCCGACCGAAAGGAAGAGCACGTTGAGCAGCAGAAGAAGGACGAGGGTGTTTTCCGAGATGCCGAGCAGCGACGACGCGATCGCCTGCGGCACCTGCAGGTAACTCAGCACCCAGGCATAGACGAGCGCGGAGGCCGCGACCGACATCAGCCCGCCGACCCGGATCGAGGCCGAGTAGAGCAGCTCGGGGAGCTGCCGGAACTTGAGCTCGCGGTAGATGAAGAGCGAGACGAAGAGCGAATAGACGACGCCCACCCCGGCCGCCTCGGTCACCGTGAAGACCCCGCCGAGGATGCCGCCGATCAGCAGGACCGGCAGCGCCATCGCCCAGGCCGAGCGCTTGATCGCGACGGCGACCTTGTGCAGCGACGAGCGCTCGTGGATCGGATAGTTCCGCCGCTTGGCGATGATGTAGGTGACGAGCAGAAGGCCCGCGCCGAGCATCAGCCCCGGCACATAGGCCGCGAGGAAGAGGTCCACCATCGAGACCTGGGCGATGATCCCGTAGAGCACGAGCGTGATGCTCGGCGGCAGGATCGGCGCCAGCGTCGACGAACAGGCGGTGACCGCGACCGAGAAGCCGCCGTCGTAGCCCTCGCGCTTCATCGCCGGGATCATGACCGAGCCGATCGCCGCGGTATCGGCGGTCGCCGAGCCCGAGATGCTGCCGAAGAAGAGGCTGGTGAGCACGTTCACGAGCGCGAGACCGCCCCGGATGAAGCCGATCATCGCGTTCGCGAGGTCGATGAGCCGCTGGGTCAGGCCGCCGGCGTTCATGATCAGCCCGATCAGCACGAAGAACGGGATCGCCATGAACGCGAAGGAGTCGATGCCCGCGACGAGGCGCTGGGGCATGACCGTCAGCGGCAGGAAGCCGATGTTCAGCAGTGCCGCGAGCGAGGCGGCCAGCAGCGTGAAGGGCAGGGGCAGGCCGATGACCAGGCCAATGAACAGCACCGAGCCGAGCAGGAAAAGTTCCATGATATCTGTCTCTCCGGAGTGAAGGCTGGTCTTCGGTCAGAAGGCGCGCTTGTCGCGCTCGAAGACCCGTTCCAGGAGGAACAGGAGGGCGATCACGGATCCGATCGGAACCACGATGTATTTCCAGAACACCGGGATCCGGATGCCGGAGGCGATCTGGGTCCAGTTGGCGACCGCGATCTTGTAGCCGGCGTAGATCAGGATCAGCGTCACGATGGCGACGACGATGATCCGGACCGCGGCGAGGATGGCCTGCCAGCGGGGGGACGCATTGTCGACGAAGAAGTCCACCCGGATATGGTCGCCGTGCCGGATCGCGAGGTTCATCCCCAGCACGACCAGCCACACCATGCACAGCCGTGCCGCCGATTCCGACCAGACGGTCGGCGCGTTGAAGACGTAGCGCATGACCACCTCGTAGCTGACGAGGCCGATCATCGCGGCGAAGAGAAAGATCTGGACGACCCTGATCACGCGCTCGACGTGATCGTTCAAACGTCTGATCATTCTCGCTGGCGGGTTCGGTGCCTCAGCCTGCCGGCCCGCGGGCCCGTCGTCTGGACCTGACATTTCTTTCCTCCCGATGCCCCCTTAGCGGGGCTTTCCATTCGGCATCCACCGCCACGGCTGGGCAGGTCGATCCGGCTTGCGGGGGATAAGAGGCAGCCGCCCGGGCCTTGTCAATGATTATTGATAATCACACATCGATATTGATAACATGCCCCGGGGCGACGGCCGGCGGCCGGCGCTTGACGAACATTCGGCCGGCAGGCACTCGATGGAGTTAGATCTGTTGGATTTTCCGGTCCCGCCGGACCGGCAGGGGCGAAGCAAGGGCGAAGACGGTGCGCGCAACGAACGACCAGATCCGGCAGCCGGGAATTCCCGGGGCGCGGACCGCGGCGGCGGGGACGGGGAGGGGGTTCCTCCTCGAATCGGGCCGGGCGAACGAGGCGACCTCGATAGCGGCGGCGATCGAGGAGGACATCGTCTTCCGCCGGCTCGAGCCGGGCCGGCGCCTGATCGAGGACGAGCTGATGGAGCGCTTCGGCGCCAAGCGCCATGTGGTGCGCCACGCCCTCGCCATGCTCGACCAGATCGGCATCGTCCAGAAGGCCGTCAACAAGGGGGCGGCGGTGCGCACCTTCTCCCGCGAGGAGGTCGAGAATATCTACGCGATGCGCGACCTGCTCCAGGGATATGCCGCGCGGCTGATCCGCCTGCCCGCGAGCCCCGTCACCCTCGCCGCGCTCGACGAGATCTGCGACGCCTTCGAGCGGGCGGTTCAGGACCGCAGCGTCCGCGAGATGTTCTATCTCAACGAGACCTTCCACGACACGCTCTTCGCCGAATGCGGGAACCCGTATCTATGCGAGAGCATCAGCCGCTTCGCCTGGCTCGCCCATGCGATCCGCTCCTATGTGCTCGGCGACCCGGATCTGGTCCACAAGTCGCAGGCCGACCACCGCGCCATGGTCGAGGCCTATCGGACCGGCGACCGCGAGGCGCTCGAGCGGCTCTGCCGCCACCATATCCGCGCCGCCAAGAACGCCTATCTCCAGTCGTTCCCGCCGGCGACCGCCCCGGGCTGACCCCCGGCGCTCAGCGCAGGAGGCTGCCCGGCGCCACGGGCCGCCCGAGCAGGAAATCCCCCGCCGCCACCGGTCCCGCACCCGCGCGCTGCACGCGCATCAGCCGCAGGGCCCCCGTGCCGCAGGCGACCGTCAGCCGCTTGTCGAGCACCTCGCCCGGGGCACCGGCGCCCTCCGCCAGCTCGCAGAGCAGGACCTTGACCCGCTCGCCGCTAACCTCGCACCACGCTCCGGGAAACGGCGACAACCCCCTGATCTGGCGGTCGATCTCGTGCGCATCCCGCGCCCAGTCGATGCGGGCCTCGGCCTTGTCGATCTTGGCGGCATAGGTGACGCCCGCCTCGGGCTGCGGCTCGGGCACCAGGCTGTCGAGCCGCCCCAGCGCCTCGACGATCATTCGCCCGCCCAGCACCGCCAGCCGGTCGTGCAGCGTGGCGGTCGTGTCCTGCGCCCCGATCGCCACCGCCTCGCGCAGCAGCACCGGGCCGGTGTCGAGGCCCGCCTCCATCTGCATGATCGAGATGCCGGTCTCGCCGTCGCCGGCCATCACCGCCCGGTGGATCGGCGCCGCCCCCCGCCAGCGCGGCAGCAGCGAGGCGGGGATGTTGACGCATCCCCGCGCCGGGGCGTCCTGCCGCAGCCGGTGCTGGATGCGCCGGCCCGGGGCAGGATCAGCCCGTAGGCCACGACCACCGCGACCTCCGCGCCGAGCGCCGCGAACTCCGCCTGCGCCTCGGGATCGCGCAGCCGCGCGGGCGTGCGGACCGGAATGCCGAGCGCCGCGGCACGGGCCTGTACGGGCGAGGGGCGGGGCTTCTGGCCCCGGCCGGCGGGGCGCGGGGGCTGGGTGTAGACGCAGGCGATCTCATGGCCGGCGGCATGGAGCGCGTCGAGGGCGGGCACCGAGAACTCGGGCGTGCCCATGAAGACGACGCGCATGGCGCTCAGACCCGGGCCTGTTCGCGCTTGAGCTTCTTCATCCGGCTGGTGATCATCGTGCGCTTCAGAGCGCTCAGATGGTCGATGAAGAGCCGGCCGTCGAGATGGTCGAGCTCGTGCTGGATGCAGACCGCCGGCCGGTCGGCGAAGTCGCGCTCCTGCACCTGCCCGTCGAGATCGGTCCACCGGACGCGCACGCGCGCGGGGCGGGTGACCTCCTCGTAGACCTCCGGGATCGAGAGACAGCCTTCCTCGCTGGTCTCGAGCTCCTCGGACGCCGACAGGATCTCGGGGTTGATGAAGGCGATCGGATCGGGCTCCTCGTCCTTGCCGGCGCAGTCCATCACGAAGACGCGCCGCATCACCCCGATCTGGGTGGCGGCGAGCCCGATGCCCGGCGCCTCGTACATCGTCTCGAACATGTCCGAGACGAGCGCGCGCAGTTCGTCGTCGACGGCGGCAACCGGCTCGGCGGTCTTGCGCAGCCGGGGATCGGGCAGGATGATGATGGATCGCAGGGCCATGGCCGCGACTTAGGCGAGGGCGGGGCCTTTGACAAGACGCCGCGCCCTTGCGCCGCGCCTGACGGCGGTTATGCTGCGGTGCATGGACAAGGCTCCCGACACGTTCGACTTCGATGAGATCATCGACCGCCGCGGCACCCATTCGGTGAAATGGGACGGCCTCGCCGAGCATTGCGGCGTCACCGCCGACGACGCGCTGGCGATGTGGGTGGCCGACATGGATTTCCGCCCCCCGGCCGCCGTGAACGCGGCGCTGGCGGCCGAGCTCGCCCACGGCGTCTACGGCTATTTCGGCGACGAGCGGGCCTCGCGCGCCGCCGTGACCGGCTGGATGGCGCGCCGCCACGGCTGGCAGGTCGACCCGGACGCGGTCCTCACCACCCACGGCATCGTCGCGGCCTTCGCGCTCTGCGTGCAGGCGTATTCGGAGCCGGGCGAGGGCGTGATCGTCTTCACCCCGGTCTACCATGCCTTCCACCGGATCCTGCGCGCCAACGGGCGTCGGATCGTGGAATCGCCGCTGGTGGTCGACGGCGACGGGCTCTACCGGATGGACCTCGAGGCCCTTGCCGCCGGCCTCAAGGGCGACGAGCGCATCCTCGTGCTCTGCTCGCCGCACAATCCCGGCGGGCGGGTCTGGACGCGGGCCGAGCTCGCCGAGGTCGCGGCCTTCGCCGAGGCCCACGACCTCGTGCTCCTCTCCGACGAGATCCACCACGACCTGGTCATGCCCGGCCAACGCCACATCCCGATGCCCGTGGCCGCGCCGCAGGTGCTCGACCGCACCATCGTGCTCAGCGCCACGACCAAGACCTTCAACATCGCCGGCGCGCTGGTCGGCAACGTGATCATCCCCGACGCGGCCCTGCGGCGCCGCTTCCAGGCGGCCTATTCCGCCTCGGGCAACTCGCAGAACCGGTTCAGCATGGCGATGGCGACCGCCGCCTATGAGACCGGCGACGCCTGGGTCGACGCGCTCTGCGCCTATCTGGCGGGCAATGCCCGCGTCTTCGACGAGGGGGTGAACGCCATCCCCGGCCTGCGCTCTATGCCCCTCGAGGCGACCTATCTCGCCTGGGTGGATTTCTCCGGCACCGGCATGGAGGCGGCCGAGTTCACCGCCCGGGTCGAGAAGGGCGCGCGCATCGCGGCGAGCCGCGGCGCCCAGTTCGGCACCGGCGGCGAGAACTGGCTGCGGTTCAACCTCGCCATGCCCCGCGCGCAGATCCACGAGGCGGTGCGCCGTCTCCAGGCAGCCTTCGCCGATCTCCAGTAACGGGCTCCGGTAGCGGGTTCCGGTAGCCGGGGCGCTGCGCCGCAGCATTCCATTTGACGAAGGCCGCCGCCGGTGCCTTAGTGCGCCGCAGCAATCCCGTCTTCCCGGACCATAAGGACGCGTTCCATGAGCTTCACGGTTCCCCCCAGCCCGCCCGCGCGCCCCAACCGCTGCCAGCTCTTCGGGCCGGGCTCGCGGCCGGCGCTCTTCGAGAAGATGGCGGCCTCGGCGGCCGATGTTGTCAATATCGACCTTGAGGACAGCGTCTCGCCCGCCGACAAGGCCGAGGCGCGCGCCAATGTCATCCGCGCGCTGGGCGAGGTCGACTGGGGCCGCAAGACCGTCTCGGTGCGCATCAACGGCCTCGACACCGAATTCTGGTACCGCGACGTGGTCGATCTGGTCGAGCAGGCGGGCGAGCGGCTTGACCTGATCATGATCCCCAAGGTCGGCACCGCCGCCGACCTCTACGCGGTCGACGCGCTGGTCAGCGCCATCGAGGCGGCGACGGGCCGGGCGAAGCGCATCGGCTTCGAGGGGATCATCGAGACCGCGCTCGGCTTTCGCAATGTCGCCGAGATCGCGACCGGCAGCCCCCGGCTCCAGGCGCTGAGCCTCGGGGCTGCGGATTTCGCGGCCTCGATGGGCATGCAGACGACCGGCATCGGCGGCACGCAGGAGGGCTACTACATGCTGCCCCCGCGCGGCGAGGCCGAGGCCTCGCGCCCGCCGGTCTGGGGCGATCCCTGGCACGGCGTGACCGCCGCGATCGTCGCGGCCTGCCGCTCGGCGGGCATCCTGCCTGTGGACGGGCCCTTCGGCGATTTCTCCGACACCGAGGGCTTCCGGGCCCAGGCACGCCGGGCGGCGACGCTCGGCATGGTCGGCAAATGGGCGATCCACCCGAGCCAGGTCGCGCTCGCCAACGAGGTCTTCACCCCCTCGGAGGCACAGGTCGCCGAGGCGCGCGAGATCATCGCCGCCATGGCCGAGGCCGAGGCGAAGGGGCAGGGGGCGGCGGTCTACAAGGGCCGGCTGATCGACATCGCCTCGATCCGCCAGGCGAAGGTTATTGTCGGGACGGCGGACCTGATCGTGGGCTGAGCCGGCCCGCGCGCGTCAACGAAGCTTTCCTGATGCTTGTCTGTCCGGAATAGCGCTTTCATATCAATGGGCTGAAAATCGGGCACGCGTGCCCGGCCCGGGGCGGCGCAGATGTTCACCCGCCGCCCCGGGTCTGTCGGTCTCTCCGCCGGCGGTTGCATTCCGGCCGCCGCCGGACATATACCACGCCATCTGACGGAGCAGCGCATGCAGACCTATCTCGACTTCGAAAAGGGCCTTGCGGAAATCGAGGGCAAGGCGGAGGAGCTGCGCACCCTCGCCCGCAAGAATTCCGAGATGGATGTCGAGGCCGAGGCGGCGGCGCTCGACAAGAAGGCGGTGGCCCTGCTCGACGAGCTCTACCGCAGCCTCGATCCCTGGCGGAAGACGCAGGTGGCGCGCCATCCCGACCGGCCGCACTGCAAGGACTATATCGACGCGCTGTTCACCGAATGGACGCCGCTGGCCGGCGACCGCAACTTCGCCGACGACCATGCGGTGATGGGCGGGTTGGCGCG
>CAZESN010000092.1:10190-10420 GCA_964514775.1 uncultured Rhodovulum sp.
CGAGGGCTATCGCAAGGCGATCCGGCTGATGGATCTCGCCGACCGCTTCGGCCTGCCGGTGATCACCCTCGTCGACACGCCCGGCGCCTATCCCGGCAAGGGCGCCGAGGAACGCGGCCAGGCCGAGGCGATCGCGCGCTCGACTGACAAGTGCCTCCAGATCGGCGTGCCGCTCGTCTCGGTGGTGATCGGCGAGGGCGGCTCGGGCGGGGCGGTGGCCTTCGCCACGG
>CAZESN010000093.1:0-10335 GCA_964514775.1 uncultured Rhodovulum sp.
GGACGCCGCGCCTGCTCGCCCTCGGCGCCCTCGGCGGGCTCCAGGGCGCGATCGGCTGGTGGATGGTCGCCTCGGGCCTTACCGGCGAGATGACCCGCGTCGCCTCCTACCGGCTGGCCGTGCATCTCGGCCTTGCCTTCGCCATCCTCGGGCTGATCGCCTGGTACACGCTGCGGCTCGGGCGGCCCGAAGCCGAGCTCCTGCAGGCCCGCCGGCAGCGCAACGCGGCGATGATGCGCTGGGGAACGGTGCTTGTCGCCGCGACCTTCGCCCAGATCATCCTCGGGGCGCTCGTGGCCGGCATCGATGCGGGGCGCAGCTACACCGACTGGCCGCTGATGAGTGGCGAGGTCCTTCCCTCGGCGGCGTTCGATCTCGTGCCGGCCTGGACCAACTTCGTCGAGAACGCGGCGCTGGTGCAGTTCAACCACCGCCTTCTCGGCTACACGCTCGTGGTGCTCGGCCTCATAGCCTGGCTGCGGTCGCGATCAAGCGCGCTCAGCAGCATCCGCAAGGCCTTCATGGGGGTGAGCCACGTGCTCCTGGCCCAGGTCGTGCTCGGGATCGTCACCGTCCTCCACGCGGCGCCCTGGCCGCTGGCGATCCTGCACCAGCTTCTGGCGGTGGCCCTCTTCGTCCTGGTGATCCGTGCCCGTTTCACCGCGCTCTATCCACGCCCTGAGCGTATAGCTCGCGGCTGACCGCTCGCCGGCGCGCTTGAACGCTCAGGGCTTCCAGTCGGGCTTGCGCTTCTCCAGGAAGGCCGCAACCCCTTCGGCGGTGTCATCGCGCAGCATGTTGGCCACCATGACCCGCCCGGTGTGGGCATAGGCATCCTCGAGCCCCATTTCCGCCTGTTCGTAGAACGCCCGCTTGCCGATCGCCACGACCGGCCCGAGCTTGCCAGCGATCCGCCCGGCCAGCTCCCGCGCTGCCCCGCCCAGCTCGGCCTCGGGCACGACACGGTTGACGAGCCCCAGCCGGGCCGCCTCCTCCGCCGGGATCATCTCGCCGGTGGTGAGCATCTCGAAGGCATGCTTCGGCGCGATATTGCGGGTCAGCGCCACCATCGGCGTCGAGCAGAAAAGCCCGATGTTCACCCCGTTCACCCCGAACCGCGTCCCCTCCGCCGCCACGGCAAGGTCGCAGGTCGCGACGAGCTGGCACCCGGCAGCCGTTGCAATCCCGTGCACCTCGGCGATGACCGGTTGCGGCAGCCGGGTGATCGCGAGCATGACGCGCGCACATTTGGCGAAGAGCGCCTCGAAATAGGCGGCGCCGCCGTCGCTCGACTGTCGGGCGTCGGTCATCTCGCGCAGATCGTGCCCGGCACAGAATGCCCGCCCCGCCCCCTTCAGGATCACCACCCGCACCGACCGATCGTCCGAAAGCGTCGCCAGAGCCCCCCCGAGCGCATCGAGCATCGCGTCCGACAATGCGTTCAGCCGCCCCGGGCTGTTGAGCGTAAGGGTCGCGACCCCGCCCGTGTCATCGCGCAACAGGATGTCCTCTGCCACGGCTGTCCTCCCTTGCCCGACCGGCCTGTGGCCGCCACTGTGCGGGATCCCCGCCCATCCGGACAAGGCCCCATGGAACTGAAATTCACCATCCCCGAGCTCCAAGCCTATCTCGCCGAGATCTTCCCGCAGCTTGCCGGCCGGTTCACGATCGAGGAACTTCGCCCGATGTTCGTCCGCGTCCGCATGACCGCGACGGATGCCGATCTCCGGCCCGGCGGCACCGTTTCCGGCCCGGCGATGTTCGCGCTCGCCGACTGCAGCTTCTACATGGCGCTTCTTGCGGTGATCGGCCGCGAGGCCCTCGCGGTCACCACCAACACCTCGATAGACTTCCTGCGCAAGCCCGCGCCCGGCGGCCTCGTGGCCGAGGTGCGGATCCTGAAGCTCGGCCGAAGCCTCGCGGTGGGGGATGTCCTTGTTTTCTCCGATGGGGTGAAAGGCCCGGTGGCGCGCGCCGGCATGACCTACGCGCTTCCCCCGAAATCCCGTTAACCATAGGCAGGGCTGATTAAATTTCATCTCGACATTGAAACGAATGGGTGGGATATCCCGGTGAGGCGGGCGGTGGGGCCCGTGAGTGCCTGCGAGGGGTCTATCACTATGCGTAGCTTGCTTGCTGCCACGGCAGTGGCGGTATCGGTCGGTTTTTCGATTCCGGCTGTCGCCGCGCCGCTCTCGGCGGATCAGCTTCTCAATCAGTTCAACCTGATCGTCCTCGAGGATCTTACCTCGCGGTCGGAGGTTGAGGGCCGCACCTATGTCGGTGGCAATCTCGATATCTCGGGAACGTCCAACTTCAACATTCATGGCTCGTCGCCGGCATCGGACTATGACGAGCTCATCGTCGGCGGCAACGTCACGTCGGGCGGCCTGAACCTGAACGTCGGCGGCGATGCGACTGTCGGCGGCAACGTCACGAACAGTTCCTTCAACCTCAACGGCCATGGCACGCTGCGCGCCGGCGGGAACGTCACGGCGCAGATCAACCAGGGGACGGTTCTGGATAATCAGAGCGGCAGCGACTTCGAAGCCCGCTTCCCGCAGAACGTCGCCAGCATTCTGTCGTCGGCGTCCGCCTCGACGGCCGCGCTGGGCGGCAGCACCCCCACGATCGAGCACAACAAGCTCGTTCTGAGCGGGGGCCAGGGCCCGCTGAGCCTGTCGTTCAGCGACCTCGCCAGCGCCAACCTCATGATCGAGTTCGGCAACGTCAACGCCGACGCACCGCTCGTGATCAACGTTACGGGCGGCGACGGCTATCTCGGTGCGGGCTTTGGCGGAAACGGCCTCAAGGAGGCTGCCCCGTTCGTCCTGTGGAACTTCGTCGACGCAACCAGCATCGCGTTCCAGAAGATCTGGTACGGCACCGTGCTCGCCGCCAATGCGCATGTGACGAACTTCACGCCGATCGAAGGCACGCTGGTGGCAAAGTCCGCCAACCTCAACGGCGAGATGCACAGCCAGCCGTACCGCGGAACCGAGATCTCGGTCGTCCCGGTCCCGGCTGGCCTGCCGCTCATCGCCTCGGCCCTTGCCGGTCTCGCTCTCCTGCGCAGCCGGCGCCGCGCCGCCGCCTGAAGCCAGGCAGGCATTCCGACTGCAAGCGACACAGGGCCGCCCTTCGGGGCGGCCCTTCTGCTTCCCGGCCTTGCTGTCGAAGGATGCACTCGCCTAGATGGAGCCATGCTGCGCATCCTCTTCTTCCTCGTCGCCCTGCTCCTCCTGCTTGCCCTGCTGCTGCGGGCCGATGCCCTCCGGCGCGCGCTCTACGTGATCCTCGGCGTCATGGTCGCCTATGCCGTCCTCAAGACCACAGGCATCATCGATGCCTGGGCGCCCGACCGAATTGGGGTATTCTAAGACCACATCGCCAAATGATTGGGATCAAAGGCCAAAAATCAACATCGGCGCATTGACGCCCGCCTGGATTTCCGTCATAGGACCGCGTCCGAAACCGAAGGCCCGACACGGGAAGAACGAGAGATGAAAACCTACTCCGCCAGGCCGGCCGACATCGACAAGAAATGGGTCATCATTGATGCCGAAGGCATCGTGCTGGGCCGGCTCGCGAGCCTTGTCGCCATGCGGCTGCGCGGCAAGCACAAGGCCACGTTCACGCCGCACATGGATATGGGCGATAACGTGATCATCATCAACGCCGACAAGGTCCAGCTCACCGGCAACAAGCGGGCCGACAAGCGGTACTACTGGCACACCGGCTATCCGGGCGGGATCAAGCACCGCACGGCGGGGCAGATCCTCGAGGGCAAGTATCCCGAGCGGGTGATCACCAAGGCGGTCGAGCGGATGCTGCCGGGCGGGCCGCTGTCGCGGCGGCAGATGAGCAACCTGCGGGTCTATGCCGGGATCGAGCATCCCCATGCGGCGCAGAACCCGGAGGTCGTCGACCTCGCCGCCCTGAACCCCAAGAACACCCGGAGCGCCTGACATCATGGCCGAGATCAACACGCTCGAAGACCTCAAGGACGCGATCGGCAACGCCCCGGTCGCCGAGGAAACCGTCAAGCGCGAGCCGGTCCGCGACGAGCTGGGCCGCTCCTACGCCACCGGCCGGCGCAAGGACGCGGTCGCCCGCGTCTGGATCAAGCCGGGCTCGGGCAAGGTCACCGTCAACGGCAAGGACATGAACGCGTATTTCGCGCGCCCCGTGCTGCAGATGGTGATCGGCCAGGCATTCTCGGTGGCCGGCGTCACCGGCGAGTTCGACGTGACCGCCACCGTCAAGGGCGGCGGCCTGTCGGGCCAGGCGGGCGCGGTCAAGCACGGGATCAGCCAGGCGCTCAGCCTCTATGAACCGAGCCTGCGCGGGCCGCTGAAGGCCGCGGGCTTCCTGACCCGCGACAGCCGCGCGGTGGAGCGCAAGAAGTACGGCAAGCGCAAGGCGCGCCGGAGCTTCCAGTTCTCCAAGCGCTGACGCGCCGCCATATACGGCAGATGGAGGGGCGGGTGGAAACACCCGCCCCTTTTGCGTGGCAAAGGGGTGTGCCCGCACAGGGTGGGCACGCGTGCCCATTTTGCAAGGTGTTGGAATCACGGGGTGATTCCGGGTGAGTAAGGATTAGGAAAGGTTTGGGAGTGTGCGCGCCGGGCGTTCAGTGCGGCGACCTTCTGCCGACTTCGACATGGTTCTGACGCTAGAGGGGCGCAGTGGACGTTAGATTCGAATGAGCACACGGCTGCTTTGCGCCAGAAGGGAACGTCCACACTATCGGGGTGGGCACTAAGCATCGTATTCCTTGTGTTCAGTCCCTATGTTCGATGGGTGTTGCACTTGGAGATGGGCCGTGGGACCTCGGACACTATTCGACAAATCTTTCTTGGAGATGTTGAGCAAGGACGAGTCGGTTATTTTTGACTGCCTGTTTAGCGCAATTATTTGTCCAGTATTTTTTGCGGAAGCCCTTGCAGATCTATCAAAGACCGGGGGACGGACTGCGCCGGAGAAGCTCGTCTCAGACATTGCTGACAAAACACCAATCATGCATTCTTATCCAAACGTAAGTCACCATGCCCTTCTCGAGTCAGAATTGGCCGGGGGTAGGCTAGATTTGCGCGGCGTTCCACATTTGGCGCATGGCAAGTTCACGCTCGATTCATCGGGACGCAAGTCTATTATCTATAGCGAGAGCCCGGAGGCGGATGCGTTCAGTCGCTGGCAGGACCACAAATTCCATGAAGTTGAAAAGGCCTTCGCTGCAGCATGGAGAGAGTCGCTGTCCACTGCGGAGAATGGTAAGCTCGCAAGCATCGCAAGAAGCGTGTTTTCAATAAGAGAGACCCCGAAGAATCTTGAAGATGCCTTCGATATTGCCACCAGGTCCGTACAAATGGACGATCAAGCCGAGAAGAATCTCGTTTTGGGTTGCCGTATTTTGGGGCTTACTAATGCAGTATCCAATGATGCAAGGGAACATTGGGCCTCGCTAGGTCGACCTCCTCTCGCTGAATGTTTTCCATACTTCGTTCATTGCTTGAAGGTAGAGCTATTCTTTCATATTGCAGTGGACAAAACGCTGATTTCGCCGGATCGTGCGAGCAACAAAATAGATATAACATACCTATTCTATCTCCCATTCTGTCGGTTCTTCGTATCCAATGACAAGCTTCATAAGCGAAGCGCAGCGCTCTTTATGAACGCCGGACAAGAGTTCGTTGACGGTGCCGAGCTAAAGGCGGACTTACAGGCAATGTGTGGGCACTATACGTTACTCACTGAAGAGATAGAGGCCGAAGGAATGTTTCGCGTTGCCAAGTCACCGCCGCTTGGGCCGGGCTCTTTGAGCACGAAACTCTGGCAAAGAGCGAATTTTGGCACGAATGGTGGCGGTCGCGCTTCTAAGTCTGCTACGAGCTTAGAGTCCGCCATGAATCCTCACAATGATGGTGCGGGTCGTCCGGAGGCCAATCCGAAGCTTCTTTCTGAGATCAAGGAGCGAATAGAGTCGATGAAGGTGGGCGCTCCGCTTCAGGCTGGGAGCGGACTCAGCATGGACGAGATCGACCAAGTCGCGATTGAACGTAAGATTCCGTTGCGCCGAGGCCGATGGCGCCTGTTGCCAATGGGCATCGAAAAGGAGAAGGGCTGAGGATCAATAAACGTTGCAATCAGGGGCGCGCCAATAGACGTTCGCGGTCCAAGCCATCGCAACATAGCGGGTTAGGGGATACTGAGCCAAGCTCGACCGCCCGCTTTTGCCGACGCCCACCAACGCCGCCGCCAGCAACATCCCCACTCCAGCCCGGGGCCGCGCCTGCGCGGCGGCCGCCCTCACGCCGGCCCGCACCAGCGCTCGACCTCATCCAGCACCCCGTCCATGAACATGCCGGTCGCCTCGGGGCCGGTGATGTGCAGGCACCAGCCGTCGCGGGTGCGCTCGCGGCGGATGTGCACGCCCCGGCGCGGATAGAGCAGGCGGCGGGGACGGCGGGCGGGGGCGTCCGGCATCAGGGGCTCGGGCTCGATCGGGTCGGAGGTCTCGGATTCGGCGAGGATGGGGACGAGGATCCGCCACTGGGTGGCGGCGTCCTTGAGGCTCGATTGCCCGAGCGCGTGGTGGATCAGCGGGCCGTAGCCGCGCGTGACCGCCCCGGCGAGGCGCATGAGCTGGCGCTGGGACAGGGTCTCGGGCGCGGTGAGGGTGCCGTCGAGGTCCTCGGCCAGGTGGGCAAGCGCGCGCAGGCGCTTGCGCTTGTCGCGGCTGTAGCTCGCGTAGAGGGCGTCGATGGCCTCCTCGACCGAGGGGAAGACACCCTCGTCGCGGGCGGTGACGGCGACCTTCGCCTGCTCCCAGGGCGAGATGCCGGCACGGACGGCGTTCTCCTCGACCATGGCGGCGAGGGCCTCGGCGATGGAGGCGGGCTCGCGGATGAAGGCGGGGATGGCGGCGAAGCGGGTCTTGTCGCGGGCCATGCCGTGGAGTTCGCGGAAGGCGGCAAGGCGGCGGAAGCCGGAGATGAGGCCGTAGCGGTGGGGGCCGCGGGGCTCGGAAAGCTGCCAGACCTCGATGGGCATGCGCAGTCCGGTGCGCGAGATCGAGCTCGCGAGCTCGGTGCGCGCCTCGTCGTCGGAGGCGGTGCGGTCGCGGCTGAGGGCGGCCTCGTCGATGGCGTCGACGGGGATGAGCTGGATGGGGTCGGGCATCGCGGCCTCCGGGGCGGTGGGGCCACAGGTATAGCGCATGTCCGGGGGGTGTTGCCGGCGGGCGGGGTCGGGCGTGCGCCGGTCGGGGATTGCATCGCAGCGCGGGCGGGGTCATCTGAGCGGGATGGCAGGGAGGTGCGCGATGGAGGCGGAATTCTGGCACGACCGCTGGGCCACGGGGCGGATCGGGTTTCACGAAGCGGCGCCGAACGGGCTCATGGTGGCGCATCTGGGGACGCTGGGGCTGGCGCCGGGGGCACGGCTGTTCCTGCCGCTCTGCGGCAAGACCCGCGATATCGGCTGGCTGCTGGGCCGGGGCTACCGGGTCGCGGGGGCGGAGCTGAGCCGGGTGGCGGTGGAGCAGCTCTTCGACGAGTTGGGCCTCGTGCCGGAGGTCGCGCCGGCGGGGGCGATGGAGCGGTTCCGGGCCGGGGGGGTCGAGGTGTTCGTGGGCGATGTCTTCGACCTCGGGGCGGAGATGCTCGGGCCGGTCGATGCGGTCTACGACCGGGCGGCGCTGGTGGCGTTGCCGGCGGCGGTTCGCGGGCGCTACGGGGCGCATGTCCATGCGGTCACGGGGGGCGCGCGGCAGCTGGTGATCGCGTTCGAGTATGACCAGGGGGCGGCGGAGGGGCCGCCGTTCTCCGTCGACGCGGCCGAGATCGGGCGGGTCTACGGCGGGCTTTACGCGGCGCGGCGGCTGGCGCGGGTGGCGGTGGAGGGCGGGCTGCGGCCGGGGGTCGCGGCGGTGGAGACGGTCTGGCTGCTGGGGTGAGGCGATGCCTCGCCTTTTCCGGTCCGGGGGGCCGTCAGTCGGCGGCGCGGACGCGGGCCTCAACGACGTCGAAGGGGACCGAGGGCTCGTCCTTGCCGCAGCGGATGACGAGGCTGGTCTTGACGCTGGCGACGTTCGGCGCGGCGGTCAGGTCCTCGGTGAGAAAGCGCTGGAAGGTCGAGAGATCGGGGGCGATGCACTTCAGGATGAAGTCGATCTCGCCGTTGAGCATGTGGCATTCGCGCACGAGCGACCAGCTGCGGGCGAGGGCCTCGAAGGCCGAGAGATCGCGCTCGGCCTGGCTCGAGAGGCCGACCATGGCGAAGACCTGGACGTCGAAGCCGAGCGCGCGGGCGTCGATGTCGGCGTGGTAGCCGCGGATCAGGCCCTCTTCCTCCAGCGCGCGCACCCGGCGCAGGCAGGGCGGTGCCGAGATGCCGACCCGGCGCGAGAGCTCGACGTTGGTCATCCGGCCGTCTGCCTGGAGCTCGGCGAGGATCTTGCGGTCGATGGGGTCGAGCTTGGCGGCAGGCATGGTCTTCTCCGGTTCTGGAACGGTTCATACCGGCAGTGCGGGGGGAGATGCAATTATGTTTCGCGAACGCGAAAGAAACGGAAACCGGAGGGCCGGGCCGGCGGCCTTTCCTCCGGCCCGGCCAGGGACTATATGACGGCGTCCCCCGTTCGAGGTTTCCCATGTCCCAGACACGTCACACGCGGCTCCTGATCATCGGCTCCGGCCCGGCGGGGTATACGGCGGCGGTCTACGGCGCGCGGGCGATGCTGGCGCCGGTGCTGGTGCAGGGGATCCAGCCGGGCGGGCAGCTCACCATCACCACTGAGGTCGAGAACTGGCCCGGTGACGTCGAGGTGATGGGGCCGGACCTGATGGTGCGGATGGAGGCGCATGCGCGCGCGACCGGGGCGGAGATCGTCTCGGACCATATCTCGCGGCTCGATCTGGCCGCGCGGCCGTTCACGGCACATGGCGACAGCGGCACGGTCTATACTGCCGACGCGGTGGTGCTCGCGACCGGCGCACAGGCGAAATGGCTGGGGCTGCCGTCGGAGGAGAAGTTCAAGGGGTTCGGGGTCTCGGCCTGCGCGACCTGCGACGGGTTCTTCTACCGCGGGCAGGAGGTGGTGGTGATCGGGGGCGGCAACACCGCCGTCGAGGAGGCGCTGTTCCTGACCAACTTCGCCTCCAGGGTCACGCTGATCCATCGCCGCGACGAGCTCAGGGCCGAGCGGATCCTGCAGGAGCGGCTGGCGAAGAACCCCAAGATCGAGACGCTCTGGTTCCATGCGCTCGACGAGGTGCTCGGCGACGGCACGCCCGCCGTGGTCACCGGCGTGCGGGTGCGCGATGTGCGCGACGGCACCGAGCAGGTCATCCCCTGCGCGGGCGTCTTCGTGGCGATCGGGCATGCGCCGGCGTCGGAGCTGGTGGCGGGGCAGCTGCCGCTTCACAACGGCGGATACGTCGTCACGAAGCCGGGATCGACCGCGACCGAGATCCCGGGCGTGTTCGCGGCGGGCGACATCACCGACCACGTGTTCCGGCAGGCGATCACCTCGGCGGGGATGGGCTGCATGGCCGCGCTCGAAGCCGAGCGGTTCCTCGCGGAAGAGGACGCCAGGGTGCCGGAAACCGTCTGACCGCCGCCAGCCGCGTATCCTGCCGACCCGGACCATAGGGCCGGCATCAAGTCAGTGCCGGCCCCAGGGTTCGCAAGTGCGTATCCGCGCGCGGAGCGGGCGGATCAGTCGCCGCGCGCTCCCGCCCGCAGCGCCGCGATATTGGCCGCATAGGCCGCGGGCCTGCCCTTGAACGCCGCCGATCCCGCCACCATCGTGTCGGCGCCGGCTTCGGCCACCAGCCGCGCGGTCTCGGGCGTGACACCGCCATCGACCTCGAGCCAGATCGGCCGCTCGCCGATCATCTCCCTGAGCGCGCGGATCTTCGGGAGCTGCGAGTGCAGGAACGACTGGCCGCCGAAGCCGGGGTTCACCGTCATCACCAGGATGAGGTCGCAGCGGTCGAGCACGTATTCCACCGCCGAGGGCGGCGTCGAGGGCGTCAGCGACACGCCCGCCTTCGCCCCCAGATCGCGGATCCGCGCGAGGCTGCGGTCGAGATGCGGCCCGGCCTCCGCATGGATGGTCACGATGTCCGATCCGGCCGCGACGAACGCCTCGAGATAGGGATCGGCCGGCGCGATCATCAGGTGAACGTCCATCACCGTGCGCACATGCGGCCGGATCGCGGCGACCACGTTCGGGCCGATGGTGATGTTCGGCACGAAATGCCCGTCCATCACGTCGACATGCACCCAGTCCGCGCCCGCGTCCTCGACGGCGCGCACCTCCTCGCCGAG
>CAZESN010000094.1:0-10185 GCA_964514775.1 uncultured Rhodovulum sp.
TGGGCGAGAACATCTGGGGCCGCCCGAAGTCCCCGGTGAACCGCCGCGAATACGGACCCGGCCAGCACGGCCAGCGCCGCAAGGGCAAGATGAGCGACTACGGCACGCAGCTGCGCGCCAAGCAGAAGCTCAAGGGCTACTACGGTGACCTCACCGAGAAGCAGTTCCGCAAGATCTACGGCGACGCCGAGCGCCAGCGGGGCGACACGCCCGAGCTGCTGATCGGCCTGCTGGAGCGCCGGCTCGACGCGGTCATCTACCGCGCCAAGTTCGTGCCCACCATCTTCGCCGCCCGCCAGTTCGTGAACCACGGCCACGTGAATGTGAACGGCAAGCGGGTCAACATCGCCTCCTACCGCGTCAAGGAAGGCGACGTGATCCAGATCCGCGAGAAGTCGCGCCAGATCGCGCTGGTCCTCGAGGCCGCGGGCAGCCCCGAGCGGGACGTGCCGGACTATCTTTCCGTCGACCACTCCAAGATGAGCGCCGAGTTCGTGCGCACGCCGTCGCTGTCGGACGTGCCCTACCCGGTGATGATGGAGCCGAACCTGGTCGTCGAGTACTACGCCAAGAACTGATCGCCTCCCGGGAGGAGGAACGGGAGGGCCGTGCCGCTGGCGCGGCCCTTCCGCGTTTCCGGGGATGGGGCAGGCGCTTGGAAACCGGAGCGCCGCATCCTAGATTCCGTGCTGTCCGATCTTGATCCAGGGGGTTTCGATGCTGTTCGGCCTGATGAAGACGCCGCAGATGCCATCGCCGGGCACCGCGCTGCCGGGGCGGCCGGAGCCGATCCCCACCGCGGAGCTCCATTTCCTCTCCGGCCGGCCGCTCCGGGGCCCGCATCCCGAGGGGGCCGAGGTCGCGGTCTTCGGCATGGGCTGCTTCTGGGGGGCCGAGCGCAAGTTCTGGCAGACGCCGGGCGTCTACGTGACCTCGGTCGGCTATGCCGGCGGCGAGACCCCGAACCCGACCTACCGCGAGGTCTGCTCTGGCCAGACCGGCCATGCCGAGGTGGTCGAGGTGGTCTTCGATCCGGCGGTGGTCAGCTATGCCGAGCTCCTGCGCGTCTTCTGGGAAAACCACGACCCGACACAGGGCATGCGCCAGGGCAATGACGTCGGCACCCAGTACCGCTCGACGATCTACACCGCCGACCCGGCGCAGCAGGCGGCGGCAGAAGCGTCGCGCGATGCCTATCAGGCGGTGCTGAGCGCCGCCGGCCACGGCCCGGTCACCACCGAGATCCGCGCGGCGCCGGCCTACTACCTCGCCGAAGCCGAGCATCAGCAGTACCTCGCCAAGAACCCTGCGGGCTATTGCGGGCTCGGCGGGACCGGCGTCACCTGCCCGGTGGGCGTGGCCGTCTGAGCGGCGCCCATGCCGCCCCGATGACCCGATTTGCGCGGGTTTTCGGGGCGCGGAGGGAACACATGCCGCCTCCAGGGGTTGTTTTCTCATACAACCAATAGGAGGAAGCAATGCTCAGGACGAGTACTAGCATCTTTGCCGCGGCCCTGGTCTTCGGCGCTCTGGCCCCGGCATGGGCGCAGGCGCCCCAGGCCCCGGCAGACCAGCCCGCGACCCCGGCCGAGGACCAGGTCACCCCGGGCGATGCCGCGCCGGGACCGCAGGCCGTGCCCGGCGGGGCGGACGACACCACCGATCCCACGGATCCGTTCGCCGAGACCGGCATCGACCTCAGCGGCGCCGGCACCTCGGTCGAGCAGGCGCAGTCCTTCTTCGACGGCCTCGAGCCCGAGCAGCAGCAGGAGGTGCTGACCCGCTGCGGCGAGATCCTCGCCTCCGCGCCCGAGGTCCAGGACCAGGACGGCGGCGGGACCGCCTCGGTCTTCTGCGCCAACCTCGGCGAGGCGGGCCTCGTCGGCCAGCCGGCACAGTAGCGATCGCCCGCCGATCGTTCGCGATTGCACTGCCGCGCCTGCGCGCTGATGCCGCAGGCGCGTTGCATGCGCGGCGGAAAAGTGCGATCAGGGCGCCCAGCCGATCCGATCGGGCAGGGGGTTCCAGATGACCGATTTCGCTGCCGCGCGCGTGGCCATGGTGGACAGTCAGGTCCGCCCCTCCGACGTCACGCGCCTCGCCATCATCCAGGCGATGCTTGCCGTCCCGCGCGAGGATTTCGTGCCCGAAGCCCTGCGCCCGGTCGCCTATCTCGGCGAACATGTGCCGCTCGGCGGGGGCCGGGTGCTGCTCGACCCGCGGGTCTTCGCCAAGATGGTCGACGCGCTCGAGATCGGCGCGGGCGACCGCGTGCTCGATCTCGGCTGCGGCCTCGGCTATTCGGCCGCGGTGCTCTCGCTGATCGCGGGCGAGGTGGTGGCGCTCGAGGAGGATCCCGACCTTGCCGCCGGTGCCCGGTCGCGGCTCGCGGCCGCGGGCGTCGCGGCGACGATTACGGGCGGCCCGCTCCGCGAGGGACTGGCCGGCAGCGGCCCCTATGACGCGATCATGGTCGAGGGCGCGGTCGAGGAACTGCCCGAGGCGCTGCTCGACCAACTCGCGCCGGGCGGGCGGCTGATCGCGATCTTTGTCGACGGCCCGGCAGGGCAGGCCCGGCTCGGTTTGCGCACGCCGCAGGGAATCGGCTGGCGCCGTATCTTCGATGCCACGGCGCCCGTACTTCCCGGATTCGAGCGGATCAAAGCGTTTGAGTTTTGAGCCTGCCCGCCCGATAGTGCCCCGAGAAGCCCTGAAACCGGGCCCCAGCCTACGAGCAGTACAAAGAGGATCGCGATGAAAATGCGACGCCTGACATCGTTTCTTGCCTCCACCGCGGTCGCGGCCGGCCTCACCCTCCTGCCGGTCGGCGCCATCGCGCAGACGCTTGCCGACACGCTCGTCACCGCCTACCGCACCAGCCCGATCCTCGAATCGAGCCGTGCTGCGCTGCGCGGCGTCGACGAGAGCGTGCCGATCGCCCGCGCCGCCCGGCGGCCGCAGATCAGCACCGGGGTGGGTGCGTCCTCCAACAACACCTTCGACAGCTCGGACCCGGTCCACAATCTCCAGGCAAGCCTGAACGCGAGCCTGCTCGTCTTCGACAACGGCCAGACCGCCGCTGCGATCGAGGCCGCGCGCAACCGCATCGCCGCCGGCCGGGCCGACCTCAAGGAGGTCGAGCAGCTCGTGCTCTTCCAGGCCGTCCAGGCCCATGCCGACGTGCGCCGCGACGAGGAATTCGTGCGGCTCGCGGCCAACGACGTCGAGCGTCTCGAGGAGACGTTCCGCGCGACCCAGAACCGCTTCGAGGTCGGCGAGGTCACCCGCACCGACGTCAGCCAGAGCGAGGCGCGCCTCGCCGATTCCCGCTCGCAGCTCGCGGCGGCCCGTGGTCTCCTGGAGGTCTCCCGCGAGACCTATCTCGCCGCCGTGGGCATGCGCCCGCAGAACCTCCAGCCGCTGCCGTCGCTGCCCGAGCTTCCGCGCGCGGTCGATGACGCGGTCAGCATCGGTGTCAACCGCAATCCGGCCATCATCGCCGCCCAGTTCAACGAGCGGGTCGCGGTCTACGACTTCGACCGGGCGCTGGCCGCCAAGGGGCCGAGCATCAGCGCCACGGCCGGGCTCGGCGCGCGGCGCAGCAACTCGAGCGTCAGCCGCGACTGGGACAACACCGGCTTCGGCGAGGTCGGCATCACCGGCTCGCTGCCGCTCTCGACCGGCGGGCGCAACGACGCGCTGGTGCGCCAGGCGCAGGCGATCCTCGACCAGCGCCGCTTCGAGGTGCAGGACGCCGGCCGCCAGGTCACCCAGCAGGTGGCCTCCGCCTGGGCCGAGCTCGGCGTGGCGCGGGCCTCCATCGTCGCCCGCCGCGAGCAGGTCGAGGCAAGCCGCATCGCCTCCGAGGGCGTGAGCGAGGAGGCCCGGCTCGGGGCGCGCTCGACGATCGAGGTGCTCGACGCCGACCAGGAACTGCTCCAGGCGCAGGCCGAGGTCGTGCGGGCGCAGCGCAACGAATACGTCGCGGCCTATGCGCTCCTGCGGTCCATGGGTCTGCTCACGGTCGAGCATCTCGGCCTCGGGATCGAGACCTACGACCCGGACGAGAACTTCACCCGGGTGCAGGCCGGGCGTCCCGGCGGCTACGACACCTCGGTCGTCGACCGTATCCGGTCGCGCTGGGAGCGCCAATGACCACCCAGGCGGAGGATCGCCGCGCGGGCGGTGCCCCCGATGCGCAGGACGACGCGCCGGATGCGCTCGCCGACGAGGCCGGGCCGGGGCGCGAGTCCATCTCCGACGTCCTCGCCTCGATCCGGGCGCTCGTCTCCGAGGAGTCCCGCGCCCGCCAGGCCGCGCCGGGCACGGACCTTGCGACCGTGCTGGTGCTTACGCCGGCGATGCGCGCCGACGACGCGCCGGGTGCCGGGCATGTGCACAGCGGCGAGATCCTGAGCGAGGGCCTCGACCTGCGGGGCGCGCGCGGCCAGCCCGCGCCGATCCTCGACGAGGAGGCGCTGCGCGACGTGATCAACGTTCTGGTCCGCGAGGAGCTTCAGGGCGAGCTCGGCGACCGGATCAGCCGCAACCTGCGCAAGCTGATCCGCCGGGAAATGGCCCAGATGCTCGAGGAACAGCGCGCGGCCGGCGATCTCCCCCGCCCGTAGCCTGCCGCCCCCTCAGCCCTTCAGCACCAGCGGCAGTCCGGCCACCGTCAGCACCACCTCGTCGGCGACACCCGCGATCCGCTGGTTGAGCAGACCCGCCGCGTCGCGAAACGCACGGGCGAGCGCGTTCTCGGGCACGATCCCGCCGCCGACCTCGTTCGTCACCAGCACCACCGGGCTCGCCTGCGCGCGCAGGCAGGCTTCGAGATCCGAGGCCTCCGCCTCCCAGTCGTGCCCCGCCAGCATCAGGTTCGAGAGCCAGAGCGTCAGGCAGTCCACCAGCCGCGGCCCGGCGCCGTCGGTGGCTTTGAGCATCTCTGCCAGCGCGAGCGGTGCCTCCTCGGTGCGCCATCCCGCCCCGCGGCGGGCGCGGTGGCGGGCGATCCGCGCCGCCATCTCGCCGTCGCCGGCTTCGGCCGTGGCGATATAGACCGGCTCCCCCGGCCAGGCGCAGGCCCGCCGCTCGGCCTCTGCGCTCTTGCCCGAGCGCGCGCCGCCGGTGACCAGGATGATGCGGGGCATGGGCATGGGGCGTCTTTACCTCCGGCGGGCGGCGACTAAAGTCCCGCCCGGACGGGACCATGGCGGCGGGAGAGCTATGCACGATCTGAGCAGCCCCGGGCAAGGGACGCGCCCCCGGTGACGGCCGCCGCCATGCTGGTCGCGCTGGGGCTCGAGGCGGCGTTCGGCTGGCCCGACCGGCTCTACCGGCGCATCGGCCATCCCGTCACCTGGATCGGCGCGCTGATCTCGGCGCTTGAGCGGCGTCTCAACGACCCCCGCACCCCGCCCGCCGGCCGCCTGCTCCGGGGCGGGGCGGTGACCATTGCCGTCGTCGGTCTCGCTGCCGGGGCAGGGGCGGCCCTCGCTGCCTGCCTGCCCGGAGGCTGGGCGGGGATCCTGCTGACCGGCCTGCTGGCGGCGCCGCTGGTGGCCGGGCGCTCGCTTCATGATCACGTGGCGGCGGTGGCGAAGCCGCTGGCCGGCGGCGATCTCGCCGGGGCGCGCGATGCGGTGTCGCGGATCGTCGGCCGCGACCCCGAGCGTCTCGACACCGGCGGCGTGGCGCGCGCCGGCCTCGAGAGCCTCGCCGAGAACGCCTCCGACGGCGTGGTCGCGCCGGTCTTCTGGGGCGTGCTCCTCGGCCTGCCGGGGATCGCCGGCTACAAGGCCCTGAACACGCTCGACAGCATGATCGGCCACCGCTCCGAGCGCTACCTGCATTTCGGCCGGGTCGCCGCGCGGCTCGACGACGTGGCGAACTGGATCCCGGCGCGGATCACCGGCGCGTTGCTGGCGCTCGCCTCCGGCCGGCCGCGCGGCTCGGTCGCCGCGATGGCCCGGGACGCGCGCCGGCACCGCTCGCCGAATGCCGGCTGGCCCGAGGCGGCGATGGCCGGCGGGCTCGGCGTGCGCCTCTCGGGCCCGCGCAGCTACGGCAGCGGCGTCTCGCCCGAGCCCTGGCTGAACGGCGGGGCGCCCGATCCCGGGCCGGCGGAGCTGCGCCGGGGGCTGGCAGTCTATCTCCGGGCGATGGCGCTGATGGGCGTCCTGCTCGCGGCGATCGCCGCGTTCTGAGCCTGTCGCCAGCCGCCCGGCGCCGCGAGGAAAGTTCAGCCCGCCTCGTCCACGGCCTCGATCAGCGCAGCCCCCCTCAGGTCGGCAAAGAGCGTCGCCACATCCGCCGCGATCCGCGCGGCATCCACGGCCGGAAAGGCGTCCCGAAGCGCGCCGACCGCCTCGGCCTCGTTTGCCTCCTCCGCGATCAGCGACCAGATTGCCGCGCCGACCGGATTGAGGTGCAGTATCGCCCGCTCGTCGGGATCGCAGAGGAAGAGCTCGCCGTCGATGTCGCGGGCCTCGATCCCCGGGCGGGTGCGGTACCGGCGGTCGGGCAGGGCGGCCGGGGCAGGTTCCACGCGCCGGGTGCGGGCGGGGCTGGCGGCACGCCGCGGCCCCGCGGTCGCGACCGGCCCGGCGCCGGGCGCGAAGGCCCGGCCGATCAGCGCGGCCGCCTCCTCGAGGTCGGCGTATTCGAGCCAGAACACCTCCGTCTCCACCACCAGCCGCTCCAGCCGGTCGAGCAGGGCCCCCGGATCGCGGTCGGCGGCGAGATTGCGCAGGACCAGCCGGTGCAGCGCCTCCGCCCGGGTCGCGTTCCGCAGCCGCGCGCGGCCCCGGGTGCGGCGGTCGAGGAGCACCACCACCCCGACCGGCGCCTCCTCGCCGCGCGGGGCGAGGGCGGGCGGCATTACATAGCCGTAGCGCGCGTCGCGGGCGACGAGATGGGCCGCGACATGGGCGCGGAACCCGGGCCGGCTGCCGCGAGGCAGCGGCAGCCTCAGCCGCGGCGCCACGCCGAGGGCGATGCCCGTCGCCGGTCCCGGCCCGAGGGGCAGGATGTCGTCGGTGAAGACCCGGTGCCCGTCCGCGCCGAGCCGGACGACCAGCGTGCTCTTGCCCGCGCGCCGCGCGCCGGCGAGCACCACCAGACGCCCGCCGATCGCGACCGCGCCGCAGTGGAGCCCGACCCGGGTCAGGTCCGCATCGAGATGGGCAAGGCCGAGGTCGCAGGCGGTGCTACAGGCCGCCGCGACCGGGCTCAGCCCCAGGAACGGGGCCTCGAGCCAGTCCGAGTCGACCCCGTAGCCCTCCGCATCCCGCCCGATCCGCACCGCCGCCAGTCCGGCCGCGTCCGGCCCGGCCGGGCCGCGGGACCAGTCCCAGCCGAGGGTGATGCGGGCGAGGGTGTCGGCCACCTCGCCGGCGTCGCAAAAGAGGATCGGCCGGTCGAGCGAGGGCGCATGGAGCAGGAAATCCTGCTCCCGCGCCTCAGGCGCACCCCCGGGGCCGCCCATGCCCCGGGCCTAGTTGCCGGGGACGATGTTGCGCAGCCAGCGCGGCACCTCGTGCTCGACGGTGCCGTCGGGGCGCACGCGCATCTGGTTGCCGGTGCCGCTCCGCCCGCCCGCGCGGCTGGGGCGGCTCTGCCGGCTGATCCGGCTCGGGCGCGAGGTGCGGCTGGGGCGCGAGGTGCGGCTCGGGCGGCTGGCGCGGCTGGGGCGCGAGGCCCGGCTCACCCGGTCGGGGCGCGAGGCGCGGCTCTGCCGGCTTGCCCGGCTGCCGCCGCGATTGCCGCCACCCTGGTTGCCGCCACCCGAATTGCCGCCGCCGCCCTGGTTGCCGCCACGGCCACCGCCGCCGCTACCGCCCCGGCTGCCGCCGCTCGGGCCGCCACTGGGGCCGCTGTCGCGGCTCTGGGCCTCGGCGCTGCTCAGCATGGTCAGGGCCGGGGCGACATAGGCGCCGGCGGCAACGAGGCCGATCCGGCCCAGAATCTTCCGCCGTCCTTGGTTCACATCACCCGCGTCGCGCGACTGCTCTTTGCTCATTTCATACTCCAGCGATTCGATCCGGTCCTGATCCAGCACCTAGTGTGACAGTCCGGCGACTTTCCAGCCCCCGGAAACACACGGGCGCGTGATCGGCCGCAAGCTGCCTGCTGTCGAAACGCGGAGCGGCGGAGTTTATTCCTCCTCGTCGTCGTCCTTGGCGGACGGCGAGAGGTTGAAGAAGCTGTCGGCGTCGATCGGCGCCTGGTCGCGCCGGCCGCCCTCGTCGCGGCCGCTGCCGAGCGTGAAGTTCTCGAGCCCCGCGAGGTTCGCCGGCCGCCGCGGCTCGGCATCCATCGACAGCGACTGGACGGTCGAGACGAGCTTCATCCGCTCGGCGTCGCTCATCACCGTGCCGTCGGCGGTCTGGCGCCGCATCGCCTTGGCGATCGCCGCGTCGAGCTCGGTCTGGCGGCACATGCCGAGCGCCACCGGATCGACCGGCTGGATGCCGGCCATGTTCCAGTGGGTGCGGTCGCGGATCGACTGGATCGTGGGCTTCGTCGTGCCGACGAGCTTGGCGATCTGCCCGTCCGAGAGCTCGGGGTGGAACTTCACCAGCCAGGCGATCGCGGCCGGGCGTTCCTGGCGCTTGCTGAGCGGCGTGTAGCGCGGTCCCTTGCGCTTGGTCTCGCCCTCGGCGGCGGGGTTGTTGTAGAGCCGCAGCTTGTGGCGCGGGTTCTCTTCGCCGCGCTTGATCTCCTCGGGGGTGAGCTGGCGGTTGACGATGGGATCGAAGCCCTTGATCCCCTGCGCCACCTCGCCGTCGGCGATCCCGCTGATCTCGAGCTCGTGCAGGCCGGTGAACTCGGCGATCTGGCCGAAGGTCAGCGTGGTGTTGTCGATCAGCCAGACGGCCGTCGCCTTCTGCATGAGGGGAAGCGCCATGGGTGGGTTCCTTTCGTCAAACATGCCTTGCCCGGGTCCGGAAACTCGGCTGCGCGGAGCGCGCGGAAGTCGGTTTTCGCGGGAGAATCGACGCGCTATATAGTCGCGATGCGGTGGATGATAAAGAGCTATATACTGGCCCTCACGCTCGGGACTACGGCCCTCGGGGCCGGTCCCGTGCATGCCGGCGACTTCGACTACTATCTTCTCGCGCTGACCTGGACGCCGAGCTTCTGCGCCGCCGAGGGCGATGCCCGCGACCGCGAGCAGTGCGACCCCGGCCGGCGGCTCGGCTTCACCGTCCACGGGCTCTGGCCCCAGTACGAGGAGGGCGGCTGGCCCGAGTTCTGCGACGCGACCACCCGCGAGCCCTCGCGCCGGATGACGGCGGCGATGGCGGACGTGATGGGCTCGGGCGGGCTTGCCTGGTACCAGTGGCGCAAGCACGGCCGCTGCACCGGCCTCGAGCCGGCCGATTACTTCCGCGCGACCCGGGCGGCCTTCGCCGGCCTCGAGATGCCGCTGATCTCCGAGACCCGGCTGACCGAGACCGAGGTCGAGGCGGCCTTCCTCGACGCCAATCCCGAGCTCGACTCGAACGGCGTCATCGTCACCTGCCGCGACGGGCTGGTGCGCGAGGTGCGGGTCTGCCTCGGCCGGGATCTCGCGCCGCGGGACTGCGGCGAGGACGTGCTGCGCGCCACCTGCCGGGCGCGCGGCGACCTCGACCTGCCGCCGGTCCGGTAGCGGGCGGGTTCGATTTGCAATACCGGGCCGGCGGGACTAGATCGGGACGATGACGTCAGGAGAGCCCGCCTTGGACCAGTTTCACCCCGGCCGCCTGAACCGGGACGGCATCCGCATCCATACGCCCGAGGATTTCGCCGGCATGCACGCGGCCGGCCGTCTCGCGGCCGAGATCCTCGACCGGATCGCCGAGCATGTCGTGCCCGGCGTGACCACGGGCGAGCTCGACGCGCGCGTCCAGGCGATGGTCGAGGAAGCGGGCGCGACCTCGGCGACCATCGGCTACAAGGGCTACCGGCACGCGACCTGCATCTCGATCAACCATGTCGTCTGCCACGGCATCCCCTCCGACAAGCGCCTGAAGGACGGCGACATCCTCAACATCGACGTGACCGTGATCGTCGACGGGTGGTACGGGGACACCAGCCGGATGTATGTGGCCGGCACCGCGCCGCGCAAGGCCGAGCGGCTGATCGACATCACCCATGACGCGCTGATGGAGGGCATCGCCCAGGTCCGCCCCGGCAATA
>CAZESN010000095.1:0-2620 GCA_964514775.1 uncultured Rhodovulum sp.
GGGCGACGCCGAAATGCTGCTCCTCGTCGACGATCAGGAGGCCGAGGTTCTTGAACCGGATGTTCTTGGCCAGGAGCGCATGGGTGCCGACCACGATCTCGACCGTGCCGTCGGCGAGGCCCTTGCGCGTCTCCTCGGCCTCGCGGGCGGGCACGAAGCGGGAGAGCTGGCGCACCCGGATGGGCAGGCCGCGGAAGCGTTCGGCAAAGCCCTTGTAATGCTGGCGCGCGAGCAGGGTGGTGGGGGCGACTACCGCGACCTGCACGCCGGACATGGCCGCGACATAGGCCGCGCGCAATGCCACCTCGGTCTTGCCGAAACCGACGTCGCCGCAGACGAGCCGGTCCATGGGGCGGCCCGACTCCATGTCGGCCAGCACGTCGGCGATGGCATTGAGCTGGTCGTCGGTCTCGGCATAGGGGAAGCGCGCGCAGAACTCCTCCCAGGCGTGGCGGTCATCGGGCACGAGTTCCGGCGCGTGGCGCAGCTCGCGCTCGGCGGCGATGCGGATCAGGCGCTCGGCGATCTCGCGGATGCGGGCCTTGAGGCGGGCCTTCTTCGCCTGCCAGGCGCCGCCGCCGAGCTTGTCGAGAAGGCCTTCCTCGTGGCCGTAGCGGCTGAGGAGCTCGATGTTCTCGACCGGCAGGTAGAGCTTGTCGCCGCCCGCGTATTCGAGGGCGATGCATTCGTGCGGCGCGCCCATGGCGGTGACGGTCTCGAGGCCGCGGTAGCGGCCGATCCCGTGGTCGACATGCACGACGAGATCGCCGGGCGAGAGGCCGGCCGCTTCGGTCAGGAAGTTCTCGGCCCGCTTGCGCCGGCGGGGCGCGCGGATCAGGCGGTCGCCGAGCACGTCCTGCTCGGAGATCACCGTCAGGCCCGGCGCCTCGAACCCGTGCTCGAGCGGCCAGACGGCGAGATGGAGGCCGCCGTTCCTGCCCCCGCCGTTCTTGTCCCTGTCGTTGCCGAGATCGCCGGCCGTGCGGATCTCGCGGGCGTCGGTGGTGCCGCTGTCGGCCAGCAGGCCCGCGAGGCGCTCGCGCGCGCCGGCCGAGTAGCTCGCGACGACCACGTCGCCCTCGCGGCGCCGGGCCCGGATATGGTCGGCGAGGGCGCCGAAGAGGCTCACCTGCTCCTGCTGGCGCTCGGGCGCGAAGTCGCGGCCGATGCGGCCGCCCGCGTCGATCACCCCGGGGCCGAGCGGCTGGGGCAGGGCGCTGAGCTGGTGGACCGGCCGGTCGGCGAGGGCGACGCCCCAGGCCGCGTCGTCGAGATAGAGGTCGCCCGGCGGCACGGGCTTGTAGACGGTGCCGAGCTTCGACTTCGTGCCCATGGCCGCGCGGCGGGTCTCGTACTGGTCGGTGAGCGCCGTCCAGCGGGCGATCCGCGCCGCGTCCACCCGCTCGTCGAGGAGCACGGGCGCGTCGGGGAGATAGTCGAGGATCGTCTCCAGCCGCTCGTGGAAGAACGGCAGCCAGTGCTCGTAGCCCTGGTGCTTGCGGCCCGCGCTGATCGCCTCGTAGAGCGGATCGTCGGTGCCGGCCGCGCCGAAATGCTCGCGGTAGCGGGTGCGGAACCGCGCGATCGAGGCGTCGTCGAGCATCACCTCGGACACCGGCGCGAGCTCGACGCGCTTCACCGGCTCGGTGGTGCGCTGGGTAGCGGGGTCGAAGCGGCGCGCGCTCTCGAGGACGTCGCCGAAGAGGTCGAGCCGCACCGGGCCGCGCGCGCCGGGCGGGTAGAGGTCGATCAGGCCGCCGCGGATGGCGAACTCGCCGGGCTCGGTGACGGTGGGCGCCTGCTGGAAGCCCGCGCGCGCGAGATAGGCGCGCAGGGCGCCGACGTCGATCTGGCGGCCGACCACGGCGGTGAAGCTTGCCTCGGCCACGGTCGCGCGCGGCGGCACGGCCTGGGTCGCGGCGTTGACCGTGGTCAGGAGCGCGGCGGGACGGCTGAAGCCGGCGGCGAGTGCGGCAAGGGTCGCCATGCGGGCGGCGGCTATCTCGGGGTTCGGTGAGATCCGGTCGTAGGGCAGACAGTCCCAGGCGGGGAAGGTCACGACCGGCAGATCGGGGGCGAAGAAGCGCAGGCTCGCGCGCATCGCGGCGAGCCGGGCGTCGTCGCGGGCGACATGCACGACCGGGCCGCCGGCGCGGGCGATCAGGCCCGCGAGGTGGCGCGCGTCGTACCCCTCGGGGCAGCCGCCGACGAGAAGTCGTCCGGCCTGAAGTTTGCGCATCTCGGTCATGGCGCGCGACCTAACGCAGGCCGGCCGGCCTTACAAGCTTCGCCCGTCATGCCCGCCTGCGCTGCGCAGGGGCAGGCAGAGCGGCCCGCCGGTCTCGGGGTCGCGCAGGATCGCCGCCTCGACGTTGAAGACCGCGCGGACCGCCGCCGTTGTCAGCACCTCGGCGGGCGGGCCCTCGGCATGGATGCGGCCCGCCTTGACCAGCACCAGCCGGTCGGCATGGCGCGCGGCCTGCACGAGGTCGTGGAGGACCGCGACCACCGTGGTGCCGGCGGTGTCGACGAGGCGGCGGGCGAGGCCGAGGATGTCGATCTGGTGCTCGGGGTCGAGATAGGTCGTCGGCTCGTCGAGGAGCAGGATCGGGCTTTGCTG
>CAZESN010000095.1:2630-10183 GCA_964514775.1 uncultured Rhodovulum sp.
CACCGGCCGCTTCTCGGCGGCTGGCGCGGATAGCGCCCCTGGCGCACGAGATCGCGCACCGTCAGGCCTTCGGGGGTCGCGGAGCCCTGCGCAAGGCTGCTGATCCGGCGGGCGAGGGCACGGGTGCCGAGCGCGCCGATGTCGCGGCCGTCGAGCCGGATGTGGCCGGCGGCGGGGCGGTGGAGGCCGGCGAAGGCGCGCAGGATCGTCGACTTGCCGCAGCCGTTCGGTCCGAGCAGGGCGGTGAACCTGCCGGGCGGGAAGGCGAGGTCGAGCCCCTCGACCACGCGGGTGCGGCCGTAGGCGAGGGTGACTCCGCGGGCCTCCAGGCCGGTCTCAGTCATGGCCGCGCCTCCAGAGCAGGTAGCCGAAGAAGGGGGCGCCGAGGAGCGCGGTCACGAGCCCGACCGGGAGCTGCATCGGCGCGATGGCGGTGCGCGCGGCGAGATCGGCGCCGAGCACCATTACCGCGCCGGTCGCGCCGGCGGCGGGGATGAGCCGGCGGTGGCCATGGCCGGCGAAGCGGCGCGCGATATGGGGTGCCGCGAGGCCGACGAAGGCGATGAGCCCGGCGGCCGCGACCGCGGCGCCCGAGATCACGGCGCAGGCGAGGATCATGGCGATGCGCACGCCCTCGACCGGCTGGCCGCGGCCCCGGGCCACATCGTCGCCGAGCGCGATCAGGTCGAGCTCGCGCGCCGCGATCCAGACGACGAGCATTGGCGGCACCGACCAGAGCAGAAGCCGCAGCAGGATCGGCCAGCGCGCGTCCTGGAGGCTGCCGGCGAGCCAGGTCATCGCGCGCTGCACCGAGGCGACCTCGCCGAAGGTGGCGATGAAGCTCGCCCCCGCCCCGGCCATCGCCGAGAGGCCGACGCCGATCAGGATCAGCCGCAGCGAGCTCGACCCCTCGCGCCAGGCGAGGATCAGGATCGCCCCCGCCATGCCGAGCGCGCCGGTGAAGGTGAGCCAGGGCAGCAGGGTCTCGGAGGGCGGCGCGATCACCACGATCACCAGCATCGCGGCGAAGGCGGCACCCGCGTTGATCCCGAGCAGGCCCGGCTCGGCCAGCGGATTGCGCAGCACCGCCTGGCTGATCGTCCCCGCCACCCCGAGCGCCGCCCCGACCGCCAGCGCCAGCACGGCGCGCGGCAGCCGCAGGCCGAGCACGATGGTGCGCACGGGCTGGGGCGTCTCGGGATCGCCCCGGAGCGCGCCCACAACGTCCGCGAGCGGCAGCGACCGGTCGCCGAAGGCGAGCGCGAGGGCGAAGAGCGCGGCGATGCCGGCGGCGACGGCGAGGGCGCGGGTCATCGGGCCGGCGCCACCCGGCGGCGCGCGAGCCAGATCAGGAAGGGCGCGCCGATCAGCGCGAGCGTGACGCCCGCGGGTACGTCGCGCCCGAGCAGGGCGCGGGGCAGGGTGTCGGCGGCGAGCGTGAGGATCGCGCCGCCCAGCGACGCGAAGGGCAGGATCCGGCGATAGTCCGCGCCCACGCTCATCCGCGCGATATGCGGGGCCATCAGCCCGACGAAGCCGAGCGGTCCGGCGAGCGCCACCGAACTGCCGGCGAGGCCGACGACGAGAAGCGCCGCCAGCCCCCGCCAGAGGGCGGGGCTCTGCCCGAGGCTGCGCGCGGCGTCGGTGCCGAGGCTCATGGTGGTGAACTGGGACGCGGCGAGGAGGGCCGCCGCCATCGCGATCAGGAGATAGGGCAGGACGGCCTGCACCTCGCCCATCCGTCGCCCCGCGAGCGAGCCGGCGGTCCAGCGCCGCACCGTGTCGAGGGTCTGGGCGTCGAAGATGAGCACCGCCGTGGTCACGGCCGCCAGAAACGTCGTGACGACGACGCCCGCGAGCACGAGGCGCACCGGCGTCGGGTCGCCGCGCCCGGCCGCGCCGAGCCCGTAGACGAGCGCCGCGGCACCCGCGCCGCCGGCGAAGGCGGCCCAGACCAGCGATCCGGCCGCGCTTACGTCGAAGAAGGCGATGGCGAGGACCACCGCGAAGGCGGCACCCGCGTTCACGCCGAGGAGCCCGGGCTCGGCCAGCGGATTGGCGGTGACCGCCTGCATGATCGCGCCCGCCACCGCCAGCGCGCCGCCGACGAGCATTGCGGCGAGCACGCGCGGCAGTCGGACGCTCAGCACGACGATGTCGTTGCGTTCCCCGGTCGGGGCCCAGAGCGCGCGCGCGACCTCCGCCATGCCGATCGGCGAGGCGCCGACCCCCATCGCCCAGATGGCCATCACGGCAAGCCCGCAGGCCAGCAGCCAGAGGCCGGCGCGTCCGGTCATTCCGCGGCGATGACGTAGCGCTCGAGATCGTCCAGCACCCGGTGCGCCGAGCCGAGGCCGCTGAACTCCATCCAGGTGCCGTGGGCGACCCGGTGCGCCCGGCCGGCGGCGACCGCCGGCAGCATCTGCCAGAGCGGGTCGGCCAGCACTTCCTCGAGCCGGCCGTTGCGGTCGGAATCGTTGGTGCCGCCGGCGATGTAGAGGAGCACCTCGCCCTCGAGGGCGGCGAGCTCCTCCCAGTCCGGGCGCTGCATCGATACCGAGGGGTCGTCCGTGGTCTCGTAGGCGGTGCGCCGCATCCCGGCCTCGCGCGCGACCTCGAAGGGCGCATAGCTGCGCGGGCTGTCGAGATAGACCTGGAAGTCCCAGGAGGTGATGCGCAGCACCGACACCGGCGTGTCGGGCATCCGCGCCCTCACGTCGGCGAGCCGCGCGTCATATTCCGCGAACCGGGCGGCGATCTCGTCCTCCCGCCCGGTCAGGCCGGCGAGCAACTGATAGAACGCCCGCCAGTCGAGGTCGGTGTAGAGCAGTGTGGGCGCGAGCTGCGCGACCTGGGGATAGATCATCGCGGCGGTGCCGGGGTCGGCGGGAAAGCCGAGGATGAGGTCGGGCTCGAGCGCCACGATCGTCTCGAGGCTCGGCTCGGTGACGAAGCCGATGTCGGTGACGCCCGCGGCCGCGGCCCGGGCGGTGAGATCGACGTCGCTCATCCGCGCGATCGGCGCGCCCACCACCGGCAGGCCGGCGTCGAGCCCGATCCCGAGCGCAAAGCTCGCGTCGAGCACCACGACCCGCTGCGGGGCGGCGGGAATGCAGAGCGGTGCCGCGTGGACCGAGGCATCCTCTATCAGCCGCCCTTCACAGGCGATGGCCGTCCCCGCCAACAGCGCAAGCGCGGCCGACAGGGCAAGGCGGACCCGGACCATCAGGCGGGACCCCAGTAGGCCGAGGCGTGATAGGTGCCGCGCCCCCGCCCGCGGGCCTGGAGCCAGTCGCGCGCGGCGATGGCCTCGCGGCGCTCGGCGGCGAAGAAGACGAAGGCCTCGGCGTCGGGCAGCGCCAGGGCATGGAGCGCGTCGAGCGGCGTCTCCTGCCCGCCGCGCAGCACCCAGTCGACGGTCACGCCCTCGGGTTGGCCGAGGTCCTGCACGTCGGCCGCCTCCGGCACGAAGAGCCGCGCCAGCCCCCGGGTCCCGCGCGGGGCCTCGGAGAGGATGCGGGCGATCACCGGCACGGCGGTCTCGTCGCCGATCAGCGCCATCCAGGATGCATCGGGCCGGCCGCCGCCGCCCGGCCCGGTCATCGCGATCTCGGTGCCGGGCCGGAGGCTCTCGGTCCAGGCCGTCACCCGCCCACCCTCGTGGAGGAAGACGTCGAAGGTGATCCGCGCGGCCTCGCCACCCAGGAGCTCGATCGCCCGGGTCGTGTAGACCGGCCGGTGCCAGGCGGCCATGCCGCCCGGCCAGCGGGTCACGCCGTTCTCGTCGGTCGTCGGCCAGTTCGCCCCCTCAGGGCCGAAGAGCAGCCGGAAGTGCAGGCCCCCGCGGCCGAAGCGGGCGAGGTCCGGGCCGCTGATCTCGACCCGGGTATAGGAGGGCGAGAGCCGCGCGACGCTCTCGACCCGCGCAAGGCTGAGGTTGCCCGGCAGCCGGCCGCCGGCACGGTCCTGCCAGTCGAGATTGAGGCCCATCTCGCCGATGCGCTCGGCCACGAGGTCGCGCAGGAGCTGGAGCCCCGCGGCCTCGGGCGCGTCGATGTCGAGCGCCGTGCGCGCGCCCGCCTGCGAGAGCCGGAGCGTGCCCGAGCGCATGGGTACAACCGCCCCCGCCGGGCCCTCGTCGACCGTCAGCCCGGCGGCTTCCACGGTCCTGCGCACCCCGGCGATGGCGGCGGCGAGCGGGACGTCGAGAAGGGCGCGTGCGGTATGGGTCATGCTCAGAACGTGTAGTTGAGGCGAAGACCGACCTCGCGGCCGTCGCCGACGGTCGCCATCGCATCGGGGCCGTATTCGTAGGTGTAGTATTCCTCGTCGAAGAGGTTGGTCGCATAGAGCGTGAGCCGGGCCTGTTCCCAGGCGTAGCCGACCGAGAGGTCCACGGTCGTATAGGCGTCGAGCTCGATCGGATCCGGCACGCCCGCCTCGATGCGCGACATGAACGAGCCCGTGTACTTCACGTTGCCGAACGAGAAGAACCCGGTGTCGCCGCCCCAGTAGTAGCCCATCGCGACGCTCTGCTCGGGCGCGGCGGGGAAGGGCAGGCCGGAATAGTCGGTGTCGTTGATCCAGAAGTCGTCGAACTCGGTGTGCAGCAGGCCGATCGAGGTGAAGACGTTCAGCCGCTCGGTTGCCTGGTAGCTCGCCTCGATCTCGGCGCCGTAGGAGGTCGACTTGCCGGCATTGGCGACATAGGCGCCGGCCGCGGATCCCCCGGCCTGGCGGATCTCGACCTGCTGGTCGTCCCATTCCTGGTAGAAGGCGTTGGCGGCGATCCGGGCGCGGTCGTTGAAGAGACGCGCGCGGTAGGAGGCCTCGATGACCTGCGTCCACTCCGGCTCATAGCTGTAGCGCCAGCCGTCGGTGCTGCGCACCGCCTCGCCGCCGGGCCGGTATCCCTCCTGATAGATCAGCGACACGGTCTGGCTCGGGGTGATGTCGTATTCGACGCCCACCTTGGGGATCAGCACGGTGTCGTCGTGCCAGGTCGAGAGATCGCTGGTGACGACGCCGTTGTTGTCGAAATAGGCGTGGGTCTCCTGGCGGATATAGTCGACGCGGGCGCCGCCGATGACCCGGAACCCGGGCAGGACCTCGTAGGAGATCTCGCCGAAGGCCGCCTGGTTCACGATCTCGGCGTGATTGCGGCTGTTGGTCAGGCTGGTGAGCTGCTGGCGCCGCCAGGCGTCCTGCTTCTCCTGGGCGACGTAATAGCCGACCACGCCGCGCCAGGGGCCTTCGTCATAGTTGAGGCGGAACTCCTGCGAGATGAGCTCCTGCTCGAAGGAGCCGCGGACCGTCAGGAACTCGCCGAGGGTGCCGACATTGATCGAGTCGCGGTCGGTGGTGTTCTTCGAATAGCCCGTCATCGAGGTGAAGGTCAGCGCGTCGTTGAAGTCGTGGATGATCTCGAGGCCGAAGTTGTCGGTCGTGGCCTCGCGCATCTCCTGATAGGCGGGGAGCTCGGTCACGCCCATGCCCAGCACCCAGTCGGGCACGAGGCTGCCCCACATGTCGCCGCGGCGCGCGCCGAAGCCGGGCGCGCTCGATGACCAGGCCTTGCCGACGATGTCATGCGTCAGCGGGCGGTCGTAGGAATGCGAGGCGCTGAAGAGGACACGGGTCGCGTCGCTGTCGCCGGGCAGCCACAGGACCTTGCCGCGGAGCGTGTAGTATTCGTCGGTGGTGAAGTCGTCGTATTTGTCGAAGTGCGAATAGGACGGGTAGTTGAGCTCGCTGTCCCTCTCCGACCACTCGCCGCTGATGCGGAAGGCGACGTTGTCGCCAAGCGGGCTGCCGAAGGCGAGGCCGACCTGCTTGTGGTCGTTTTCGCCATAGGTGACCTCGGCCGCGCCCGACCGGGTGAACTCGGGATCCTTGGTGCGCAGATACATCGCGCCCGCGAGCGCCGCACGGCCCGACAGCGTCGACTGCGGCCCGCGGAAGACCTCGAACTGCTCGGTGTCGAAGGTGCCCCGCACGCCGCGCCGGGTGCCGTTGACGGTCTGCTGGACGCCGTCGACATAGAAGGAGGCGAGGGGGGCGCCGAGGCCGCCGGGGGTCTGGCCCTCGGAGTTGACGCCGCGGATGATGACGCCGTTCTCGTTCCAGTCGCCGGCCTGGACATTGCCCATCAGGCGGAAGCTGTCGCGCCAGGAGCGGACGGTCGGCGAGGCGAGCTCGCGCTCGCCGACGATGGCGACGCTGGCGCGCGCGCGGTCGGCATCGCTGGTAGTGCGGTCGCCGTAGACGGTGATCGGCCCGAGCTCGAGAACGCTGGCCGGCGGCACCGCGTCGACCGGTCCCTCCTGCGCCCAGGCTGCCGTGAGCGCCAGGACGGACACGCCGCCTGCAAGTGCTGATGTCTTGACGATCGTCGCGAGCATTGCGTGCCTCCGTGACAGGATTTCGAGGCTGGCGTCTGCTGGCGTCGCGCCCTTTTAGGATGGCCGGCTTTCCCATGTAAAGATGGCGCGGCGGCGGTATCATGGCGAATTCCTTGACGGATATGCGGCGACCCGCCTAGGGTCGTAGCCCCGGGGCCGGCCTTCGCGCGGCCCGAGGCTTCGTACGAGGAAGACTTATGAGCAAGCGCGACGAGCTGATCGCCCTTTATGCTGCCGATCTTAGCGACAAATGCGGCGTGACGCCCGATGTCGACTTCCTGACCAAGGTCACGATCGGCCTCGGCCCGGCGATCTATAACAACGACAGCGCCCTCGTGGCGGGCAGCGACCAGTCGGAACTCGACACCGTGCGCACGAACTTCCTGATCAAGAAGCTCGGCCTCGCCGACGGCCCCGAGCTCGGCGCCGCGATCGACAAGGTGATCGACCAGTACGGCCGCTCGGAGCGCACCAAGTATCGCGCCGTCGTCTACTACCTTCTCGCCAAGCATTTCGGCAAGGAAGCCGTCTACGCCTGAGCCGGAGGCCGGTGATCCCGTTTGGTGTTCCCGTTTCCGGCGTGGGTGCGGGATGGCCAGCACGGTGATCTGGCCCGTATCGGATTGCGACCTGAACCGGGACCGCGAACCGTTGGGCGGTTTGCGCCTCGAGGCAATGGGGCGGGCGAGGCAATCCTGCGCTAACCGGTCAGCGGCCGGATTGATCCCGGAGAGGGCGCATCACCCCTCGCGCACCCGTGGCGTGATCCGGATGACATGCCCCATCTTGCGCCCGGGCCGCGCCTCGGCCTTGCCGTAGAGGTGCACCGCCGCTCCCGTGGTGCGCACCGCCCCGGCGGCCTCGTCGCCGATCAGGTTCGTCATCACCGCATCGGAATGGCGCTGTCCGTCGCCGAGCGGCCAGCCGCAGATCGCGCGGACATGCTGCTCGAACTGGTCGGTGAGACAGGCGTCCTGGGTCCAGTGCCCCGAGTTGTGGACCCGCGGTGCGATCTCGTTCACGACGAGCCCGGCCCGCGTGACGAACATCTCCACCCCGATCACCCCCACATAGTCGAGCGCGTTCAGGATTCGCCCCGCGATCAGCACCGCGTCCTGTGCCATCCCCGCCGGGATCGCCGCCGGAACCGTC
>CAZESN010000096.1:0-10181 GCA_964514775.1 uncultured Rhodovulum sp.
ATCGCGGACGAGCCGACCACCGCGCTCGACGTGACCATCCAGGCCCAGGTGCTGGCCCTGCTCGACAGGCTGCGGCGCGAGCTTGGGATGGCGCTGCTGCTCATCACCCACGATCTGAGCGTCGTGACCCAATGGGCCGACCGGGTCGTGGTCATGTATGCCGGGCGCAAGGTCGAGGAGGCGCAGGCCGAAACCCTGTTCGCCGATCCGCTGCATCCCTACACCCGCGGCCTGCTCGCCGCCTCGCCGCGCATCGGCGTCTCCGCCCACTACCGCGACGGCCCGCTCCGGGAGATCCCGGGCTCGATCGCCTCGGCTGCGGGCGAGCGGGGCTGTCCCTTCCGTCCCCGCTGCGGGCAGGCGCGCGCGGATTGCGGGCTTGCCGTGCCCGCGCCCGTCACCCCCGTCGAAGACCGCATCGTCGCCTGTCCCGTCGTTGCCGCCAGCCCTGGAATGCACCATGCCGCTGCTCTCGGTCACTGACCTCTCCACCCATTACCGCGGACGCTCCGGCGTGGTGCGGGCGGTCGACCAGGTCTCCTTCGACATCGAGCGGGGCGAGACGGTGGCGCTGGTGGGCGAGTCCGGCTGCGGCAAGTCCAGCCTCGGCAAGGCCGTCCTGCGCCTCGCTCCGACCGAGAGCGGCCGGGTCGTGTTCCGCGGCGAGGACATCACCCGCCTGGGAGGGGCGCGGCTGCGCGCGGTGCGGCGCTCAATCCAGATGGTGTTCCAGGACGCCTTCGCCTCGCTGAACCCGCGCCAGAAGATCCGCGACATCATGACCGGGCCCCTGGAGGTCCATGGCATCGGCACCCGTCAGGACCGCGCCCGGCAGATCGCGCAGATCATCGAGCGGGTCGGCCTGTCGCAGGATGCGCTGGACCGCTATCCGCACGAGTTCTCGGGTGGGCAGCGCCAGCGCATCGGCATCGCGCGCGCCCTGACCCTGAGCCCCGAGCTGATCGTCTGCGACGAGCCGGTCTCGGCGCTGGACGTGTCGATCCAGGCGCAGATCCTGAACCTGCTCGCGGGGATGAAGGCCGAATTCGGCCTGTCCTACCTCTTCATCAGCCATGACCTGTCGGTGGTGCGCTATTTCGCCGACCGCATCCTGGTGATGTATCTCGGGCGCATCGTCGAAAGCGGCGAGCACAGGACCTTTTGGTCGCAGGCCCGGCATCCCTATACCCGGGCCCTGATGGAAGCGGTGCCCGATCCGTCGCGGCGCCGGCAGGCGGCACCGATTTCGGGGGACCTGCCCAGTCCGGCAAACGTGCCTTCCGGCTGCCGGTTCCATCCGCGCTGCCCGCTGGCGACCGACCTGTGCCGCCGGCAGGAGCCGGTACCGAGGTCGCTCTCGCCCCAGCATCAGGTGGCCTGCCATCATGCAGCCTGATCGAAGCGGCCCGGCGTGGCCGGAGACGGGCACCTGCGCGTGTCTTTGCAGTTTCAGACAGACGAAAAGGAGGTCTGCCTTGCGGGAGATCGTTTCCATCCCGGCCCCGGCAAGCGGAGCCGCAGGATGACGCTCGAACTGATCGACGGGATCGAACTGGGGCGGCTCATCCGGCGCAGTCCGGAGTTCGCGCTGCTGGACCTGCGCCCGGCCGAGGCTTTCGGCACCGGCGCGCCGCTTCACGGCGCCAATGTGCCGCTCGACCGGCTGGCCGGGAATGCGACGCGGCTGGTGCCCCATCGCCATACCCCGGTCATCCTGCTCGACGCCAAGGGTGAGAGCCTGGCCGATGCGGGACGCATCCTGGAGAAGCTCGGCTACCGCGACCTTCATGGCCTCGCCGGCGGCCTGGACGGCAACCAGCGCCTGCCGGTCTTTCCGATCCGCATCGCCGGTCCCCGGGTCATCTCCGGTGACATCGAGCGGCGGTTCGGCACGCCGGTCATCACGCCGGCGGAACTCGTGGCCCTGCGCGAGCATACCCCGGTCGTCGTGCTCGATACCCGCCCGGTGGCCGATTACGAGGCGGGGCATGTCCCCGGCTCGATCCCGGCGCCGGGGGCGGAGATCCTGCCGCGGCTCCTCAACCTGGACCTGCCGCCCGACACCCATGTCGTGACCACATGCGCGGGCCGGTCGCGGGCGGTGCTTGCTGCGCAGATCCTGATCGAGGCAGGGGTGCCGTATCCGGTCGCGACGCTCGATTTCGGCACCCTCGGCTGGGTGGATGCCGGGCTCGATCTCGGCCGCGGCCCCGAAGTCCCTCTGGCACCGCTGCGGCCCGAGGACCTCGCGCGAGCCGCCGATGCACTTGCGCCCACCCTGAGCACCTTCCGCCAGATCGATACCGCCACGCTCGACGCCTGGTTGCAGGACGAGGCCCGGACGACCTTCGCGCTCGATGTCCGCCTGCCCGAGGATTTCGACCGCGCTCATTTGCCCGGGACGGTGAATGCGCCGGGCGGCCAGCTCGGCATTCTTGTCGGCGGCTGGGTGGGCGTGCAGGGGGCGCGGCTGGTGCTGGTCGACGATCCGACCGGTATACGGGCGGCGACGACCGGGCGATGGCTGCAGCGGATCGGCTGGGAGGTGGCGATCCTGCGCCACGACTTCGCCGCCGCCACCGGCTGACCTGTCGTCTGCCTTGAGACACCGCACCTTTGTGCGGAGATATGCGATCCGAACCTGACGAAAGAGGAAACGAATGACACTCGAATACCGTACCCTGGGGCGCAACGGCCTGCGCGTCTCGCCGCTCTGCCTCGGCACGATGATGTTCGGCGGCGAGACCGACGAACCCACCTCGCGACGCATCATCGACAAGGCGTTCGACCAGGGCGTCAACTTCATCGACACAGCCGACGGCTATGCGAAGTTCCAGTCCGAGGTGGTGGTGGGCAACGCCATCCGCGACCGCCGCGACGACTGGGTGCTGGCCACCAAGTTCGCGAGCCCCCGCGGGTCGGGTCCGAACAGCCGGGGCACCTCGCGCAAGTACATCCGCCAGGCGGTCGAGGGCAGCCTCAAGCGGCTTGGGACCGACTATATCGACATCTACTACCTGCACCGCGAGGACCACGACACCCGCGTCGACGAAACCGTGCGCGCGCTGGGCGACCTGATTGCCGAGGGCAAGATCCGCTACTACGGGCTCTCGAACCACCGCGCCTGGAAGGTGGCCGAGTTTTCCCGGGTCGCCGACAGCCTCGGCCTCGACCGCCCGATCGCAAGCCAGCCGCTCTACAATCTCGCCAATCGCCAGATCGAGTTCGAGCATCTGGACGCCTGCGACCATTACGGCCTCGGCGTCGTGCCCTACAGCCCGCTGGCGCGCGGGGTGCTGACCGCCAAGTATGACCCCACCGCCGAACCCGACGCCGGCACCCGGGCCGGCCGACAGGACCGCCGCATCCTCCAGACCGAGTGGCGCCCGGAATCGCTCGACCTCGCCCAGCGCATCAAGGCCCATGCCGAGGCCCGCGGCATCAGCTCGGGCCAGTTCGCCCTCGCCTGGGTCCTGAACAACCGGCTGATCACCTCGCCCATCGTCGGCCCCCGCACCGAGGCGCAGTGGGACGACTACCTGCCCGCACTCGCCTACCGGTTCACCGCCGAGGACGAGGCGCTGGTCAACGAGCTGGTCGCCAGCGGCCATGCCTCGACGCCCGGCTTCAACGATCCGGGGCACAAGTTCTTCGGACGCAGGCCGTATGTCAGCTGAAAACCAAGCCGAATAGGCGCCGCACCGTCAGGAAGGAACTGGCATGACTGACATCGACAGGGGCTGGGGCGCTGGCCCCAGCGACCGCTATGACCGGATCGCCGAGGGCTTCCGGCCGGTCTTCCGCCGGGCCGGCGCCACGGCGGTGGCGCGCGAGGTCGCCCGGCGGCTTCCCTACGAGGAGGTGGTCTGGCTTCGCGAGGCGGGTTTCACCAAGCTCAGGCTGCCGGAGCGCTATGGGGGGCTCGGGCTGACCATGCCCGAGTTCTTCGCCCTGCTCATCGAGCTCTCGGAGGCCGACCCGAACCTGACCAATGTCTTCCGGTCGCATTTCGGCTTCATCGAGGAGGTGCTCGACCAGCAGCCGACACCCTGGCACGAGGAGTGGCTCCAGCGGATCGGCGCGGGTGAGATGGCGGGCAGTGCCGGGACCGAGCTGGGCGACCAGGCGCTGGGCACGCTGAGCACCCGGCTGGTCCGCCGCGGCGACGGCTATGTGCTGAACGGCGAGAAGTACTACACCAGCGGCTCGATCTTCGCCGACTGGCTGAAAGCCAGCGCCGACGACGAGCATGGGGAGCGCTTCGGCGTGATGGTTCCGACCAAGGCGCCGGGTGTGGAGATCGTCGACGACTGGGACGGGTTCGGCCAGCGGCTGAGCGCCAGCGGCACCGCGCGCTTCAAGGATGTCGCCATCACGCCCGGCCAGCTTCGGCCCAGTGCGCGCATGTTCCGGTATTCGGGCGCGTTCTTCCAGCTCGTGCATCTCGCGGAACTGGCCGGCATCGGGCGGGCCGCCTCGGCCGAGGTCGCGGGCATGGTCGCCGAACGGCGCCGTGTCTACGGCGGCCGCAGCATCAGCGCCCGTCCCAGCGAGGATCCGCAGGTGCTGCAGGTCGTCGGGCGGGTGCGGGCCGCCGCCTATACGGCCGGCGCGATCACGCTCAAGGTCGCCGAGGCCCAGCAGCGCGCAGCGGACCTCGCCCACAGCACCGACGAGACCGCGCGCCGGCGCGCCTACACGCTGGCGGACGTCGAGTGCAGCCAGGCGGTGACGGTCGTCACGGACCTGATCCTCGAGGCGACCACGATCATGTTCGACGCGCTCGGCGCCTCGGCGGCCAAGAGCGGTTTGGCGCTGGACCGGCACTGGCGCAACGCGCGGACGATCGCGAACCACAACCCGCGCATTTATCACGACCGCATGGTCGGCGACTATGCGGTCAATGGCACGCAACCGCCGGCAAAGGGCGGGGTGGGCGTGGTCGCCGCCACGGCACCGCCTCCTTCGCCGGCGAGGGCGGCGGTCTGAGGGGGATCTCCTGGCCGGGATGCTGCCACGGGCGCATCCCGGTCGAGTGACTGGCGGCGGCTCACTATGAGATTGCCGATTTCGGCCATATCCGCTCATCCGGCTGATGCGGGGCAGGGCGGGTCGATGTCCTCTGCGCCGGGATGCTCGACGGTAGTGCCCCTGAGCGGGAGGGCATTGCCTCGCACATGCCTGCGGAACGCCCGGTCTATGAGGCCCATATAGGTCCGGCGGGCCCGGGGAATGTGCGCCGCCGTAAGGGCTTCACCTGCCGGTCCTGCGCAACCTCGCCGTGGGGGTAGCGCCCCGCCTTTCTCAGCTCCGGACCGGGATGATGCTGATTTTCCCCGTGACCTCGAGAATGGCGCTGTCGATCTCGTCGAAGCTGCGGATGGCATGTTGCTGGCGCGCGGCTTCCAGAACCTCGGGCAGGTCGATCCGGGCGCGGCGCATCGCCAGGGCGTCGATGCGCCCCTCCGAGATCAGCACCGTCGGCACGCCCTGGATCAGCCGCGACATCAGCGGCGAGGTCCCCTTGATCAGCGACAGCACGACGTCGGTCAGCAGGAGCGTGACCACCACGAGCAGGCTGTTCGTGATCGAGGGGTCGTCCCCGAGCAGCGCCTGCTGGGTGGTCTCGGCGACGATGATCAGGAGTAGCATGTCGAAGGGCGTCATCTGCGACAGGGTGCGCCGCCCGGACAGGCGGATCAGCACGAACAGGACCAGATAGATGGTCAGGGCACGCAGGATGCTTTCCACGGGAGGCCTCCCTCAGGGCAGGACGATGAATGTGGCACCTCGCTCGACACCGTCGACGCGGAGCAAAAGCCGCGCGAAGCCGGCGCGCTCCGCGGTCAGGCGGAGGACGACATGGTCCGGATCGGCTTCCGGGGACCCGGCGACCACGGCGATGCCGCAGCCCCCGTCCCAGCCCTGCCCGGGCGTCTCGACGGTCAGGCCCTGCGCCACGGCAGCGCAGGGAGCGGCAACTTCATGCGGGCCAGGTGTGCGGAAGGTGAGGAGCGTGTCCCGCGCGCTGCCCGCCCGCAGGATCCGCGGCAGCGTCACCTCCGCGCTATCGAAGCGCAGCATCCGCCCGTTCAGGGGGCCGCTTTCCCCGAAGAGCCCCAGAAGTGCGGCGAGGGCGATCAAGGCGAAGGCCCCCCAGGCGATGCGCTCGGCGCGCCAGAACCTCAGCTGGAACCCGCGATGCTCGTTGATCTGGAGGCCGTCCGGACGGACCGGGATATCGCTCGGTGAGATCGTCGGCATCCCTGCTGCTCCTCCGCCTATCGTCCAAACCACCGGGCAAGTTCGTCGATGTCCTCGGGCCTGAGCCATCGGGCCGCCTTGGCCATGATCTGCGCATGCCGCCCGCCCCGCGCCTCCCCGAGATCGACGAAGAGCTCGAGCTGGCGGCGCAGGTAGCCCGCATCCTGTCCGGCCAGCGCCGGATAGTCGCGCGGGGATCCCGCGCCGTGACAGGAAAGGCAGGCGGGCACGTCGCGCCCCGGGATCCCGGCTTCCGCGATGCGGCCCGCGTCGGATGTGTCCCCAGCCGGTGTTGCCTCTTTGGCCTCGCGGCCGAACTGCCGCGCGAGTTCCTCGATCCTTGCGTCGGAGAGGTGACGGGCGGCGGCGATCATCGTGCCGCTGGCACGGGTGCCGTCGCGGAAGGCGCGCAGGGCATCGGCGATGTACTCGGGGGTCTGGATGTCGAGGCGCGGAATGCCGTCGCGCCCCTCGCCCGCACGGCCGTGGCAGTCGGTGCAGCCGCCCTCTCCGGCGATCCGCAGGTATTCCTCGGCCGGGAGGTCGGGGAGGCGGGCGAGAAAGGCCACCATGTCCCAGACCTCGTCGTCGCGGGTCGCGACCGGCCAGCCGGGCATGCCCGAGCGGCGGATGCCGTCCTTCACCGTCCGGAAGGTCCGTGCCGGCGGGCGCCATCGGTCCGCGGCATCGGTGAGGCGCGGCGGCTCGGGCCAGAGGTCGGCGGCGAAGCGGGCCGGAGGAGCCGCGGGACTGCCGTGGCAGTCGGCACAGACCAGCTCGAAATGCCCCGCCGCCCGCCGTGCCCGGGCGGGATCGTCGAGCGGGGGGGCGGCAACGGTCATGGAGCGGAGCGTCACCGACTGCCGGGCCGCCAGCCAGTGATACCAGCCCGTCAGCCCCGGCCCGCCGGTCGCGTCATGGCGCAGGACCCCGGCGAGCGGCAGCATCGCCAGCGCAAGCGCACCGATCCCCGCCCCGACGAGATAGGCGCGGCGCCGCGGGGTCATGCCGCCCTCCGCCGCAGCACCCGGGCGACCAGGATCAGCCCGCCCGCCAGATAGATCACCCCCCCGATCACCAGCATGATCGCGCCGCCGATCTGCTGGTCCGTGGCCGGATCGAGCCAGTGGCCGTGACCGCCGTGGCCATGCGCATAGATCGGCCGCGTCGCGAGCCCGATCAGGGCCCCGAGCAGGGTCATGTGCATCGATGTGAAGAAGAGCGTCAGCGCGCCGGCGAGCGCGGCCTCGCCGCGTCGCTCGGCCTGGCTGCAGAGCGCGGTCAGCCAGACCAGCCCGGCCGCGAGCGCGAAGCTCGCCTGCTCGACGGCGAGCACCCATGAGCTGCCGCGCGCGGCCATGTGCAGGGCCGGCGCATGCCAGCCCCAGACGACGACCAGATCGGCGAGGCTGACCGCCAGCGGCCCCACCGGATGGGCGGAGATCAGGCCAAGGCGCGGCATCCCCGGCGCGAGCCCGGCGGCCAGGAGCGGCACCCCGATCCCGACCATCGCCATGTGCAACGCCATATGCGCGGCGAAGCTCTCCGGCACCATCGAGGGGAGGGGGCCCGCCCAGGCAAGGAGCAGCACGGCGAGACCGGCGAGGACGAGAGGCCGGTTCATCGGCAGCTCACCAGATAGAACGCCGGGATGGCGACATAGAGCACCGCCACCGCCGACAGCGCGCAGAGCATCAGCGCCACGTGGCTCAGGAAGCGGTGCCGCTCCTCGGGGGAGTTGTGCTCGAACTCGAAGTCGTCGTCGGTCAGGCTGCGGGCACGGACCTGCCAGAGGTCCCGCGTCACGGCACCGATCCCGACAAGAGCGAGGCCGGTCAGGAACAGGATGCCGAGCCGCGCCGGGCCGAGGTCGCTCGCCCGGCCCATCTTCTCGCAATAGACCGCGGCGAAGACGTAGCAGACGAGGAAATGCACGGCCCAGATGACGGGCGCGGCGATCACGCGCTTGAGGTCCGTGCCGGTGTCGGGATCGCGTCTCATAGCAGCAGCGGAAAGCCTCCGATCACGAGGACGGTCAGCACCGTGGTTAGAAAGGCGAAGTGCCAGTAGAGCGTGATGTTCCAGAGGTCGGTGTCATGCCGGGGCGTCATCCGCCGCTTCCACGACCGGGCGATCGCGTAGCCCTGCATCATCATGCCGATGACGAGATGGAGCGCCGCCCAGCCTGCCAGCGTCCAGACGATCGCGGGATAGGAATGCTCCGTCGGATCCAGTCCCGTGAGCCATGGCCCGGCCAGCAGTGCTGCCGCCGCACCTCCCGCCAGCACGAGCCCGAGCCCGAGCGCGACCCGCGCGGCAACAACCCGCCCCCCCGAGTTCAGGTGCCGCGACGCCAGGGTCGCGGCCCAGGCGGCACCGCCGAGAAGGCCTGCGGCGAGCGGCGCCTGCCACCCCGGCCCCGTGATCCCTGAAGGCGGGAACTCGGCATGCACGGTCCAGAAGAAGAAATATCCGAACACGAGGCCGAGGAAGGCGGTCAGGTCGCCGGTCATGGTGATGAACATGCCCCACCAGCCCGGCGACCGGGGTCCGGCCATGTAGAAGGGAACCCGCCGCCCGTCGCCGATGTCGCGGTCGGGCTTTGCGGGGATCTCGCCCGTGCCGGTCCAGAGCCAGGTGAAGAGCGCCGCGAGGAAGACCGCGCCGCCGGCGGCCGCCGGCAGCCACAGCTTGAAGGTCGCGAAGATGAAGACCGACCCGAGCCCCACCGCCGCGCCGAGCGGCAGCCAGCTCGGCCCGCCGACCCGCAGCACCTGCACCGGCTCGGCATCGAGCACGGAGGTCGCCAGCGTCTCGCGCCGCCCGTCCGGCGCATCCGCGAGATAGCCGCGCCCTTCGTCGAGGCGGGCGGTAAGGCCCGGATCGTCCCAGAGCGGGTAGCGGCTGCCGACCTCGGGGATCGAGCGCATCCCCCAGGGCTCGGAGGGGAGCGGGGTCGCCCATTCGAGCGTGCCGGCGTTCCAGGGATCGCGGCGCGCCGGGCCGCCGCGCGGCCAGAGGCAGTTCCAGACGAAGATCAGGAAACCCGCCGCGAAGATGAAGGCCCCGAGCGTCGAGACGAGGTTCAGAAGGTCCCAGCCCCGATCGGCGCCATAGGTGAAGACCCGCCTCGGCATGCCAAGGAGCCCGGTCAGATGCATCGGCAGGAACGCGACGTTGAACCCCGCGAACAGCAGCCAGAACGACCAGATGCCGAGGCGGCGCGACAGCATCCGGCCCCGGACCAGCGGGTAGTAGTAGTGCACCCCCGCCAGCACCGGGAAGAGCATGCCGCCGATCAGCGTGTAGTGCAGATGCGCCACGATGAAATAGGTGTCGTGGACCTGCGCGTCGAAGGTGGCGACCGCCACCATGACGCCGGTGATGCCGCCGATGATGAAGCTCGCCAGCGCGCCCATGCAGTAGAGCATCGGCACGCTCTTCACGACGCGGCCGAGCATGACGGTGGCGATCAGGGCGAAGATCTGGATGCCGGTGGGAATGGCGACCGCCTCGGAGGCGGCGGAGAAGATGCCGAGCGTGATCGACGGCAGGCCGGTGGTGAACATGTGGTGCACCCAGAGGCCGAAGCTGAGGAACCCCGTGCCGATCGCCGAGAGCACCACCCAGGAATAGCCCGCGATCGGCCGCCGGGCGAAGGTGGGTACGATCATCGCGAGGAGCGCGATGGCGGGCAGGAAGATGATGTAGACCTCGGGGTGCCCGAAGATCCAGAAAAGGTGCTGCCACAGAAGGGGATCGCCGCCGCGGGTCGCGTCGAAGAAGGGCCAGCCGAACATCCGCTCGAGTTCGAGCATTATGTCCCCTGCGATGAGCGGCGGGAAGGCGAAGAGGATCATCGCGCCGACGATGAGCACGTACCAGGCGTAGAGCGGCATCAGGTTGATGTGCATGCC
>CAZESN010000097.1:0-3026 GCA_964514775.1 uncultured Rhodovulum sp.
TGGGCGAGCGTCTGGTTGGTGAAGCTCGCCCAGATCGAGCTCTGGACGCGCGGCGACCAGTACGAGAACAAGGTCTATACCCTGCCGAAGCATCTCGACGAGAAGGTGGCGCGCCTGCATCTCGCCAAGATCGGCGTGAAGCTCACTGCGCTGAAGCCCGAGCAGGCCGACTACATCGGTGTTTCCACCGAAGGGCCGTTCAAGCCCGAGCACTACCGCTACTGAGCGGATCTGACCGAGCGGGGCGATTGCGCCCCGCTCTTGGTTAACTACATGTTTCTGAATACAATTATCGGAACTCGCTGATTGATTTCAGCGCCGCTTCTGGTACTGCTGTTCCTGTCGATGGCCGAGGCAGAAGCGCCTCCCGATACCATCGCCCTTCGGTTGATCGTGACGGATTGCACCACGGGACCCGCCTGGGCTCCCTGGTCCGTGCGGGCCTGCGGGGTTTCGGGACAGCGGTGCAACGCGGGGTCTGGCGGAGTGGGGTCCGACGGCGCCCCAGCCGCTCGCCCGATGCGTCGCACCTGGGGTCTGGCCCGCACGCGCGCGCCGGGAGAGCCCTTTGAGGGGAGGGCTCTCCCGGCCGCCGCGCGCCTCACGGCGCAAACAGAGCTCTTGATATCAGGCAGATATCGGGCTTGCCGCGCGTCTAGACCGCCGCCCCCTTGGCGCGGGGCGCCTTGAACGGCGCCATGCCCTCGCGCGCCAGCTCGTCCGCGTGCTCGTTCTCCGGATGGCCGGCATGCCCCTTTACCCATTCCCAGGTCACCTGATGGCGGGCCGCCGCCGCATCGAGCCGCCGCCAGAGGTCCTCGTTCTTGACCGGCTTCGCGCTCGCCGTCCGCCAGCCGTTCCGCTTCCAGCCATGGATCCAGCGCGTCACCCCGTCGCGTACATAGACGCTGTCGGTCACCATCGTGATCGGCGAGGGCCGCCCGAGCGCTTCGAGCGCCGAAATGGCGGCCATCAGCTCCATGCGGTTGTTGGTCGTCAGCGCCTCTCCCCCGCAGAGCGTGCGCTCCTTGAGGACCGTCCCGCCGTCGCGGGCAACCAGCAGCACTCCCCAGCCGCCGGGGCCGGGATTCCCCGAACAGGCGCCGTCGGTATAGGCAAGGAATTCAGCCATAAAGCGCGCCGATGAGCAGGCATGCGACCACGCCCGCGGTCAGCGGCAAGCGCAGGTTCAACCAGTAGCCGGGCGTCACCCCCGCACGCTGGAGGCCCACGTCGATCGCCTGGAGCCCCACGAACCCGAAGGCGAGCCAGAGGCAGGTCAGCACCGGATCGGGCCTGACGGCGAGGAAGGCGAGGATCGCCGGCAGGGTCGAGATCGCCAGCAGCGCCAGCGTCGGCCCGCGCCCGGGCGCCGAGGCAAACCCCCAGAGGCACCCGCCCATGAAGCCGAGCAGGATCGCCCCGAGCGTCGAGAGGATGTGCATGGCCCCGGCCGGATCGGAGGGCACGACCCCGAGGGTCGGCAGGGTGCCGGGATCGACGAAGAGCATCACCGTCGCATAGACGAAGGGCACGAGCCCGGCCGCGCCTACGAAGGCCGCAGCAAATGGGATACGGTTCATGCCACCTGCTCCCGCAGCACGCGCGGCACCTGGAAGGTCACGTCCTCGCGCGCGGTCTCGACCTCTCGCGTCTCCACCGCATAGCGGGCGCGGAAGGCGTCGAGCACCTCGTTCACCAGAACCTCCGGCGCCGAGGCACCGGCGGTGATCCCGACCGCGCGCGCGCCCTCGAGGGCGCGCCAGTCGATGTCCTCCGCACGCTGGATGAGCTGCGAATAGGCGCAGCCCGCCCGCCGGCCAACCTCGACCAGCCTCAGCGAGTTCGACGAATTCGGCGCACCGATCACCAGCAGCGCGTCGATGTCCGGCGCCATCGCCTTCACCGCGTCCTGACGATTGGTGGTCGCGTAGCAGATGTCCTCGCGCCGCGGCCCCACGATTTCCGGAAAGCGCACGCGCAGCGCATCGACGATTTCGGCCGTGTCATCGACCGAGAGCGTCGTCTGGGTGATGAAGGCAAGCCGGGAAGGATCGGGCGGCGTGATCCAGGCGACATCCTCCACCGTCTCGACCAGCAGAACCTCGCCGGGAGGGAGCTGGCCCATGGTGCCGATGGTCTCGGGATGGCCGGCATGGCCGATCATCACCATCTGCAACCCGTCCTGATGATGGCGCTCGGCCTCCCGGTGAACCTTCGAGACGAGGGGGCAGGTGGCGTCGACATAGAGCATCTCCCGCGCCTCGGCCTCGGCCGGCACCGCCTTGGGCACGCCGTGGGCGGAGAAAACCACCGGCCGATCCGGCGGGCATTCGTCAAGCTCCTCGACGAAGACGGCGCCCTTCGCCCGCAGGCCGTCGACCACGAAGCGGTTGTGGACGATCTCGTGGCGCACATAGACCGGGGCGCCCCATTTCTCGAGCGCCATCTCGACGATCCGGATCGCGCGATCCACCCCGGCGCAGAAGCCGCGGGGTGCTGCGAGATAGAGGGTGAGAGGGGGCTGGGGCATGGACCTCGGCAAGCTGGCTCTGGGCGTGAAGCCAACATATAGGCGGACCGCCCGGGGGTTGCAGCCATAAAATGGGATATGGCCCCGGGGCCATGCAGACCCGCGGGTTCCGCCGCCACGCCCGGACATCCCGGACGCGGCCCCGTCAGTCGCTTTCGTCGGCGGTGACCGGATTCGCAGCCGGCTCGCCGCGCGGCGGCCGGCCGATGATCTCGCGCAACTCGTCGAGCTCGATGAAGTTGTCGGCCTGGCGGCGCAGCTCGTCCGCAATCATCGGCGGCGAGGTGCGGATCGTCGAGACGACCGAGACCCGCACGCCCTGGCGCTGCAGCGATTCGATCAGCGGACGGAAGTCGCCGTCACCGGAAAAGAGCACGATGTGATCGACATGCGGCGCCATCTCCATGGCGTTCACCGCAAGCTCGATATCCATGTTGCCCTTGATCTTGCGCCGGCCGGTGGCGTCGGTGAACTCCTTGGCCGGCTTGGTCAC
>CAZESN010000097.1:3036-10157 GCA_964514775.1 uncultured Rhodovulum sp.
GCCGTTGTAGTTCAGCCAGTCGACCAGCGGCCGGATCGGGGAGTACTCGTCGCTCTCGACGAGCGCGGTATAGTAGAAGGCCCTGAGCAGCTTGCCGCGCCGCATGAACTCGGTGCGCAGCAGCTTGTAGTCGATGTCGAAGCCAAGAGCCCTTGCGGCCGCGTAGAGATTGGCGCCGTCGATGAACAGGGCAAGCCGCTCATCCCGATAAAACATGCGCCAAACTCCTCCTGAATAACTGTCCGTCGAGGGCCGGCAGATGCTGCCCCTTGACCGGATGCGCTTATATGACTCATGCGTTCGTCGCGAAAGCGGAATCGGCTCGATCTCTAATAAGTTATGCGTTTACGGGAGGATCCGGAGGATGATCCTGATCGCGCTTGGCGCGAATCTCACCTCGCCCGCGGGGTCGCCGCAGGCGACCCTCGAGGCCGCGCTCGCCGCCCTGCCTGCATACGGCCTGCGGGTGGTGTCGCACAGCAGGTGGTATCGCTCGCCCGCCTTTCCCGAAGGCTCCGGCCCTGACTTCGTCAACGGGGCGGCGCGTCTCGAGAGCACACTCTCGCCGGGCGAGGTGCTGGCCGCGCTCCATGCGGTCGAGGCTGACCTGGGGCGGAGCCGCGGGCGCCGGTGGGTGCCCCGGGCCTGCGATCTCGATCTGCTGGCGGTGGATGACGCGGTGCTGCCCGACCGGGCCACGGTCGCGCGATGGATCGGGCTCGACGGCGCGCGGCAGGCGGAGATCGCGCCGGACGGGTTGATCCTGCCGCATCCGCGGCTGCAGGATCGCGCCTTCGTCCTCTGTCCGCTGGCGGAGATCGCGCCGCACTGGGTGCATCCGCTGCTCGGCCGGAGCGTGGCCGCGCTGCTCGCTGCCCTGCCGCCTGGAGAGCTGGCCGGCATCGAGCCGCTGTGAGACCGGGCGCTGGACGAATCGCGAGGGGGTGCCGAAGCTCCGGGGGAGGAGGCCGACGATGACCGGGAATGGCGAGGCGCTGCGCGATGCGGTGGAGATGCGGCGCGAGGCGGTGATCGAACTCACCCAGGCGCTGGTGCGCATCCCGACGCTGAACCCGCCGGGGGAAAACTACCGCGAGATCTGCGAGTTGATCGCCGGGCGCCTCGTGCCGCTCGGCTTCACCGCGGAATTCATCCGCGCCGAGGGCACGCCGGGGGACAGCGACCGCTACCCGCGCTGGAACCTCATCGCCCGCCGCGAGGGCGCCCGCCCGGGGCCCTGCGTGCATTTCAACGGCCATACCGATGTCGTCGAGGTCGGGCGGGACTGGACGCGGGATCCGTTCGGGGGCGCGCTGGAGGACGGGCGGATCTACGGCCGGGGCACCTGCGACATGAAGGGCGGCATCGCCGCGGCAATCATCGCGATCGAGGCGTTCCTTGCCTGCCATCCCGACCATCCCGGCGCGATCGAGGTCTCCGCAACCGCCGACGAGGAGACCGGCGGCTACGGCGGCGTCGCGCATCTGGCACAGCTTGGCTATTTCGCGCCTGACCGCGTCGATCACGTCATCATCCCCGAACCCCTGAACAAGGATCGCATCTGCCTCGGCCACCGCGGCGTCTGGTGGGCAGAGGTCGAGACCTTCGGCCGCATCGCCCACGGCTCGATGCCGTTTCTGGGGGATTGCGCGGTGCGCCACATGGGCGCGGTCATCGCCGAAATCGAGGACAGCCTCATCCCCGCGCTGGCCGGGCGGCACACCGCCATGCCCGTGGTGCCCGAGGCGGCCCGGGCCTCGACGTTCAACATCAACTCGCTGCATGGCGGGCAGGCGGAGCCCGAGCCCGGCTTCACCGGCTGGCCCTCGCCCTGCGTCCCCGACAGCTGCCGGATGGTCATCGACCGCCGGTTCCTGGCCGAGGAGCGGCTCGACGAGGTCAGGGCCGAGTTCCATGGCGTCCTCGAGCGCGCGCAGGCCCGCCGCGGCCCGTTCGGCTTCGAGATCCGCGACATGCACGAGGTCGAGCCGACGATGACGGCGACGGATGCGCCGGTGGTCGTGGCCCTCGAGCAAGCGGTGTCGCGCGTGTTCGGGCGGGCGCCCTCCTTCGTGGTCTCGCCCGGGACCTACGACCAGAAGCATATCGACCGGATCGGGCGGCTGAAGAATTGCGTGGCGTATGGGCCCGGAATACTGGATCTTGCGCATCAACCTGACGAGTATGTCGGCGTCGACGACATGGTCGACGCGGCATTGGTGATGGCGCTCGCGCTCGCCGATCTGCTCGGCACGGATGGGGAGCGACCGGCGGGACAGAACCCGGCCGGCTGACGGTGGAGGACGGAATGAGACGACTTTTCCTGGCGCTGGCTGGCGGTGGCCTGCTGATGGCCGGCGCGGCAGCCGCGCAGCAGGCGGAGCTGTCGCTCGGCATGCAGCTCGAGCCGCCGATCCTCGATCCTACCGCCGGCGCGGCGGCGGCGATTGATGAGGTGGTCTATGCCAATGTCTTCGAGGGGCTGACGCGGTTCGGGCCGGACGGCGCGGTACTGCCCGCCCTGGCCGAGGACTGGGAGGTGGCGCCCGACGGGCTCTCCTGGGCCTTCACCCTGCGTGAGGGCTTGACGTTCCACGACGGGCTGCCGCTGACGGCCGAGGACGTGGTCTTCTCCTTCGACCGGGCGATGGCCGATGACTCGACCAATGCCCAGAAGCAGCTCTTCTCCGGCATTTCCGAGGTGACGGCGATCGACGACCGCACCGTCGAGATCACACTCGATGCGCCCAAGGGCGCGCTCCTCTTCAACCTCGCCTGGGGGGACGCAGTCATCGTCTCGCCGGCCAGCGCCGAGACGAATGCGACCGCCCCCGTCGGCACCGGTCCGTTCCGGTTCTCGCAATGGGTGCAGGGCGACCGCATCGAGCTGGTCCGCAACCCCGACTACTGGGGTGAGCCGGCGCGGCTCGACAAGGTGACGTTCCGCTTCATCTCCGACCCGACCGCCGCCTTCGCGGCGATGATGGCCGGCGACATCGATGCCTTCCCGGTCTTCCCCGCGCCGGAGAACCTCGCGCAGTTCGCTGCCGATCCGCGGTTCCAGGTGATCGTGGGCTCGACTGAGGGCGAGACGATCCTCGCGATCAACAACGCCCGGCCGCCGCTCGACAACCTGTTGGTGCGCCAGGCGATCGCGCATGCGGTCGATCGTCAGGCGGTGATCGACGGGGCGATGTTCGGCTACGGCACGCCGATCGGCAGCCATTTCGCGCCGCACCATCCGGCCTACGTCGATCTGACCGGCTGGTCCGCGCATGATCCCGAGAAGGCGCGGGCGCTCCTGGCCGAGGCGGGCCTGCCGGATGGGTTCACCACCACGCTGACCCTGCCGCCGCCTTCCTATGCCCGCCGGGGCGGCGAGATCATCGCCGCGCAGCTGCGGGAGGTGGGGATCGAGACCGAGATCGTCAACGTGGAATGGGCGCAGTGGCTCGAGCAGGTCTTCAACGGCAATGACTTCGGCCTGACCGTGATCAGCCACACCGAGCCGCTGGACATCGAGATCTATGCGCGTCCCGACTATTACTTCGGCTATGACGATCCGGTGATGCGGGCGCTGATCGCGGGGCTCGACGTGGTCTCCGATCCGGGCGAGCGGTCCGAGATCCTCCGCGCCGCCCAGGAGCGGGTTGCGGCACTGCAGGTAAACGCCTTCCTCTTCCAACTCGCCAAGACCGGCGTGGCCGACGCCCGTCTTCGTGGCCTCTGGGAGAACATGCCAACCCAGGCGAACGACGTGACCGGCGTCTACTGGGCGGAGTGACCTTTATCCTGCCGGCAAACGCCGGCAGGAAATCCGTTCCGCCATCGAACGCGCATGACATTCAGCATGCACAACGGAACATCTGGTCAAGGTCGGGTAGGAAAAAACGGCCGAAAGAGCGGGGCGACACTTCGTCCCGCTCTTTATCTTTTATCAGGCCTTGGTCGCCACGCGACGACGGCGCGTCGCAGCCAGCATCCCGATCCCGCCGATGAGCAGCCAAGCCGCAGCGGGCAGGGGGATCGGCGAGGCGGTGACGAGGTCCTGATGGCCCTCATAGTCGGCCTTCAGGAAGGTCAGGTTGTAGAGCTGGTCGACCTGGCCGAGGGTGAAGGCGAGATAACTGTTCGCGAGATCGATCACTGCCTTTCCTCCACCCGGAGTGTAGGCATGCGGCGCGATCTGCAGCGCGCCGTCCCCGAGGTAGAGGTCGTTGCCGTCGTCCTCGTAGGCCGCTTCCCACAGCGCGAGCTGGAACGCGACATGGCGCTGGCCCTGCTGGGTTGCATTGATCCCGTCTTCCATCACCGACGCGAAGTTCAGGTCGAAGACGGCCTGCACGCGGGCAACCTGTGCGTCCGACAGCTTGTTGGGCTCGTTGAACGGATTTCCCGGACCGGCCCAGCGGTCGTAGGTCGAGCCGACGACCATCGGATTGACGATGTCGAGGCACCAGGCAAGGAAGTTGGTTCCCAGGCCGAGCTCATTCTCGCTGTCGCGCATTGCAAACGAATGGACGCGCGGCGCATTGGGTGGCGGGGTGTCCCCAACCCGGCTCGTCGGCGCGGCCGTCACCGCGACCGTGTAATTGTCGATGCCCGGTCCCCAGCCCTCATAGACCACCGGCCCTGCAGCGGCCGCACCGGCCGACAGGGCAACAGCACTGCCGGCGAGCCACAGTCTCAACGCGCTCATTATTCGTTCCCCTCGAACATGGACCCTAGCAACAGCACGAAAGTCCATCACCCGAACTTATCCTAACTGCCGACGCCCGCCGCCTCAAGTTGTAAAGCCTTCATTAACCATGAAAGGATCCGGCAAGGTAAACCGCGGCAACAGTAAGGCCGGACCATGTAGTGGGGGCGCACAAGAACACCGTCCCAAAAAAGGAAGAGGCGCCGATATCGGCGCCTCCGGGGTCTTCACGTGGTATTTATCCGACCCCCGGGGCCGGATCCGGGCTCACGCCTCGGTGTCGCGCCGCCGGCGCACAGCGGCCAGCGCACCAAGCCCGCCGATCAGAAGCCAGGCCGCAGCCGGAAGCGGGATCGGCGAGGCGGTCACGATGTCCTGGCCTTTGCTGCGATCATTCTGGAGGTAGGACACGACGTAGTTGTCCTGGGATCCAGCCGTGAACGAATTCAGAAAGCCCTGCGCGAGGCCGGTGATGGTCGAGGAGACCCCCTGTACGGCGAAGCTTCCCTTCGAGAGGTTAAAGGTATTGTCGTAGATGGCCTCCCAGAGGGCCAGCTGGAAGGCGGCCGCGCTGTTGGCGTTGCTTTTCGCCGTCTCGAAATGCGCGTCGAAGAGGCCCTGAACGCGGTCCTGCTGCACCTGGCTCAGCGCGTTCGAATTGTAGGGCGTGCTGGTTTCCTTGAACGTATCGCCGACGGCAATGGTCTTGGCGAGATCGAGGCACCATGCAGCGAAGTTGTTGGCCGGGGTCGCGTCGTCCTTCACGTTGAACGAACCGGCATAGACCGTGTTCCCGTTGATGGGCTTGCTCACGGGCCAGTTCTTGATCGTCACGTTCACGCCCTGCGCGTTTCCGGTGTGCGTGTAGACCGGGCTCGCCGCGGCCATGCCGGCGCTCAGCGCCAGAATACCGGCCGCCAGTGCCAGTTTCATCTTGTTCATCTCAACCACCCCTACCAAGCAGTCCCGGAGAAAACCGGGTCCCGCGCAAATTTCCTAATATTGGAGGAAAATCCTACCATCCTCCCGAAGAGGCGCAAGAGATCGTGATCCCGTTAATCATGAAAAACAGGCCCCAAAACCGATGTTCCGGCACGCCGTGCACGCTTGAGGAGAATGATCTTGGCGCACATGCCACTGTGACGCTTATGTGTCCGCGGCCGGCGAATCGGCCCGCACCCTCCCGCCACTGGCGTTCCGTCGCTCGTGGGCCTAGGTTGGGCGCGCCGCAGCCGAAGGATCCCGCTTGCTTCCCTATCTCCTGACCCGGTTCGCGTCGCTTGCCGTCAGTCTCGCCGTCGCGAGCCTCGTCGTCTTCCTCGCGCTCGAGGTCGTGCCCGGCGATCCGGTCGCCTACATGCTGGGGATGAACGCGAGCCCCGAGACCGTCGCAGCGCTGCGCACCGAGCTCGGGCTCGACCGCGGGGTGGTCGCGCGCTACGCCGACTGGGTGACGGGGATGCTGCGCGGCGACTTCGGCATCTCCTATGCCTACCGCACCCCGGTCTCGGGGATGATCCTCGATCGCCTGCAGGTGTCGCTGCCGCTCGCGCTCTACGCGCTGGGGCTCTCGACGCTGATCGCTCTGCCCGTCGGCATCTGGGCGGCGGCGCGGCGGGGCTCGATGGTCGATGCGGGCGTGATGGGCACGACCCAGCTCGGCATCGCGGTCCCCAACTTCTGGTTCGCGATGCTGCTCGTGCTCGTCTTCGCGGTCGGGCTCAGATGGTTCTCGGCGGGCGGGTTCCCGGGGTGGAACGCGGGGCTCGGCGCCGGGCTGAAGGCGCTGACCCTGCCAGCGATCGCGCTGGCGCTGCCGCAGGCGTCGATCCTCGCCCGGGTCATGCGCTCGGCAATCCTCGACACGCTGGGCGAGGCCTTCGTCCGCACCGCGCGGGCCAAGGGGCTGACGCGAGGCCAGGTGCTCAGGCGCCATGCGCTGCGAAACGCCCTCATCCCGGTCCTCACCATCATCGGGCTCCAGTTCTCTTTCCTGCTCGCGGGCGCGATCATCATCGAGAACGTGTTCTTCCTGCCCGGGCTCGGACGGCTTGCGTTCCAGGCGATCAGCCAGCGCGACCTGATCGTGGTCGAAAGCGTGGTGATGGTGCTCGTCTTCGCGGTCATTGTCGTGACCTTCCTCGTCGACGTCGCCTATGCCGCCGTCGACCCCCGGCTGAGGCGGCGGGGCTGATGCGCACGCTGGTGATCGGGGGGGCGCTGGCGGGCGTCTTCGTCCTGGCGGCCTTCGTCTCGTTCTTCTGGACGCCCTACGGGGTGACGGGCGTCGACATCCCGGCCCGGCTCCAGGCCCCCTCGGGGGCGCACTGGTTCGGCACCGACCATTTCGGACGCGACGTCTTCTCGATGATCATGGTCGGCGCGCGGGTCTCGATCGCGGTGGCGCTGGTGGCCGTCGGGA
>CAZESN010000098.1:0-9868 GCA_964514775.1 uncultured Rhodovulum sp.
GGGTGCGCGTCGGATCGGCCATCGCCGCGCCCCAGCCGCCGGCGATCTCGTAGCCCATGCAGGAGAAGCCGAACTCGCAGTCGAAGGTATGGGGGCTCCGGACCCGCCAGCCCTTGGCCGTCTCGCCCGGCAGCCCGCCCGATGCGGTGATCATCAGGTCGCGCTCTCCCGCCATCCGGTTCACGACGCCCACAACCTGCGCATAGGTCGGAACCGGCGCGTTCGTCGGGGCCTGCACCCCGTCGAGCAGCGCGTTCCACGCCGCGAACTCCGCCCGTCCCTTCTCCATCCACCCCGGATCCGCCCGCCAGTCCCCCAGCGCCTCGTCGAGCTCGCCGACCGTCTCGAGCGCGTCGCCGCTCACCGCCAGCGCCCGGTGCTTCACCGCATCCCAGCGCGCGGCATTGATCGAGATGAACTCGGCATCGGGCGCGAAGGCGGTCCATGACCCGGTGGTGAAATCCTGCAACCTTGTACCGATCGCCACGATCACATCCGCCTGGGCCGCGAGCGCATTGGCCGAGGTCGATCCGATCACCCCAATGGGGCCGGCATGGGCGGGATGGTCGTGCACGACCCCGCCCTTGCCCGCGATCGTCTCCACGAGCGGAAGGCCCCGCATGAGCGCGAACTCAGCCACCCGCGCCTCGGCCCCGGAATAGCGCACGCCGCCGCCCGCGATCAGGAGCGGCCGCTTCGCCGCGCGCAGCCGCGCGGCCGCGGCGGCAACCCGCCCGCGATCGGGCCGGGGTCGCGGGATCTCGTGGACACGCTTCTCGAAAAACGCCGCCGGATAATCAAACGCGATCTCCTGCGTATCCTGGCAGAGCGCGAGGAACGCCGGTCCGCAATCGGCCGGATCGAGCATGGTCGCCACCGCCTGCGGCAGCGACGAGATGATCTGCTCGGGATGGGTGATCCGGTCCCAGTAGCGCGTCACCGCCTTGAAGGCGTCGTTCACCGTCACCGTCGGATCGCCGAAATGCTCGACCTGCTGGAGCACCGGATCGGGCCGGCGGCTGGCGAAGGTGTCGCCTGCGAGCAGCAGCACCGGCAGCCGGTTCGCATGGGCGACGCCTGCCGCCGTCACCATGTTGGTCGCACCCGGCCCGATCGAACTCGCCGCCACCATGATCTGCCGGCGGCGCCTTGCCTTGGCGAAGGCGATGGCCGCGAGCGCCATCGACTGCTCGTTCTGGCCGCGCCAGGTCGGCAGATCGTCCTGCACCGCCTCCAGCGCCTCGGCGAGGCAGGTCACGTTGCCATGGCCGAAGATCGCGAAGACCCCGGCGAAGAGCGGCACCTCGGCGCCGTCGACGATCGTGAACTGACGGCAGAGATAGCGCACCAGCGCCTGCGCCATGGTCAGGCGCACCACGTCCTGTGGCATGATCCCGGTCCTCCCCCTAACGGACGCTGGCCGCGCCTCTGGGCCGGAAGATTATTGACAGCCGCCGCCCCGCGCAACGATCCTCGTGCCCGCAGCCGGGGCCCGACCGGCCAACCTTCAGGGAGAGACGCCATGCTCGGAATCGCCGTGCTCGGCTGCGGCCGGATCGGCCGGATGCACGCGGCCAACATCGCCGCCCACCCCCGGGCGCGCCTGACCGCCGTGCATGACGTGAACGCCGCGGCCGCGGCCGAGGTGGGTGCCGCGCTGGGCGTACCCGCGCTCGGCTCGATCGAGGAACTCCTCGCCTCGCCCGGCACCGAGGCGATCCTCATCGCCACGGTGACCGAGACCCATGCCGATTTCATCGAGGCAGGCGTGGCCGCCGGCAAGGCCGTCCTCTGCGAAAAGCCGATCGACCTGTCGCTTGCCCGTGTCGAGCGTTGCGCGGACGCCATCCGCGGCAGCACCATCCCGGTCCAGCTTGGCTTCAACCGGCGCTTCGACCCCGGTCACCGCGCCGCGCGCCGGGCGCTCGAGATGGGCGAGATCGGGGAACTTCACCAGGTCGTCATCACCTCGCGCGATCCCGGAATGCCGCCGCGCAGCTACTACGAGTCCGCCGGCGGTCTCCTGCGCGACATGACGATCCATGACTTCGACCTCGCGCGCTACATGCTCGGCGAGGAACCGGTCGAGGTCTTCGCGGTCGGCGGCCGCCTGATCGACCCCGCGCTGATGGATGAGCTCGACGACCACGACACCGCGATGATCGTGATGCGCACGTCGAGCGGCATCCAGTGCCACATCAACAACTCGCGCACCTCCACCTACGGCTACGACCAGCGGGTCGAGCTTCTCGGCACCACCGGCATGGTGCGCAGCGAGAACCGCCGTCCGCACGAGCTGCGCCGCTACGGCGCCCCCACGGCGGACGCGGCCGAGCCCTATCTGCACTTCTTCATCGAGCGCTACCGCGAGGCGTTCATGGCCGAGATCGACGCCTTCGTCGACGCCGCCACCAACGGCACGCCCCCCGAGGTCGGCTTCGAGGACGGCCGCCGGGCGCTCATCCTTGCCGAAGCGGCCTACCGTTCGATCGCGGAACGGCGCATGGTGCGGGTCGACGAGATCGCCTCGACCTGACCTGACCTGAAAGGATTCCCGATGACCCCGAACGCCCTGAAGACGGCCTGGGCGGCCGGCAGGCCGACGCTGAACGGCTGGCTCCAGATCGCGAGCCCGCTGGCCGCCGAGATCATGGCCGAACAGGGCTACGACAGCCTCACGGTCGACCTCCAGCACGGGGTCGTCGATTATGCCGATGCAGTGACCATGCTCCAGGCGATCCGCGCACGCGGCGCGGTGCCGATGGCCCGGGTGCCCTGGCTCGACCCCGGCGCGATCATGAAGATGCTCGACGCCGGCGCCTACGGCATCATCTGCCCGATGATCAGCACCCGCGCCGAGGCCGAGCGCCTCGTCTCCTACATGCGCTACCCTCCGCACGGCACCCGCAGCTTCGGCCCCGCGCGCGCAGCCCTGGTGTCCGGCGGCGGCTATTTCGAGGCAGCCAATACCGAACTCGTCTGCTTTGCCATGATCGAGACGGCCGAAGCCGTGGCCAACATCGACGAGATCGTCGCCACTCCCGGCCTCGACGGCATCTACATCGGCCCCGTCGACCTCACGCTCGGGGTCACCGGAGGCCGCCTCGCGCCGGGATTCGACCGCCAAGAACCTGAGATGGTCGAGGTCATCACCCGCATCGTCGGCGCCGCAAAGACCGCCGGTATCCGGGCCGGGATCCACTGCGGCACGCCGGAATACGCGGCCCGCGCCGCCGGCTGGGGCTTTGATTTCGCCACTGTGGGCAGCGACATCCGCTTCCTGACAGCGGGCGCAGAGGCCTCCGTTGCGGCCTGTCGCCTTGCCCTCGGCGAGCGGGCCGAACCGGCGCGGGAGGGCGCCGACAGCGTCTACTGATCAGCGGTTCGTCCGAATTTTCTTGAAAACCGGGGCGTGATTGTGCGCTACTGACCCACCGCGAACGACTGCACGACAGATGTGGTAACGCGACAGGGGAGGACGCGAATGCCGGTGCTCACGCTCCGGGATGTCTCGAAGAATTTCGGGGCCATCCAGGCATTGTCCGGCGTCGATCTCGACATCCGCCGCGGCGAGGCGCTGGGGCTGATGGGCGACAACGGCGCCGGCAAATCCACGCTGATGAAGATCATCGCCGGGAACTTTCCACCGAGCGGCGGCACGATCACCCTCGACGGCGAGGCGGTCGAGTTCCACCGCCCGGTCGAGGCGCGCCGCAAGGGGATCGAGATCGTCTACCAGGATCTCGCGCTCTGCGACAACCTCAGCGCGGCCGCCAACGTATTTCTCGGCCGTGAGATACGGCGCAGCCTCGGCCCGGTCCGCTGGCTCGACCATGCTGCGATGAACCGCCGCGCCGCCGAGCTCTTCGGCGAGCTCAAGTCCGAGACGAGGCCCCGCGACCTGGTGCGCCAGATGTCGGGCGGCCAGCGCCAGGCGGTCGCCATCGCCCGCACCCGGCTCTCGGACCCCAAGATCGTGCTGATGGACGAGCCCACCGCCGCGATCTCGGTGCGCCAGATCAAGGAGGTGCTCGACCTCATCCACCGTCTCAAGGAGACGAACCACGCCGTGATCCTCGTCTCGCACCGCATGCCGGACGTCTTCGGAGTCTGCGACCGGGTCGCCGTGCTGCGTCGCGGCACAAAGGTCGCCGACAAGATGATCCGCGACACCTCGCCCGAGGAGGTGACCGGCCTGATCACGGGGGCGATCGAGGCGGCATGAGCGGCGACACCGACACCGCGACCGACCCGGGCCACGCCCGCATCGACGCGACCGTCACCGGGCGCCGCGAGCTGACCGGCCTCCAGGCGATGATCCGGACCCAGCCCTTCTGGGTCTTCATCGCCATCCTCGCGATCGGCCTCGTGATGACCTTCGTCTCGGACGTGTTCCTCACCGAGCGCAACATGTTCAACGTGACGCGCAACTTCGCCTTCTTCGGGATCATGGCGCTGGGCATGACCGCGGTAATCTGCACCGGCGGCATCGACCTCTCGGTCGGCTCGCTGATGGGGCTTGCCGGCATCGCCACCGGCCTCGTGATGCAGGCGGGCCTCGGCATCGTGCCGGGGTTTCTCGCCTGCATGGCGACGGCGGCGCTCGTCGGGCTGATCAACGGCGTGCTCATCGCCTATCTGCGGATGGCGCCCTTCGTGGTCACGCTCGGCATGCTCGCCATGGCCCGCTCGATCGCCATGGTCGCCTCCAACAACCGCATGATCCACGACTTCGGCCCGGACCAGCCGATCTTCACCGCGATCGGCGGCGGCAACCTCTGGGGCATCCCCAGCCCGGTGCTCGTCCTCGCCGTGCTCACGCTCGTCTTCTGGTGGGCCTGGCGCTACACGACCTGGGGACGCTGGGTCTTCGCCGTCGGCGGCAACATGCACGCGGCGCGCCTCGCCGGCATCCCGGTCGAGCGGGTGCTCGTCTCGGTCTATGTCATCTGCTCGCTCTGCGCCGGGCTCGCGGCCTTCCTGATGGTCGGCTGGTTCGGCTCGGTGACGAACGCGCTCGGCCTCACCTACGAGCTCAACGTCATCGCGGCGGCCGTCATCGGGGGGGCGAACCTGATGGGCGGCGTCGCCTTCGCTTTTGGTGCCCCGATCGGCGCGGCGCTGATGGAGCTCATCCGCAATTCCCTGCTGCTCGCCCGCATCGACGCGCTCTGGCAGCAGTTCTTTGTCGGTCTGTTCCTCATCCTTGCGGTGCTTCTGGAACAGATCCGCAACCGTGGGAGGTCGTGACGGTCTTCCGCAGGCAATAACCAACAGGGAGGACTACCGAATGAGACGACTGGTGACAGCGACCGTCCTTGCCGGTCTCACCCTGCCCGGGGTGGCGGTGGCGCAGGACACGCTTGAACTCGCGCTCGTGCCCAAGGCGATGAACAATCCATTCTTCGACCTGGCGCGCGATGGCTGCTACAAGGCCCAGGAAGACGACGCCACCATCGAGTGCCTCTACATCGGCCCCGGCGAGCATACCGAACTCGAGCAGATCCAGATCGTCCAGGACCTGATCTCCCAGGGCGTAGACGGCATCGCGGTCTCGCCCTCGAACGCGCCCGCGATGGCCGGCGCGCTGCGTGACGCGGTTGCGGCCGGCATCCCGGTGATGACCTGGGACGCCGACCTCCTCGAGGCCGACAAGGAAATCCGCGCCACCTTCATCGGCACACGCAACTACGACATCGGCGTCAACCTCGCCGAGCTTGCCAAGGCCCGCCACCCCGACGGCGGCACGCTCTGCCTCCAGACCGGCGGCGCCGCCGCGGCCAACCACAACGAGCGCCTGCTCGGCGTGCGCGAGACGCTGGGGGGGACCTCGGGCGGCGTGCCGCCGGGCGATCCGCTCGCCGGCGAGAACGGCTGGACTGAGATCGCCGGCTGCCCGCTGATCACCGACGACGACGGCAACCGCGCGATCCAGGGCCTCACCGACATCCTCGCGCGCGAAGCCGATCTGACCGCCTTCATCTCGACCGGCGCCTTCACCCAGTGGTTCGACAATGCCTTCCGCCAGGCGGTCGAGCCCTACAAGGACCGGCTCGACGCGGGCGAGCTCTCGATCCTCGTCGCCGACACGCTCGACATGCAGATGGCCCAGCTCCGCGACGGCCTCTCGAGCGGCCAGGTCGGCCAGCGGCCCTTCGAGATGGGCTACCGCTCTATGTTCATCCTCAAGGATCTGATCGAGGGAAAGGACGTCGAGGACCCGATCTACACCGGCCTCGACGTCTGCACGCAGGAGAACGTCGACACCTGCCTCGCGCAGTAGCCTCCGGACGCCGGTCGGGCACCAGCCCGGCCGGGCACCGTCACGTCTCCGCATGCATGTAACGAGATGGCGGCCGACTACGCGCGGACACGCCCCGGGTTGCTACACAAAGCCATCAGGCCTCGCCGAGCAGCGCCTCCGCCGTCGCCTCGTCGGTGATCACACCGTTGACCAGGCCTCCGGACAGCGCCGCGTGCAGACCCGGCAGCTTCCGCCGCCCCTTGGCCAGGGCGACCACCACCGCCCGCTCCCGCGACGGGATCGGCGCGCTGGCCGTGCGCTGGCTGCGCTCGCCCCCCACCAGGCGGCCCGCCCCGTCGAACACCCAGCCGCAGATCTCGCCCACCGCCCCCGCCGCCCGCAGGTCCGAAAGCTCGACCTTCGAGATGAACCCGTCGAGAAAGAGCGGCGCGGCGTCGTCCATCTCGCCGAGGCCCACGAAGGCCACGTCCGCCTCCGCCGCCAGCCGCAGCGTCGCTGCGATCATCGGCTGCGCATGCATCAGCGCCCGCTCCTCGGCGGACGACAGATATACGGGCAGCGGCATCGGGAAATGGCGCGCCTCGACCGTCTCGGCCATCGAGAAGATGACGTTGTAATAGGCCGCCGACCCGTCCGGCCCGACGCTGCCGGTCAGCGACACCACCCGATGCTGCGGGCAATCGAGCCGTGGCAGGTGATCCACCGCCGCCTTCAGCGTCCGCCCGGTCCCGATCGCCACCACGACGGGCTCGGCCCGCCGCAGCCACCGCGCGATCTCCGCCGCCCCGGCCTCTCCGATCCCGACAGCTCCACCGTCCGTGCCCGGATCGGTCGGCACCACTTCCGCCCGCCGCAGCCCGAACCGGTCCGTCAGCGCCGCCGCCAGATCGAGACATCGCGCGATCGGATGCTCGATCGACACGCGCACCAGCCGCGCCGACACCGCGAGCGAGACCAGCCGCTGCGCCGCCTGCCGCGAGATTCCCATCGCCTTGGCGATTTCGTCCTGCGTCCGGCCCGCGACGTAATAGAGCCACCCGGCGCGGGCGGCGTCGTCAAGCCTGTCGGTTGTCTGTGCCGGTCGCGACATCTGGCATCCTGCCGGGCGTTTGCCCGCTGCGCCGACTTAAGCCCGAAGCCGCGCCGGGTGCAACCTGCCGTCCGGGCCGGCCGCCCGCACCGGCCGGCGGACGGGCGCCGATGCCTGCGTCGGCGGCAAACCGCTGGCTTTTTGCAACACTCGCCGGAAAACCCCTGTGATTTTCTTGCCTTGGGAGGCGATATTGTATTAACGCTTGGTTAACGCAGCGATCGGGCAGAAATACCTCGGAATAGGGGGCAGGATGCAGCGAAAACAGGCAATCGTTGCCGGTCTTCTGGCCGGTACGGCAGCAATAGGCTTGGCCGTCTATTCACAGCTGCCGACAACAACAGGCGATCAGGTCGCAGTTGCCGGTCAGGCAACCGGCACCGATGTCGAGACCCTCCTCTCCCGTCTCGGGGAAAGCGAGAGCGAAGTCTCCCGCCTGCGCACGGTACTCGCCGAGCGCGATGCCCGGATCGCCGAACTTACTGCAACCCTCGGCGAGCGGGATACGCTCATCGCGTCCCTGCAGGCCGAAGCGGCGGAACTCGCAGGCGGCGGCGAACTGCCCGCCCTGCTGGCCGAACGTGATGCCCGTATCGCGGCGCTCACCGCCGAGCTTGCCGGTCGTACCGCCGAGATCGGTCGCATCCGCTCCGAAATGGAAACGCTGCTCGGAAGTGCCGAGCTCGCGATCACGGAACGCAGCGGCCGCATCGACGCCCTCAACACCACCATCGCCGAGCGCGACGCAGCCATCGCCGCGCTACAGGCCGAGGCCGAGGCGCTGCGCGCAGACGGCGGTGACCTCGCGCCCGTCCTCGCCGAGCGTGACGGCCGCATCGAACAGCTCGCCGCGACACTGGCTGACCGCGAAACCCAGATCGGCGCCCTTCTCGACCAGGTCAACACCCTTCGGGGCGGCGAAGTCGCCCTGGCCGAGCGCGAGGCCCGAATCAGCGAGCTGACCGCAGCCGTGGCCGAGCGCGAGGTCGCCGGCAGGGCGCTTGAAGGCGAACTCGGGGCGCTTCGCGACGGCGGCGACCCCGCCCGCGCCCTTGCGCTTCAGGACGAGGCAACCGGCCGCCGGGTCGCCGAACTGACCGCGCAACTCGCCGAACGCGATGCCCAGATCCTGCGGCTCGAGGGCCACGTCGAGACCCTGCGCCACGGCAACGATCTGGCGCCGGTACTGGCCGCCGCCGACAGCGCCGACAAGCCCATCCTCATCTTCCGCGACGAACCCGCGGCCGAGGCCGTGCGGATCGGCGCCATACTCGACGCCCTGAAGCTCGGCCCGGACGCGGCCGTGCCCGTGGCCACGCCGATCGCCCTGCGCGTGGTCTCGCCCGTGCCCACGCCCGACAGAACGTCCGCGCTCGCCGAGGTGCATTTCGAGATCGGCAGCGCCCGCCTCTCCCCCGGCGCCCAGGCGCGCGCCGCGGCGGCGGTCGTCGTGCTCGCCGACATGCCCGTCACCCGCATCCGCCTGGTCGGCTTCGCCGACCGCACCGGCAGCCCCGCGCTCAACCAGCGCCTCGCCGAGGAGCGCGCGGCCGCCGTCGCCGCGTTTCTGGTCGCGAACGGCCTCTCGCCGGACGTGATCGAGACCGCCGGCGTGATCGACGCCGCCGACCTCCCGGTCGAGACCGGCCCCGGCGTGGCCGAACCCCTCAACCGCTCGGTCGCGATCGTACCCCTGCCCGCCCCGACCAGCTAGGCCGGGGCGCGGCCCCCGGAGGCCCCATGGATCCAGATTTCGGCATACGCTTCTTCGGCGCGCTCTTCGCGATCATGAACCCGCTGACGATCCTGCCGCTCTTTCTCGCGATGACGGCGAACCGCAGCGCCGCCCAGCAGCGGGTGACCGGCATCGCCGTCGCCGGCTATGCGGCGATGCTCGCCGTGGTGATCTCGCTCGGCGGGCAGCGGATCCTCGACTTCTTCAGCATCGACGTCGACGATTTCCGCGTCGCCGGCGGGCTGGTGCTCAGCATGATCGCGCTCGGCATGCTCAACAGCGCCCCCGGCGAGAGCGACCCCGCCGACGAGGGCACGCCGCACGGCGACGACGCCTTCTACCCGCTCACCTTCCCGATGACCGTGGGACCCGGCGCCATCACCACGCTTCTGGTGTTCCGCGCCGAGGCCGTGGACGCGGCCGACCGCCTGACCTTCTGGATCGTGCTCGCGGTGATGCTCGCCATCCTCACCACCTGCCTCTTCTTTGCCAGCGCCATCGGCGCGCGGCTCTCGGCGAAGCTGCGCGTCATCATGTCGAAGCTGATGGGGATGATCCTGCTCGCGATCGCGATCTCGATGCTGACCACCGGCCTCCGGGCGCTGCTGCCGGGCCTCGCCTGAGGGCGTTTGCCATCCGCGGCGCGAAGGCTTACATCCCCCCGCGACCCCGATTTCCCAGATGCGAGTCCCCGATGGCCACCCCCCAGTACGTCTACCACATGCACGAGCTCACCAAGGCCTATCCGGGCGGCCGCAAATGCTTTGAGAACATCCGC
>CAZESN010000098.1:9878-10118 GCA_964514775.1 uncultured Rhodovulum sp.
GCGTGCGCGTCGGCTTCCTTCCCCAGGAGCCCGAGCTCGACCCCGCCCTCGACGTGCGCGGCAACGTCATGGAGGGCGTCGCCGCCAAGCGCGCCCTCCTCGAGCGCTACAACGAGGTCGCGATGAAGGTCGCCGAGGACTACTCGGACGAGCTGATGGAGGAGATGACCACCCTCCAGGACCAGATCGACGCCGGCAACCTCTGGGACCTCGACAGCCAGGTCGACGTCGCCATGGAGG
>CAZESN010000099.1:0-6107 GCA_964514775.1 uncultured Rhodovulum sp.
TCGGGCCGGTGCTCGGCCAGCCAGGCCTTGAGGATCTCGTAGTCCCGGGCGAGGTCGATCAGGTGGAAATGGATCCGCCGGCCGGTCTCCTGATGCCAGATGCGGGTGCGCTCCTGGATCGAGTCCATGGGCGTGAGCGACTGCACGCCGAGCTCGGTGTCGATCCAGCGCCGCGAAAGGTTGTCGAGGACATGCACCTCGTGCCCGAGATCGGAGAGATGCAGCGAGGTGGGCCAGCCCACAAAGCCGTCGCCGCCGAGAACCGCAATCTTCATGAGCCTGCTCCTGCTATGCCACGGCCAGACATATATGTCCTTTGTGACGGTCCGCTGACAGGTGATCCATCCCTTGTCGTCCGCCTCTCAGGGTATCCCGTTCCCCGGACCTGCGCCATATGTCCCGGCCGGATCGGCAACGAGCAGCCTGTGCGGCACGAGCCACATCATCGCCAGCATGGCGAAGAGCTCGATCAATGACTGGAAGACGATGACGACCGGCGCGATTTCCCAGCCGGCGGGCAGCGCCAGCGCGAAAGGCAGCACCACGAACGAGTTGCGGGTGGTCATGGTGAAGACGAGCGTGCGCGCCTGCGGGACCGGGAGCCGCAGGATCCGGCCGATCGCGAGGGCCGAGGCCGTGGCGCCGGCCAGGAAGACGACGCAGGCGAGCAGGATCCCGGGCAGGAGCGGCAGCGCGCGGGCGACCGTCTCGACCTGGGAGGCCGCGACGAGAAAGAGCACCCCGGCAAGAAGCGGGACCGGCAGCGCGCCGGCCCGCCGGATCGCGGCGGCGCGGGCCGGGCGGCGCGCCGCCCAGCGCGCGGTGAGGAGGGCGGCGAGGAGCGGCAGGGCGATGATGCCGATGAAGACGGCGAGCACCGGACCGGCGGGCACCACGCCGGTGACATCCGCGCCGACGAGGAGCCGCAGGCAGAGCGGCAGGAGCAGCATCTGCGCGACCAGCAGGGCGGGCAGGATCGCGATCGCGCGGCGGGCATCGCCGCCGGCGAGCTGGGTGAAGGTGACGAACCAGTCCGTGCAGGGCACGAGCAGCACCAGCGCGAGCCCCAGCCGGATTGCGGGATCGGCGGGTGCGAGGGCGAGGACGCCGGCGACCAGCAGCGGCAGGATGACGAAGTTGCCGGCAAGCGCCGCGCCGAGGAAGCGCAGGTCGCCGAAGGCCGCCCCGAGCCGCGAGAGACCCGCCTGGAGGAAGGTCGCGTAGAGCAGCGCGGCAAGGAGGGGCCAGATCAGGGGCTCGAGCCGGCCTGCCGGTGCGGCGGTGCCGAGGGCGAGGCCCGCGACGATCGCGGCGAGATAGATCCAGAGCTGGTGGCGCTCGAGCGCGGCGGTGGTCATCGGCGCGGCGTCGTGGGTGCCGGGCGTCCGCCGACGGGCGCGGGGGGCGGCTGGACGAGGCCGGCGGAGATGATGAGCTTGGCCGCGTCCTCGATCGGCATGTCGAGCATGATCACCTCGCGCCGGGGCACGTAGAAGAGAAAGCCCGTGGTCGGATTCGGCGTGGTCGGCATCAGCACGGTGAGGATGGCGTCGTCGGCCACGGTCGCGAGCTTCGCGCCGATCTCGCCGCGGGCCTCGGTCGAGACGAAGGCGATCGACCACATGTCCTTGTGGGGATACTGGATCAGGCAGGCCTGCTTGAAGGAGCTCCCCGTGGGGCTGAGCATGGTCTCCATCATCTGCTTCAGCCCGTTGTAGATCGAGCGGACCACCGGCATCCGCTCGACCGCGAGCTCGCCGTAGTGGATGATCCGGCGGCCGACGAAGCCCTTGGTCATCGCGCCCACCAGGGCCGTGAAGGCGACGAAGACGATCAGGCCGAGGCCGAAGATGTTGCGGCCGAAGACGTTCTCGGGATTGTAGCGGCTCGGGATCAGCGGGATCACCCGCGCGTCGACGAAGCCGATGGTGATCCAGACCACATAGATCGTCAGCAGCGCCGGCAGGACCACGACGAGGCCGGTCAGGAAGTTCATGCGCAGCCGCTGGAGCAGCGATGTCCGCGGCGCGCGCCGCACGGGCTTTCTGGCCATGGTCGGATCCTGGTGGGTTCGCGATGTCTAGCGGTGCGGCGGGGTGCCGCAAGATGCGGGTCTGGTCATGCCGTTGATGTCGGTGGAGCGCATGTCGGTTCGCCCGGCTGCCTTCAGCCGTCCGCCAGCGCCACGGCGATCCGTGAAGCGAGGCGGGCGTTGTTGCGCACCAGCGCGATGTTGGCGGTGAGGGCCGCGCCGCCGGTGGCCTCGCCGATCGCATCGAGCAGGAACGGAGTGACGGCCTTGGCCGCAATGCCCCGGGCCTCGGCGGCGGAGAGGGCTGCGGCGATATGCGGGGCGATCGCATCGGCGGGGATCTCGGCCGCGGGCGGGATCGGGTTGGCGACGAGCTGGCCGCCGGGCAGGCCGAGGGCGGCGCGCATGCGGTGGGCCCGCGCGATGTCGGCGGGGTCGTCGAGCCGGAGCGGGCTCGGCAGGCCGGAGCTGCGCGACCAGAAGGCCGGGAAGTCGTCCTGGCCGACGGTGATCACCGGCACGCCGCGGGTCTCGAGCACCTCCAGCGTCTTCGGCAGGTCGAGGATCGCCTTCGCTCCGCTCGAGACCACGGTGACGGGTGTCTGGGCGAGCTCCTCGAGGTCGGCCGAGATGTCGAAGCTCGTCCCGGCGCCGCGGTGCACGCCGCCGATCCCGCCGGTGGCGAAGACCGCGATCCCGGCGAGCCGGGCCACGATCATCGTCGCCGCCACCGTGGTCGAGCCGGTCGCCCGCTCGACCAGCGCGACGGCGAGATCGGCGCGCGAGAGCTTGCGCACGCCCCGCGCCGTCGCGAGGGCGGAAAGGCGGTCGTCGTCGAGGCCGACGTGGATGCGGCCGTCGAGGATCGCGATCGTGGCAGGCACCGCGCCGCCCGCGCGCACCTCGGCCTCGACGGCGCGGGCGGTCTCGAGATTCGCGGGTGCCGGCATGCCGTGGGTGATGATCGTCGATTCGAGCGCCACCAGCGGGGCGCCGGCGTCCCGGGCGCGGGCGACCTCGTCGGAGAAGGTGAGGGGCAGGTTGGTCATCGGCTACTCCCGGCTGACATGGATCGCGGCGGCGGCGAGGGCGGCGTCGAGCGCGTCACCGGCCCTCGCGCCGCCGAGACGGGCGTGCAGGTGGGCGGCGACCAGTGCATCGCCCGCCCCGGTGACGCGAAGCGCGGTGACGGCCGGTGGCTGGCGAAGGATCACGCCGCCCGCAGCCATCCAGGCGGCCTCGCGCGGGCCGTCGGTGACGAGCGCGGCCGGAACGCCGGCAGCCGCCAGCGCCTCGGCGGCCTCGGCGCTGTCCGCGAGCGGCATGTCGAGGATCGCGGCGGCTTCGGCGAGATTGGCGTAGAGGATCGCGGTCGGATGGCCGAGGGCGGGGCGCAGGCGCGCGGCCTTGGCCGGGCTCGCCGCGACCAGCGCGAGCGGCAGATGGGCGGGCAGGCGGGCGATCACCCGCTCGGGCAGGTTGCCGTCCACCACCAGCGCGGCGGCCGCGGCCAGCGCCAGGCCCAGCCGGTCGAGAAGCGCATCGGCCTCGCGCTCGAGCCCGGCACAGTCGGCGACGGCGGCATGGAGCGCGCCCGCGCCGGTCTCGATGGCGAGATAGGTGTCGGTCGTGCCCGGATGGCGGTGGAGGTGCCCGGTGGCGATCCCGGCTGCTGCGGCCGCCTCCGCCAGCCGGTCGCCCTCGGCATCGCGGCCGACCGCGGCGACGAGAACGGGTGCGGATCCCAGCGCAGCGAGGGCGGCGGCTATGTTGAGGGCGACGCCGCCGGAGCGGGACGTCACCCGGCCCGGCACGTCGGCCCCGGCCGCGAGCGGGGCGGCCGCGCGGGCCAGCAGGTCCCAGTGGGCGGCGCCGAGGCAGACCACCACCGGCCGCGCGGTCATGGCGCGGACCTGCCGCGGTCCCGGGTCGTGTGGCCTTGCATCGCGTCCTCGCTCGTCGCTCCGGCATCAGGCTACACGCGGGCGGCCTCCCGCTTCCAGTGGCCTGCATGCCCCCTACCAAGGTCTGGCCTACGAATGTGGGGGCTGCCTCATGCCTTTGTCCCTGTCATTTCCGAGGGTCCGGAGTCCCGCTTGCGTCGCGACCACACCGGAGGCGGGACTGTCCGGCGAAGATCGGCAAGAGACCGTAAAATCACAGGGAGAGATGAATGGCATACACAGCGACGGGGGGACGAAACCGTCCGGCCGATGACCCGGGAGGAGCGAAAGGTCATCTTCGCTTCCTCCCCCGGTACCGTCTTTGAATGGTACGACTTCTATCTCCATGGCTCGCTGTCGGCGGCCATCGCCATGCAGTTCTTCTCGGGCGTCAACCCGACCGCGGCCTTCATCTTCGCGCTGATGGCCTTTGCGGCCGGTTTCGCGGTGCGGCCGTTCGGCGCGATCTTCTTCGGCCGGCTCGGCGACCTGATCGGGCCCAGGCCGACCCGGTCCGGATCAATACCCCGATGGTGGTGGCGATCCTCGCGATTCTGGTGATCTACGTGACCATGGTCTGCGGGCCGATCGCGGCGATGCTGGTCGAGCTCTTCCCGACCCGGATCCGCCATACCCCGATGTCGCTGCCCTATCACATCGGCAGCGGCTGGTTCGGGGGCTTCCTGCCCACGACCTCCTTCGCCATCGTGGCGGCGACGGGCAACATCTACTCGGGCCTCTGGTATCCGATCGTCATCGCGGCGGCTACCTTCGTGACCGGCATGATCTTCGTGCGCGAGACCAGGGACCGGGACATCTACGCCGAGGACTGAGTCCTCCCGCTCAGGACCCGGTGTGCGACGCGGCCGGATCGCTCCGGCCGCGTCAATTCGCTGGAGAGGCGGCGTCCCGTGAACCATCGCTGGCCGATCATCGCCGATCGCGGGCTTGCCTCGCCGGGGCCTGCCTCCGATACTGGCCGAAAAACAGGTCTTCTCGGGGGGGAGATGCCGCAGCAAATACTGATCGTCGACGACCATCCGCTGATGCGCTCGGCGCTGAAGCAGGCGGTCGGCCAGGCCTTTCCCGGCGTGGAGATCCTCGAGGGCGCGCATTACGACCAGCTGCGCCGCGTGCTTGCCGAGGAGGGGGCCGCGCCGGACCTAGTGCTGATGGACCTGCACATGCCGGGGATGAACGGCTTCATCGGGCTGATGATGCTGCGCTCGGAATATCCCGAGATCCCGGTGATCGTCGTCTCGGCCTCCGAGGACGCGGCGACGGTGCAGCGCTCGATCGACTACGGCGCCTCGGGCTTTGTGCCGAAGTCCGCCCCGATCGGGCAGGTGGCCGAGGCGATCCAGGCGGTGCTCGACGGCGGGATCTGGATCCCCGAGACCGCCGCGAGCCCCGACAGCGCCGAGGCGGCGCTGGCGCGCAAGGTGGTGAACCTGACGCCCCAGCAGCTCCGCGTGCTCGCCGGCATGGCCGAGGGCAAGCTCAACAAGCAGATCGCCTATGAGATGACCATCGCCGAGCAGACGGTGAAGGACCATGTCACCGCGATCCTGCGCAAGCTCGGGGCCTCGAATCGCACCCAGGCGATCCTGGTGGCGAGCCAGCTCGCGCTGAGGCCCGCGCCGCCGGAGGCGTAGCGCGCAGAAACGTACTGTTTCCGGTTGATTGCGTGGGTTCCACCTTCATCTGGGACCGGGAAAGGCGAGGCCCTGCCTCGCCCCGGTCCACGGCTGGAGGGCGCGAGCCCGGAGGCCGTCCCCTTCCTGCATAGAGGGCGCGCCCAACTGGCATCGTGGCGCGGCTGCCTGGCGGGTGCGGAACGCGCCTGCCGGGGGCAGGCAGGCGCGTCACGATTTGCCACGGGTCAAATCGTGCAAACAGAAGACGCGCGCGACCTTTCCCCGAACCGATCGTCCGGAAGCGGGAGCATTCCGGGGCGAATTGACGAACACAAGGTGAACATCTAATCTTGGCAGCATGGCCAGGATGACCCTTCGGGACAAGCTCGCCATCCTCTCGGATGCGGCGAAATATGATGCCTCCTGCGCGTCGAGCGGGGGCGAGAAGCGCGATGCGCGCAAGGGCGGGCTGGGGTCGGCGGGCGGCAGCGGGAT
>CAZESN010000099.1:6117-10091 GCA_964514775.1 uncultured Rhodovulum sp.
CTGCATCTCGCTCTTGAAGATCCTGATGACCAATTTCTGCATCTTCGACTGCGCCTACTGCATCAACCGGGTGTCCTCGAACGTCGAGCGGGCGCGTTTCGACGTCGAGGAGGTGGTGTCGCTGACGCTCGAGTTCTACCGGCGCAACTACATCGAGGGATTGTTCCTGTCGTCGGGGATCATCCGCTCGCCCGACCAGACCATGGCCGACATGGTGCGCATCGCCCGGACCCTGCGCGAGGCGCATCTCTTCAAGGGCTATATCCATCTCAAGACCATCCCCGACGCCAGCCCCGAGCTGATCCGCGAGGCCGGGCTCTGGGCGGACCGACTCTCTATCAACGTCGAGCTGCCGCAGGACGCGAGCGTGCGCAAACTCGCCCCCGAGAAGCGGCCGGAGACCATACGCGGCGCCATGGCCCAGGTCCGCATCGAGGCCGAGGCGGCGAAGAAGGACCGCACCCACACCGGGCGCCGGCCGCGCCGCTTCGCCCCGGCCGGGCAGAGCACCCAGATGATCATCGGGGCGGACGGCGCGGACGACGTCACCATCCTGACCAGCGCCACCCGGCTCTACAGCGGCTACGGGCTGCGGCGGGTCTATTACTCGGCCTTCTCACCCATCCCCGACGCCTCATCGGCGCTGCCGCTGGTCCAGCCGCCGCTTCTGCGCGAGCACCGGCTCTATCAGGCCGACTGGCTGCTGCGATTCTACGGCTTCACCGCCGATGAGATCGCGGGCGGCGCGACGGCCGGGCATCTCGACCTCGAGGTCGACCCCAAGCTCGCCTGGGCGCTGCGGCATCGCGAGCTTTTCCCGATCGACGTGAACCGGGCCCCGCGCGAGATGCTGCTGCGGATCCCGGGGTTCGGCACCCGCACGGTCGACCGGATCGTGGCGGCCCGCCGTCAGGGCGGCCTGCGCTACGAGGATCTCGCGCGGATGGGGGCGCCGATGAAGAAGGCGCGGGCCTTCGTGACGATGCCGGGCTGGAGCCCGCGGGGCATGACCGACAGCGCCGACCTGCGCGCGCGGCTCGCGCCGGCGCCCCGGCAGCCCAGCCTCCTGTGATGCCGGGTCTGCGAGGCTGCCGAGGGGCATGGTCGCCGGAGGCGGGTGGCATCTCGCTGATGGTCAAGTCGTTGCCGGCTGCGTCAGCCGTCGGGCGGGGGCGGGGGCCGTGAGCCACGTGGTCGCGCTCCCCCCGCGCGGCACGTTCGAGGCCTGGCGCGCGGCGGCGCGGCGGGCGATCGGGCATGGTATCGCGCCCGAGCGGGTCGACTGGCATGTCGGCGATCACGGCGATACCGGCGGGCTTTTCGCCGCCGCGCCGCTGCCGGAGGGGCCGGGGCCGCGCGAGGTGCGGGTTCCACAGGGTTTCCTGCGGCTCGCGGGGTCGGTGGCCTGGCATTCGGCGCCCGAGCGGTTCGCGCTGCTCTACGAGGCGCTCTGGCGTCTCGACCGCAGGGCGGGCGCCCCGCTCTCGCCGGCTGATCCGCTGGGACGGCGGCTGAACCTGCTCGCCAGGGCGGTGGGGCGTGACATCCACAAGATGCACGCTTTCGTGCGGTTTCGCGAACTGCCGCAGGACGGCCCGCGCCGGCGGTTCGCGGCATGGTTCGAGCCGTCGCACAACACGCTCGAGCCCGGCAGCGGGTTCTTCGTCCGGCGGTTCGCGGACATGGACTGGTCGATCGTCACGCCCGGGCTTTCGGCGCATTTCCGCGACGGCAGGCTGCGCTTCGAGGCGGGCGGCACCCGGCCGGACCTGCCCGAGGATGCGTCCGAGGCGCTCTGGGACACCTATTTCGCCAATATCTTCAACCCGGCGCGCATCAAGCTCGATGCCATGCGCTCGGAGATGCCCAAGAAATACTGGCGAAACCTGCCCGAGACCCGGCTGATCCCGGCGATGCTGCGCGACGCCGAGGCGCGGGTCGAGCGCATGCGCGCCGCCGGCGCCAGCCCGCCGCGTCCGGGGGCGGCGGCCGTCTCGACCCGTTACCGCGCGGCGATGCCGCAGGCGCCCGAGCTGCCGGAGACGCTGGCGGAGGCCGGCGCGGCGGCGCGCCACTGCCGGCGCTGCGCGCTCTGCGAGGCGGCGACCGGGACCGTCTGGGGCGAGGGGGCGGCGGACGCGTCCCTGATGATCGTCGGCGAGCAGCCCGGCGATGCCGAGGACCTCGCCGGCCGGCCGTTCGTCGGGCCGGCGGGTGAGCTCCTGCGCGGCATGATCGCCGAGGCGGGCGGGGACCCGGCCCGGCTCTGGCTCACCAATGCGGTCAAGCACTTCAAGTTCGAGCCGAGGGGCAAGCGGCGCCTGCACCGCAATCCCGACCGGGGCGAGATCCAGCATTGCCGCTGGTGGGTGGGGCTCGAGCTCGCCTTCATCCGGCCGCGCCTCACGCTGGCGCTCGGCGCCTCGGCCGCCCTGGCGCTGACCGGTGACGACGCCCTGCTCGGCCCGCGCCGTGGACGGATCGAGACGGGGCTGCACGGTGGGCCGGTGCTCCTCTCCTGGCATCCCGCCCATATCCTGCGGCTGCGGGACCGGGACGAGGCCGCGCGGGTGCGGAGGGAGCTTGCCGGGGATCTCGCCGCCGCGCTCGACACGGCGCGCGCATGAGACGGGAACCACACAGGCCCTCGCCCGTTGTCATGCCGAACTTAAACAGGAGAGCCAGCATGGCAGACATCGCCGACAACACCCGCGCCGAGTTCGAGAAGCAGATCGCCGATCTGCGCAAGGAGATGGACAAGATCGGCAAGTCCATCGCCGCACAGGCCTCGGACGCAGCCGACGACGCGGAGGACGTCTATGACGACATGAAGGGCCGTGCCTCGAAAGTGGCGCGCCGCGTCCGCCGCCAGGGCCATCTCGCCGCCGATGTCGCGCGCGAGAACCCCGGCACGACCGCGACCGTCCTCTCGACCGTGGGCCTCTTCGGCCTCGCCATCGGCCTCGTGCTCGGCGGGTTGTTCGCGGGGAACGGCCGCCGGCGCTGATCGGCCCCACGCGCGCCTTGCGGCGGCATCCGCGCCCCGATAAGAGGGCGCGGATTGACGCGCGGGGGCTTTTGGCGATGCCGAGGCTGGTGATGAAGTTCGGCGGCACGTCCGTTGCGGATCTCGATCGCATTCGCAACGCGGCCGCCAGGGTGAAGCGTGAGGTCGAGTGCGGCTATGACGTTGCCGTGGTCGTTTCCGCCATGTCGGGCAAGACGAACGAGCTCGTCGGCTGGGTGCGCGAGACCGGCGCCTTCTACGATGCGCGCGAGTATGATGCGGTCGTCTCCTCCGGCGAGAACGTCACCGCCGGGCTGATGGCGCTCACCCTCCAGGAAATGGGCGTCCCGGCGCGGAGCTGGCAGGGCTGGCAGGTGCCGCTGCGCACCAATTCCACCCATGGCGCCGCCCGCATCGAGATGGTCGAGACCGAGCGCCTCGTCGCCAAGTTCGGCGAGGGGCTGCATGCGGTGATCGCCGGCTTCCAGGGCGTTTCGCCCGAAGGCCGCATCACCACGCTCGGCCGTGGCGGCTCGGACACCTCGGCCGTCGCCTTCGCCGCGGCGCTCAACGCGGAGCGCTGCGACATCTACACCGACGTGGACGGGGTCTACACCACCGATCCGCGCATTACCAAGAAGGCGCGCAAGCTCGAGAAGATCTCCTACGAGGAGATGCTGGAGCTCGCGAGCCTCGGCGCCAAGGTGCTCCAGACCCGGTCGGTCGAGCTTGCCATGCGCCACAAGGTGCGCCTCCAGGTCCGGTCGAGCTTCGAGGATCTGCCGGGAACGATTGTCTGCGACGAGGAGGAGATCGTGGAGAGACGGGTAGTCAGCGGCATCGCCCATTCCCGCGATGAGGCGAAGCTCACGGTGATCGGCGTACCGGACCGTCCGGGCATAGCCGCCGGGCTCTTCGGCCCGCTGGCCGAGGCCGGGGTGAACGTGGACATGATCGTCCAGAACAT
>CAZESN010000100.1:0-10047 GCA_964514775.1 uncultured Rhodovulum sp.
GATAGTAGCCGCCGCCATTGGCGCACGAGCCCATCGAGATGACGTAGCGCGGCTCGGGCATCTGGTCGTAGACCTTGCGCAGCGCCGGCGCCATCTTGTTGGTCAGCGTGCCCGCCACGATCATCAGGTCCGACTGCCGCGGGCTCGCGCGCGGGGCCGTCCCGAACCGCTCGAGGTCGTAGCGCGGCATCGAGGTATGCATCATCTCGACCGCGCAGCAGGCGAGCCCGAAGGTCATCCAGTGCAAGCTGCCGGTGCGCGCCCAGTTGATGACGTCGGCCGTGGAGGTCACGAGGAACCCCTTGTCGGCGAGCTCGTTCGACAGCGCGCGCGTCGTCACCTCGCGGTCCGGCCCGGCCGAGGTGGCCAGCGCCGCGGACGGCTGCATCACTCCCATTCCAGCGCCCCCTTCCGCCATTCATAGGCGAATCCGATGGTCAGAACCCCCAGGAACACCATCATCGACCAGAAGCCGAATTCGCCGATGTGCTGGAAGCTCACCGCCCAGGGGAACAGGAAGGCGACCTCGAGATCGAAGATGATGAACAGGATCGACACGAGATAGAATCGCACGTCGAACTTCATCCGCGCATCGTCGAAGGCGTTGAAGCCGCATTCGTAGATCGAGATCTTCTCGGGATCGGGGTTGCGCACCGCGACGACGAGCGCCGACAGCAGCAGAACCAGCCCCAGGGCGATGGCCAGGCCGAGAAAGATCAGGATGGGGAGATAGTTGCGCAGAAGCTCGTCCAACTCCGCCTCCCTCTCTGGCGAGGCCGGGGAACCAAGGCTCTCCCGGCACAGGCTCGTACGGTACACGATCCGCCACGGCGCTTATATGTCGCGGCGCACAACGTCAACCGGAGCCGGCACTCCCGGGGCCGGTTCCGCGCCGATATTGGCATGTTTGCACGCGTCTGCAAACACCGCGGGCATCCGTGCGGCCATGCGACGTCCCGGGCGGGCCGGCCCAGGCCGGCGGCTGATTCTGCTTGCCATTCCGGGGGATCTCCGCACGATCGCCGCCGACCCGACCCCAGGCAGGAGACGCCCGATGGCGCGCCCGTCCCCCGATTCCCGGCACGCGGCCCGATGACCGCGCCGGCCGACCGCGACCTGCTCGCCGCGCTCTTCGACGCCGCCGTCCGCGCCGCCGACCCCGAGGCCGCGCTCCGCGCCCACCTGCCCGCCCCCCCGCGCGGACGCACGGTGGTGGTGGGCGCCGGCAAGGGCGCCGCCCAGCTCGGCCGCGCCTTCGAGCGGCTCTGGGACGGCCCGCTCACCGGCACCATCGTCACCCGCTACGGCTACGCCGCGCCCTGCGAGCGGCTGCGGGTGATGGAGGCGGCCCACCCGGTCCCCGACGCCGCCGGGCTGGAGGCGAGTGCGGCCCTCCTCGACACGGTCAGCGGCCTCGGCCCCGACGACCTCGTGGTCGCGCTCGTCTGCGGCGGCGGCTCGGCGCTCCTGCCGGCCCCCCCCGATGGCCTCACGCTCGAGGACGAACAGGCGCTCAACGCGGCGCTGCTCGCCTCCGGCGCCCCGATCGGCGCCATGAACGCGATCCGCAAGCATGTCTCGCGGATCAAGGGCGGCCGCCTCGCCGCCGCCGCCGCCCCCGCGCGCGTCGTCAGCCTCGTCGTCTCGGACGTCCCCGCCGACGACCCCGCCCAGGTCGCCTCCGGCCCGACCGTCCCCGACCGGGTCTCGCGCGCCGACGCGCGGGCCCTCGTCCGCGCCTGGAGCATCGACCTGCCGCCGCGCATCGCCGCCCAGCTCGACCGCCCGGAGGCCGACGCCCCCGACCCCGCCGACCCGGTCTTCGCCCGCAACGAAGTCCGGGTGATCGCCTCCAGCGCCCTCTCGCTCGACGCCGCCGCCGCCCGGGCCCGGGCCGCCGGGATCGACGCCGTGATCCTCTCGGACGCGATCGAGGGCGAGGCCCGCGAGGTCGGCCGCGTCCTCGCCGCCATCGCCCGCGAGGTCCGCCTGCGCGACCGCCCCTTCTCCCGCCCGGTGGTGATCCTCTCGGGCGGCGAGACCACGGTGACGCTGCGCGGACAGGGCGGGCGCGGCGGGCGCAACACCGAGTTCCTGCTCGCCTTCGCGCTCGGCATCGACGGGTTCGACGGCATCGAGGCGCTGGCCGCCGACACCGACGGCATCGACGGCTCCGAGGACAACGCTGGCGCCTTCGCCACGGGCGCGAGCGCCGCGCGCCTGCGCGCCCTCGGCCACGACCCGGCCGCCCTCCTCGCCGGCAACGACGCCTTCACCGCCTTCGAGGCACTCGGCGACCTCTTCACCCCCGGCCCCACCGGAACCAACGTCAACGACTTCCGGGCGATCCTGATCCGCTAGACCCGCCCCCCTTCGGGTTTCTCACGGTTTCGGTTGATCGCATCGGGGCAGGTCGTACGACCTTTTCCCCGCCCGATCTGACGAACGCCGGGGATCGTGACCTGCATTGAGGCCCCGCGACGACCGCCCGGTTCACGCCCTCCGGCCGCGAACCGGAAAAACGGCCGACCGGTGCACTCAGCCGGCAAACGGTCTCATACTGGCAGAAACCCTATCGGGCAGTGCGAGGGGCCCCGCCAACAGGCGGGGAGAAAATGGAATGCGGCCAACGGGCCGCTCATTCTTCCCGGGGACCATCCCCGGGGCCCGCCACGGCGCCCAGCACCTCGACCGCCACCGCGTCGAGCCGCCCGTCCTGCTCGCCCCAATGCGCGACGTTGCGCGCGTCGCCCGAGGCGCGCACCTCGCGCAGCGCCGCCAGATCGACCTCGCCGTAGACCCATCCCGGCGTGTCCGCCTTGCCCGCCACCAGCACCCCGTCCTCGGGCAACCCGCCATCGGGCGGCAGATAGATCCCCGCAGCACCCACGCCCGTCCCGGCCGCCGCCAGCCAGGCCGCCTCCGACAGCGTCACCGCCTGCGCCACCACGCACTGCCCCTCGAGCGCGCGCGCCGCTGCCGCGATCCGCACCCGGGACCAGCCCGCCCGCGTGCGCGTGCAGGACGGCACCAGCAGGATCTCGGCCCCGGCCGCCACCAGCGCCCGCGCCACCAGCGGGAATTCCCCGTCATAGCAGATCGGGACCCCGATCCGCCCGAGCGCCGTCTCGAAGACCCGCAGCTCCCGTCCCGGCGCCAGCCCCCAGTCCTCCCGCTCGAACGGCGTGAGGATCAGCTTGTCCTGAAATCCCCGGCTGCCGTCCGGCGCGAACAGCCGCGCCCGGTTCACCACCTGTCCGTCGTCGCGCCGGACCGGGGCACTGGCCGCGCAGATATGCACCGCGAACTCGCGCGCGAGGCTCGCATGCAGGTCGTCCACGTCGCCGATCCGCGCGGTCACCGCCGCCGCCGACTTCGCCAGGTCGCGGGCGTTCTCCTCCTCGGCGAGGCTCGCGATCTCCATCGCCGCATATTCGGGAAACACCAGGAGCTCGGCGCCCTGCTCGGCCGCGGTGCGCACCCAGACGCGCAGCTTGCCGACGTAATCGTTCCACCGGTTGTGCCAGTCGATCGGATAGGCCGCCGCCGCGATCTTCATCGCCTCATGCCCTCAACCGGATCGCTCACGTCACGCCCTCCCAGATAGTGCCGTGCCGGCGCAGAGGATGCTCGCGCCGGCCGCGCGGCGTCAATCGCAAAGCGCCAGCGCCGCGTCGAGCACGCCGGTGTCGGCGATCTCCAGCCGCACCGGCAGGACCAGCACCTTCGGCCGGAACCAGGCGGGCAGCCGCACCGCGTCCTTCTCGGTGGTCACGAGCTGCGCGCCGCGCGCCCGCGCCTCCGCCTCGAGCCGGCCGAGCAACGCCCGCGCATAGGGCGCGTGATCCGCCGCCGCATGGGTGCCGACAAGCTCGACCCCGAGCCCGCGCAGGCTGGCGAAGAACTTCTCCGGCCGCCCGATGCCCGCGAAGGCGAGCGCCCGCAGCCCCTGCCAGTCCATCCCGGTCCGCAGCGGCACGATATCCGCCCCCGCCACCGGCCGCGCGCCGATCTCCGGCCATTCGGCCGCCAGCGCCACGCGGGCAGGCTCCGGCCCGATCGCCAGCACCAGCCCCGCGCGGGCGAGCCCCTCGGCCACCGGCTCGCGCAGCGGCCCGGCCGGCATCACCCGCCCGTTCCCGAACCCGTAGCCCGCGTCGACGACGACGATCGAGAGATCCTTGGCGAGCGCGGGGTTCTGGAACCCGTCGTCCATCACCACCACCCCGGCTCCGGCGGCGACCGCCGCCCGCCCGGCCGCCGCCCGGTCCCGGGCAACCCAGACCGGCGCGAAGGCGGCGATCAGCAGCGGCTCGTCGCCCACCTCCGCCGCGTCGTGGCGCCTGGGGTCCACCCGCACCGGCCCGGCCAGCGACCCGCCATACCCGCGCGAGATCACATGCACGTCGCGCCCGCGCGCCTTCAGCCGCTCGATGAGCGCGATCACCGTGGGCGTCTTGCCCGCCCCGCCGGCGGTCAGGTTGCCCACACAGATCACCGGCACCGGCAGCCGCGCCCCGGGCGGCCGCGCGAGCCGCCGCCGCGTCACCGCCGCCCAGAGCCAGCCGAGCGGCGCCAGCACCCGCGCCTGCCACCCCGGCGCCTGCCGCGGCCGCGCCCAGAACCGGGGCGCGCGCGGCATCAGCCGCGCCCGGCGTCGAGAAGGGCCGCGATCCGGTCGATCACCGCATCGGTGACCTCGGCCCCCTCGCTGACCGCGCCCCAGGCGGCGGCGGCCATCGTCGCCGCCCGGTCGGGGGCGAGGGTCAGCGACAGCGCCCGGGCGAGCTCGCCCTCGTCGCGCACCCGAACCGCCGCGCCGGCGGCGGTCAGCCGCGCATAGGCCTCGGCGAAATTGCGCACGAAGGGCCCGTGCAGGATGGCACTCCCGAGCAGCGCCGGCTCGAACGGATTATGCCCGCCCACCGCCACCAGCGACCCGCCGACGAAGCTGACCGGCGCGATCCGGTACCAGATCCCGAGCTCGCCCAGCGTGTCCGCGAGATAGACCTCGGTGTCGTCGCCCACCCCCTCGCCCTTCGAGCGCTGCGCCACCCTGAGCCCGCGCCCGCGCAGCATCGCCGCGACCGCGTCGCCCCGCTCGGGATGGCGCGGCACCAGGATCAGCGCGAGGTTCGGCCGCTCGCGGCGCGCCGTCGCCTGCGCCCCCGCCACGATCTCCTCCTCGCCCTCATGGGTCGAGGCGGCAAGCCAGACCGGCCGCCCGGCGAAGGCCGCGGCGATCCCCGCCCGCTCGACCTCGTCATGGGGCAGGGGGGCGGCACCCTCCTTGAGCGTGCCCGTCACCTCCAGCCGCTCCGGATCGGCACCCAGCTCCAGAAGCTGCTCGCCCGCGAGGTCGTCCTGCGCGAGGATCCGGTCGAACCGCCCGAGCAGCGCCTCCGCCATCCCCGGCGCCAGCCGCCAGGTGCGGAAGGTCCGCTGCGAGATGCGCGCATTGATCAGCAGCATCGGCACCCCGCGCCGGTGCGTGGCGCAAAGCGTCGCCGGCCAGAACTCGCTCTCGGTCCAAACCGCGAGATCGGGCCGCCAGTGCTCGAGAAACCGCTCCACCCAGGGCAGCACATCCACCGGCGCATACTGGTGGACGCATCCCTCCGGCAGCCGCCCCTCGAGGAACTGCGCCGAGGTCACGGTGCCGGTGGTCACCAGACAGGTGACATCCTCGCGCCCGTCGCGGATCCGGCGCAGGAGCTCGAGCAGCGACGCCGCCTCGCCCACGCTCGCCGCATGGAACCACACGAGCCGCCCCCCGGGCCGGGCGACGGAGGCCACGCCCATCCGCTCGTCGAGCCGCCGGGGATCCTCCTTGCCCCGCTCCCGGCGCTGCACGAGCCGCCGGCGGGCAAAGCCGCCCGCGCGCCGCGACAGCGCGAGATAGAGCCCCAGGAGGAGCGATCGCCTCGGCTCGGGCATGGTCCGCCCGCCGGCCTCAGCCGACCTCCACCGTCGGGCTGCCGGCCGTCTCCTCGTCGACCAGCCGGTGCAGATGGGCGATGAAATAGCGCACCTGCGCCTGGTCGACCGTCGCCTGAGCCTTCGCCTTCCAGGCCACATAGGCCGTGGCATAATCGGGGAACATGCCGACCACGTCGATCGCACCCACGTCCCGGAACTCGGTGCCCTGGGGGTCGACCAGCTCACCGCCGAAGACGAGATGCAGACGCTGGGTCATGGGGTCCTCCGCGGATCGCCGCGCACGGGGTTGAGCCGGATCGGCGCGAACATACCGGGTGCAGGCGCGAAAGCAAAGACGTGCGCGGGATGACATCGCCCCGCCGCCGCACTAGGCTCGGGCAGCCTCCTGCGAGACATTCCCCGTGAGCGACCCCGCCCCGTGAGCGACCCCGAAGACGCCCCGACCGAATCACCTTGCACCGCAGCAAGCGCGGAGGCCGCGTTAACCCGCGACGCCTTCCTCGACGGCCGCCTGACCCTCTGGCAGCCCCGGAATGGTTACCGCGCCGCAACCGACCCCGTGCTGCTCGCGGCCTTCGTCCCGGCGCGCCCGGGCGAGAGCGCCCTCGACCTCGGCTGCGGCGTCGGAACCGCGCTCCTCTGCCTCGGGCGGCGGGTCCCCGACCTCGCGCTCCACGGGCTCGAACTGCAACCGGCCTATGCCGAGCTCGCCCGCCGGAACGCCGCGGAGAACGGGATCGCGGCGACGGTCCACACCGGCGACATCCGCCGGCCGCCGCCGGAACTTCTGGCGCGAACCTTCGACCATGTCCTTATGAATCCACCCTATTTTCCGGATGGCGCCACACGCGCCCGGGACGCGGGCCGGGACCGGGCCAACCGCGAGGACGCGGGCACCGGTATCGCCGACTGGATCGACGCGGGCCTCAGGCGTACCCGGCCGGGCGGCCACCTCACCCTCGTCCACCGCACCGAGCGGCTGGCGGAGATCCTCGCCGCCCTGGCCGGGCGGGCGGGAAGCACCGAGATCCTGCCCCTCGCGGGGCGGCGCCGGCACCCCGCGGAGCGCATCCTCCTCCGCTGCCGCAAGAGCCGCAAAGGCCCCCTCAAGCTGTTGCCCGCGTTAACCTTACACGCCGGCGACACTCATCTTCGCGATGGGGACGACTATACTGTAGAGGCCACGCGTATCCTCAGACAGATGTCGAAAATCATGTATTCGGACTTGTTGCAGGATGCACGCATAGGTGGTAGGCAAGGTTAATTATCAACTAACGGGTGCTCGACAGCGGTCGATCCCGGGGTTTGCGGGAGTATCGCGAGATGCAGTCGGGTGTGTGCTTTCTGGTTCTGGCGATGCTGCTGACGCCCGCCGTCGACGGCGTGGCCAAGAGCCTGTCGGGCGAGCACTCGGCCCTGATGATCGCCTTCATGCGCTACTTCTGCGCCGGAATGATCGCGCTCGCCATCGCCAAGGGCACCGGCCGCAAGGTCTCGATCCCCGCCGGCGACCGGGTCGGCCAGGTGGTGCGCACCGCGCTGATCATGGGTGCGATGACCTCGCTGATCGCGGCCCTCGGCATGGTGCCGATGGCCAAGGCCGTGGGCGGCTTCCTGATCGCGCCGATCGTCTCGGGCATCCTCGGCATCGTCGTCTGGCGTGAGCCGCCGACCACCACCCGCCTCGCCGGCTCGGCCATCAGCTGCATGGGTGCGGCGATCCTGATGCGCCCCGAGGCCGGGATCGAGCTCGGCTCGATCTTCGCCCTGCTCGGCGGCGCGCTGCTCGGCACCTATCTGGCCGCGACCCGCGGCGCCAAGACCCAGACCGACGCGCTCTCGACGCTGGCGATCCAGTCGCTGCTCGGCGCCGCCCTGCTCGCGCCCTTCGCGCTGGCAGGCGGCCTGCCGACGCTCTCGCCCGCGCTCATCGTCGGCGCGCTGGCACTCGGCGGCGTCTCGGCGATCTGCCACTTCCTGACCGTCGCCGCCTACCAGCGCGCGGATGCCACGATCCTGGCGCCCTTCCTCTATTTCAACATGATCACGGCGATGGCCGTGGGCTTCTTCTGGTTCGGCGAGTCGCTCAGCATGGCGGCGATCATCGGCCTCGTCGCCATCGCGATCGGCGGGCTCGTGACCCTCGTGAACCCCGAGCGCGTGGCGCTCCCGTCCCTCCGCCGCCTCCTGCCCGCGATGGGCGCGACCCTGCCGGTGACCGTGTCACACGACCGTCGCTTTGCGTGACAGGTCCTACAATCCATGGTTTACTGAAGGGGTTGCAACCGTTCGAAGAGGAGGATGCGCATGAGCCTTGATTCCCACCTTTCGGAGCTCCGCAAGAAGCACCGGACGCTGTCAGACCAGATCGAGGCGGAGGAGAAGAGCCCCGCTGCCGACGACCTGAACATCAAGGAACTCAAGCTCAGGAAGCTCCACATCAAGGAAGAGATCCACCGCCTCTCGCAGCAGGCCTGATCCGGATCCACCGCCCGCCGGATCGGGGACACCCGGTCCGGCCAGATACCCCAGGGCCCGGCCGGCACCACGAATCAGACCGCCCGCCCCCGACGCCTCTCCATCCTCTGCCATTAGCCCCTGCACGATTTGACCGTTGGCAAATCGTGACGCGCCTGCCTGCCCCCGGCAGGCGCGTTCCGCGCCCGCCAGGCAGGCGCGCCACGATCCCCAGTGTAAGCGCCCTCCATTGAGGAAGGGGATGGCCTCCGCGCTCACGCGCTCCAGCCATGGACCGGGGCGAGGCAGTGCCTCGCCATTTCCGGTCCCGGTGGGACAGGACACTCCGAAACCGATCACCCGGCAGCCGCGTCAGGCCCCGCCGAGGCTCCCGAAAAGCTCATCGAGCACGTCCCCGAGCAGCGCAAGCTCGCGCGGCGCGCTGAACCGGTGATCGGCGCCCTTGACCAGCGTCAGCCGCAGATCGGCGCAATCCGCATGCTCCGCGAGCCGCAGCGCCACCCCGACCGGCACGTCCACATCCGCCATTCCCTGCAACAGCCGCACCGGGAACGGCAGCGGCAGCGGGTCGCGCAGCACAAGCTGCCGGCGCCCGTCCTCGATCAGCCGGGCGGTAATCGTATAAGGATCATCCGAGTATTCGGACGGCGTCTCCAGCCGCCCCTCGGCCATGAGCCGCCGCCGCTCGTCCTCGCCGAATCCCGCCCACATCAGGTCCTCGGTGAAATCCGGCGCCGCCGCGATGCCGACCAGCCCGGCCACCCGCCCGGGCTCGGCCCGCGCGACGAGAAGCGCGATCCAGCCGCCCATGCTCGACCCCACCAGGACCTGCGGCCCCTCGGTCAGCGCCGCGATCGCATCCCTCGCGTCGCGCGCCCAGTCGCCGATCGACCCCGCCTCGAAATCGCCCGAGGACGCGCCGTGCCCGGTATAGTCGAACCGCAGGAACGCCCGCCCCCGCGCCTTCGCCCAGTCCTCGAGCCAGGTCGCCTTGGTGCCGGTCATGTCCGAGCGGAAGCCGCCGAGAAACACCACCCCCGGCCCGGCGCCCGGGGTCCGGTGATAGGCGATCCGCCGCCCGTCCGCCGTCTCGAATATCGCGTGATCCATGACCCGCCCCTAGCAAAGCCCCCGCGCCACGGCCAGCGGTTTCCCCCCGCACCGCCGGCCCTTCCCGGCCGCGCAAATGGTGAACGAAGTATGAACGAAAGAAAACCACAGCAAAACCATACTGTTACCTCCGGTGGCACTGTGTCACCGCGCGACGCTTGAACCGGGGCCTGCCAGGCGCTAAACCGCTCGAACCTCAGACCCGGGCGTGCCGTAGGCGCCGAAATCACAGGAGAATGCGAGATGACCACATCAGCTGTTCAGCAGGAGGTGGCCGTCACGCTGCCCGACGGCGCGGTCCGCAGCTACCCCGCGGGGACCACCGGCGCCGAGATCGCCGCCGACATCTCGAAATCGCTCGCTAAGGCCGCCCTCGCCGTCACCATCGACGGCCGGCTCGCCGACCTCTCGCAGCCGATCACCGGCAACGTCGCCCTCTCGATCGTCACCGCCAGGGACGAGGCCCCGGCGCTCGAGCTCATCCGCCACGACTGCGCCCATATCATGGCCCGCGCCGTG
>CAZESN010000101.1:0-5900 GCA_964514775.1 uncultured Rhodovulum sp.
TCCAGCCGATCAACTATCCGACCGTGCCGAAGGGCACCGAGCGGCTGCGCTTCACGCCCTCGCCGACCCATACGGACGAGGATCTCGACCGGCTCGTGCGCGCACTCGGCACGCTCTGGAACCAGTGCGCGCTGGCGCGCGCCGTGGCCTGACACCAGGCCGGAGACGCCGGTGACACAGTGTCACCGGCGGCATGTATCTGAAAACGTTGTGGTTTTCAAAAATGCGCTCAAACGGCGCGTCGTAGTGCTTGCGGTCGATCGGGTCGGTGAGGTCGTGCGCCCGGGACCGGGAAAGGCGAGGCATTGCCTCGCCCCGGTCCACGGCTGGAGCGCGTGAGCGCGGAGGCCGTCCTCTTCCTGCATGGAGGGCGCGCACACCGGGGATCGTGACGCGCCTGCCGGGGGCAGGCAGGCGCGTCACGATTTGACAACGGTCAAATCGTGCAAGGAGAAGAAGGCGCGATCGTTTCCGAAGCAGTAGCCGGAAACGCCATACCTCCCCCCCTGCCCCTCCGGACCGGGTGAATGCCCGGCAGGGGAAGCGTGACGAATCATCAGGCCCGAAAACCCGCCAATCCCTTGAAATACCGCCAGATTCCAGGCCATATATCGGGGGAATCGGGGGGAATTCATGTGAGCGCAAGCATCCGGCGCGGCGCGGCCGTCGCGACATATCTCCATGCCGCGGACCGGGTGCTGAACCGGCGCGCGAAGGCGGTGGCGGACATGGCCCTGCCCTTCTACCGGCACTTTCCCTGCGGGGCCGGGCCGGTGGGGTTCTTCACCCTCGACCTGCGCGGCGCCTGCTCGCCGGGGGACGGGTTCTTCTACAACCGCATCCCCAAGGCCGCGAATTCGACGGTGATGGCGACGCTCGCGGCCTATTCGCCCCATCGCCGCACCTTCGAGCGGAAGCCGAAGCGGGCGTTTCCGCGGCCCTCACGGCTGAGCGGGCGTGAGGCGGCCGCGATCGCCGAACGGGCCTACAAGTTCACCTTCGTCCGCGATCCCTATGCGCGCACGCTGTCGGCCTATCTCGACAAGATCGCGCGCGGCAAGGCGCAGTCTCGGCATTTCCACCGCTGGCGCGGCGCGACGGCGGAGCCGGCGTTCATCGACTTCCTGCGCTTTCTCGACGACGGCGGCCTGCACCGGGATCCGCACTGGGCACCGCAGAGCGACCTGCTGCTGCTGCCGGCGGAGCGCTTCGACTTCATCGGCAAGGTCGAGCGCCTCGGCGAGGACCTGGCGCAGGTGGTGGCGAGAGTGTTCGATCCGGCGACCGAGCCCGTGCTGCTGCGCGCCGGCCCGCGCACCGACACCCGGGCGCTGATGGCCGATTTCTACACCCCGGAGGCGATCCGGACGGTCAACCGGCTGTTCGCGCGCGATTTCGAGGCCTTCGGCTACGAGAGGCGCGAGGGCGCCGCCTAGCCTCTCACGCTTGCGTGCCCTCCGGTTGATCTTGTCCGCGCAGTCGGTACCTTGCCGCCAGCCTTTCCAGGAGACCGCCATGCGCGTGCCGATCGCCGCCCTCGTCCTGAGCCTTGTGGCCGCCCTGCCGCTGCGTGCGGCGGAGGGGATCACCACCTTCACCATGCCGAACGGCATGCAGGGGGTGGTGATCGAGGACCACCGGGCGCCGGTCGTCACCCACATGGTCTGGTACCGGGTGGGCGCGGCCGACGATCCGCCCGGCCAGTCGGGGCTCGCGCATTTCCTCGAGCACCTCATGTTCAAGGCGACGGGCACGCTCGAGGACGGCGAGTTCAGCCTGATCGTGCGCGAGAACGGCGGCGAGGACAACGCCTTCACCTCGATGGACTATACCGGATACTTCCAGCGCATCGCCGCCGACCGGCTCGACCTCGTGATGGGGATGGAGGCCGACCGCATGGTCAACCTCGCGCCCGGCGCCGAGGGGGTCCTCTCGGAGCGCGACGTGGTGCTCGAGGAGCGCCGGCAGGTGGTCGAGAGCAGCCCCGACGGGCCGTTCAGCGAGCTGCGCCGGGCGACGATGTATCTCAACCACCCCTATGGGCGGCCGATCATCGGCTGGGAGCACGAGATCGCGGCGCTCGACGAGGAAAAGGCGCTCGCCTTCTACCGGGCGCATTACGCGCCGAACAACGCCATCCTGATCGTGGCCGGCGACGTCGATACGGCCGAGGTCGAGGCCCTGGCGCTGCGGCATTTCGGGCCGATCCCGGCCTCGGAGGCGATCGCGCCGAGGGTGCGGCCGCAGGAGCCGCCCCATCGCGGCGCGCGCCGGGTCGAGATGGAGGACGCGCGGGTGCGCATGCCCTATGTGATCCGCAGCTATCTCGCCCCCGTGCGCCGGGCCGGCGACCAGCGCGAGGCGGCGGCGCTGCGGCTTCTGGCGGAACTGCTGGGCGGGCGGGGCATCACCTCGGTGATGGGCCGGACGCTCCAGCTCGAGGAGGAGATCGCGCTGAGCGCGGGTGCCTCCTACGCCGATCTGGGGCTCGATCCGCAGACCTTCGGGCTTTACGTGACGCCGAAGCCCGGGGTGAGCCTCGCCGAGGCGGAGGCGCGGATGGACGCGCTGATCGCGCGGTTCCTCGAGGAAGGCCCGGATCCCGCGCAGCTCGAGCGGGTGCGGGGCCGGGTCCGGGCCGCCGAGATCTTCGAGCTCGACAGCCAGATGGGCCGGGCGCGGCAGGTCGGGGCGGCGCTGACCTCGGGGCTGACGCTCGAGGATGTCGAGGCCTGGCCGGAGATCCTCCAGTCGGTGACCGCCGAGGAGATCACCGCGGCCGCGCGGGCGGTGTTCCGCGAGGAGGCCTCGGTCACCGGGTGGCTGACGGCGCCCGCGGCCGTGGAGACGGAGGAGCTGGTGCGATGATGCGGATGCTTGCCGTCTGTCTGCTGGCGGTCATGGCCGCCCTGCCCGTCCGGGCCGCGGTCGAGATCACCGAGGTGACCTCCGAAGGCGGGATCACCGCCTGGGTGGTCTCCGACCACACCATTCCGATCATCGCCATCGAGGCAGATTTCCGCGGCGGGGCCGTGCTCGACCCCGAGGGGCAGGCCGGCGTGGTCAACCTGATGGCGGGGCTTCTCGACGAGGGAGCGGGGGCGCGCGACGCCACCGCCTTCGCCGAGGCGCGCGACGATCTGGCGGCGCGGATGAGCTTCAGCGCCGGGCGCGATTCGGTCTGGGTCTCGGCGGAGATGCTGAGCGAGACCCGCGACGAGGTGGTCGAGCTCCTGCGCAGCGCCCTGGTTGAGCCGCGGTTCGATGCCGAGGCGGTGGCACGGGTGCGGGGGCAGGCCGTCGCCAGCCTGCGCAGCGACGAGACCGATCCGGGCCGGGTGGCGGGGCGCGCCTTCAACGCGCAGATGTTCGGCGGCCATCCCTACGGGCGCCCGGTCGAGGGCACGCCCGAGAGCGTGGCCGCGCTCGACGTCGAGGCGATCCGGGCGGCGCATGGCGCGGCGCTGGTGCGCGACCGGCTGACGGTGGCGGTGGTCGGCGACATCACCGCCGAGGAGGTCGGGCCGATGCTCGACCGGCTCTTCGGCGACCTGCCCGAGGGGGGGCCGGAGCTGCCGGGCGCGGCGGAGATGGCGCTCGACGGCGGGGTGTCGGTGATCGAGCTCGACGTGCCGCAGTCGATGGTGATCTTCGGCCAGGCGGGGATCGCGCGCGACGATCCCGATTTCATTCCGGCCTTCGTGATGAACCACATCCTGGGCGGCGGCGGCTTCGGGTCGCGGCTGACCGAGGAGATCCGCGAGCGGCGGGGCCTGAGCTACGGAATCTACACCGGGCTCACCACCGGCGACTACGCGGCGACGGTGATCGGGCGGTTCTCGACGGTGAACGCGCGGGCCGGCGAGGCGATCGGGATCGTGCGCGACGAATGGGCGCGGATGCGGGCGGGCGGTGCGACCGAGGCCGAGCTCGCGGCGGCGCAGCGGTATCTGACCGGGGCCTATCCGCTGCGCTTCGACGGCTACGGGCAGATCGCGGGGCAGCTTCTGGCGCTCCAGATCGAGGGGCTGGGGATCGACTATGTCGAGGTGCGCAACGATCTCGTGGAGGCGGTGACGCTCGACGACATCGCCCGGGTGGCGGGGCGTCTGCTCGACCCCGAGCGGCTGACCTTCGTCGTCGTCGGCCGGCCGGAAGGCCTGCATTCGACGGATTAACCATGGTGCGGGCCGCAGTGGCCCGTGCTATACCTAGGGGCATGAATGCAGAGAGCCCCAAGATAGAGGCCGCTCGGCGGATGATTCGCCAGCTCGAGGCGGCCGCCGCCAACCGGATCGCCGCGGGCGAGGTGGTCGAGCGACCGGCCTCGGCGGTGAAGGAGCTGGTCGAGAACGCGCTCGATGCGGGCGCCGGCCGGGTCGAGATCGCCTATGCCGACGGCGGTAAGCGGCTGATCCGGGTGGCCGACGACGGGCACGGCATCCCCGAGGACGAGCTGGCGCTCGCGCTGTCGCGGCATGCGACCTCGAAGATCGACGGCAGCGACCTTACCAATATCTTGAGCTTCGGGTTCCGGGGCGAGGCCCTGCCCTCGCTCGGGGCGGTCGGGCGGCTGACGGTGGCATCCAGGGCGCGAGGCGCGGCGGCTGGGGCGACGATCACGCTGCGGGCGGGCACGGCAGCGCCGGTCCGGCCGGCGGCGATGGCGCGCGGGACGACGGTGACGCTCGAGGCGCTCTTCTCCGGCACGCCGGCGCGGCTGAAGTTCCTGCGCTCGGACCGGGCAGAGGCACAGGCGATCGGCGACGTGGTGCGGCGGCTCGCCATGGCCGCGCCCGGGGTCGCCTTCGGGCTGACGGACCTGAGCCTCGCGGAGAACCCGCGCGAGATCCTGCGGCTCGACGCGGCGCCGGGCGATCTCTTCGACGGGCTGCACGCGCGGCTCGCGGCGCTGATCGGCGCGGATTTCGTCGCCAATGCGGTGCGGATCGACGCGCGGCGCGAGGGGCTGCATCTCGCCGGGCTCGCCGGCCTGCCGACCTTCTCGCGCGGGGCGGCGGTGGCGCAGTATCTCTTCGTCAACGGCCGGCCCGTCCGCGACAAGCTGCTGATCGGGGCGCTGCGCGCGGCCTATGCGGACCTGCTGTCGCGCGACCGGCATCCGGTGGTGGCGCTCTTTCTCGACTGCCCGCCCGAGGAGGTGGACGTGAACGTCCATCCGGCCAAGGCCGAGGTGCGGTTCCGCGACCCGGGCATGGTGCGGGGATTCGTCCTCGGCGCCTTGCGCGCGACGCTGGCCGAGGCCGGGCACCGGGGCTCGACCAGCACCGGGCATGGCATGCTCGGCGCCTTCCGGCCAGAACCGCTGGCGGCGGCGCCCGCGCGCGGCTGGCAGGGGGCGGCGGGCTTCGCGGAACGCCCGCTCGGTCTCGGCGGCTGGTCGGCGCGGGTGGACGCGCCGGAGGTGATCGAGACTTTCGCGCCGCCGGCCGCCGAGGCGGAGGAGGTCGCCGCGGACGAGCTGCCGCTCGGGGTGGCGCGCGCCCAGCTTCACGAGAACTATATCGTGGCCCAGACCCGCGACGGCGTGGTGCTCGTCGACCAGCACGCCGCCCACGAGCGGCTGGTCTACGAGCGGCTGAAGGCCCAGCGGGCGGCGCAGGGACAGGTGGCGAGCCAGATGCTGCTCATCCCCGAGATCGTCGAGCTCGATCCGGCGGCGGCCGGGCGCATCCTCGGGGCGGCGGAGGCGCTGGCCCGGCTCGGGCTGGTGGTCGAGCCCTTCGGCGGCGGGGCGATCTGCCTGCGCGAGACGCCGGCGCTGCTCGGCGAGGTCGACGGGGCGCGGCTGCTCGGTGATGTCGCGGATGCGCTGGCTGAGGATGGCGACGGAAGCACCGGCGGCAATACCGGCGGGCTGGGAGCGCGGATCGACGCGG
>CAZESN010000101.1:5910-9993 GCA_964514775.1 uncultured Rhodovulum sp.
TCATCCAGTCGTTCGAAGTGGACAACCTGAAGAAACTGAAGGGCCTGACGCCGGACGCGGTGCTGTCGCGGATGGCCTGCCACGGGTCGGTGCGCTCGGGCCGGCAGATGGGCGCGGCCGAGATGAACGCGCTCCTGCGCGAGATGGAGGCGACGCCCTTCTCGGGCCAGTGCAACCACGGCCGGCCGACCTGGGTCGAGCTCAAGCTCGCGGATATCGAGCGGCTGTTCGGCCGGCGCTGAGCGCGATCGGGCCGGACGGAATCGTCCGGTGGTTAGGATATTGCGGCAGATCAAGACTCCGCAGCGGATGATCCGGGCGCGCGGCTGTGGTCGGCGCACCACGCCCGGAGGTTGCATGCGGGCCGGCGGCGCGGCGGCGGTGGACAGCGGTCGGGCGAAGGCGCCCTATGCGCGGGCAGGAGTGCCCGAATGCCCAAGCTCGCTCTGGACGATTATCCCGGCCGCTATCAGCTCGCCAACGAGTTGCATGCCCGGCCGTTTCCCGACCTCCGCGCGCCGTCGCGCGCGGCGCTGATCGCGATCAAGCAGCCCGAGGGTGCCGCCGAGCGGGACCGGGCGGCGGACCGCGCCCATCTGATCGCGCTCCTCGACCGCTACGGCGCGCCGCATCCGCCGCCCGGCGCGAGTCACTGGTCGGGGCAGGTCGGGCAGGCGGTGCTCACCTGGGAGATGCACACCGAATTCGTGACCTACACGGTCTTTGCCGAAAACGGCCGGGGCGAGCCCTTCGGCGACGACGCGCTGCGGCTCTTTCCGGCGGACTGGCTGGCGGCGGCGCCGGGGCGGCTGGTGACCTCGTGCCTCGTCTGGATCCAGGCGGCGGCGCCGGACGAGATCGAGGCGCTGCTCGCGCGCGAATTGCCCGCGTGGTTCGTGGCCGAGAGCCTCGCGGTGGCGCGAGTGTCGGAGGGCGACGCGGTGGTGGCGGGGGATTTCCGCATCGACGCCGGCGGGAACACGCGGTTCGCGGTGCTCTGCCGGCCCGGGATCGGGCCACGGCGGCTGGGGCGGATCGTGCAGCGGCTGCTCGAGGTCGAGATCTACAAGTCGATGGCGATGCTCACCCTGCCCCGCGCGCGCGAGGTGGCCACCGCCGTGGCGCGGCTCGACCGGGAGCTCTCGGACAGCGTGGCGGCGATGGCGACGGGGGGCGGCCCCGAGGCGGAGACGCTCGACCGGCTGCTGAAGATCGCGGCGGAGCTGGAGCTGCTGGCCTCGACGGCGGCGTTCCGGTTCGGGGCGGCGGGGGCCTATGAGGCGATCGTCGCCCAGCGCATCCAGGTGATGCGCGAGGAGCGGATCGGCGGGCGGCAGCTCCTGGCCGAGTTCATGCTGCGGCGGTTCGATCCGGCGATGCGGACCTGTCGCTCGGCCAAGGCGCGGCTTGACGAGTTGTCGGACCGGGCGGGGCGGGCGGCGAACCTGCTGCGGACGCGGGTCGACGTGGCCAACCAGGCGCAGAACGTCGAGGTCCTGCGCGCGATGGACCGGCGGGCGGCATTGCAGCTGCGGCTTCAGGAGACGGTCGAGGGGCTGTCGGTGGTGGCGATCAGCTACTACGGGGTCAAGCTGGTGGCGGGGGTTCTGGCGCCGCCGGCCGAGGCGCTCGGCCTTTCGAAGGCGGTAGTGCTGGCCGGGCTGACCGTGCCGGTGGTGGCGCTCGTGTGGTACATGGTGCGGCGGATCCGGGCGCGGATCGGGGACGGGTGAGGCGCAAAGCCTTTCCGTATGGGAGGGGGCACGGCTCTTTCTGCACGATTTGACCTGTGGCAAATCGTGACGCGCCTGCCTGCCCCCGGCAGGCGCGTTCCGCGCCCGCCAGGCAGGCGCGCCACGATCCCCATTGTGCGGGACCTCCATTGGGGAAGTGGACGGCCTCCGCGCTCGCGCGCTCCAGCCGTGGACCGGGGCGAGGCAGTGCCTCGCCTCATCCGGTCCAAAAGGGGGATCAGTCCTTCGCGCCGATCTTCGGCTCGGTGCCGGCCAGAAGCCGGGTGATGTTGGCGCGGTGGCGCAGGATCACCAGCAGGCCGAGCACGAGGCCGAGCCAGGCCGCCCCGGACGGTCCGAGGAGCAGGAACCAGAGCGGCGCGGAGGCCGCCGCGGCCAGCGCCGAGAGCGACGAGAAGCGGAAGGCCACCGCCGTCGCGAGCCAGGTCGCGCAGGCGGCGAGGCCCACCGGCCAGGCGAAGGCGAGCAGCACGCCGAGGAAGGTCGCGACCCCCTTGCCGCCGCGAAAACCGAGCCAGACCGGGAAGAGATGGCCGAGGAAGGCGGCGAGGCCCGCGACCATCGCCGCGTCCTCGCCCGCGAGCGCCCGGGCGACCAGCACCGCCACGCCGCCCTTGGCCGCGTCGAGGATCAGCGTCGCGGCGGCGGCACCCTTGTTGCCGGTGCGCAGGACGTTGGTCGCGCCGATGTTGCCCGAGCCGATCCGGCGCAGGTCGCCGAGGCCGAGTGCGCGGGCGATCAGCACGCCGAAGGGGATGGAGCCGAGGAGATAGCCGAGGACCGCCGTGACCGCGAGCGTCATGCGTCCATCTCCGCGTTGAAGACCTGGGCGCCCGCGACCCAGGTGCGCAGCACCCGGCCCTGCATGCGGCGCAGGTCGTAGGGGGTGTTCTTCGACTTCGAGCGCAGGCGCGCGCGGTCGAGGACGAAGGGCGCGTCGGGGTCGAAGAGGACGAGGTCGGCCGGGGCGCCGGGGGCGAGGCGGCCGGCGTCGAGGCCGAGCAGGCGCGCGGGGTTGAGCGAGAGCGCCCGCCAGAGGGCGGGAAGCGTCAGATGGCCGGCATGGTGGAGCTGCATCGCCGCGGGGAGCAGCGTCTCGAGGCCGACGGCGCCGGGGGCGGCTTCCTGGTAAGGCAGGCGCTTCTCCTCCTCGTCCTGAGGCGTGTGGAACGAGCCGACGATGTCGATCAGCCCGGAGGCGAGCGCCTCGACGGTGGCCATGCGGTCCTCCTCGGAGCGCAGCGGCGGGCGCAGGCGAAAGAAGGTCCGGTAGTCGCCGATGTCGAATTCGTTGAGCGTGAGGTGGTGGATCGAGGTGCCGGCGGTGACGCGGAGCCCCGCCGTCCGGGCGCGGGCGAGGGAAGCGAGCGCCGGGGCGGTGGTGAGCTGGTCGGCGTGGTAGCGCACGCCGGTCGCCTCGACGAGGGCGAGGTCGCGCTCGAGGCCGATGCGCTCGGCGACCGGCGAGACGGCGGGCAGGCCGAGCTGGCTCGCGAACTGGCCGGAGGTGGCGCAGGCGCCGTCCGAGAGGGCGCGCTCCTGGGGGTGGCCGAGCACCAGCGCGCCGAGGCCGGCGGCGTAGGTAAGGCAGCGCTGGAAGACGCGGGTGTCGGCCACGGCGCGGCCGTCCATGAAGGCGACGGCGCCGGCGTCCATGAGAAAGCCGATCTCGGTCATCTCGCGCCCCTCGCGGCCCTTGGTCAGGGCGGCCATGGGCAGGACGTGGACGGGCGTGGTGGCGACGGCGCGGCGCTGGAGGAATTCGAGCGTCTCGGGCGTGTCGATGGCGGGCGCGGTGTCGGGGCGGGTGACGATGGTCGTCACGCCGCCTGCCGCCGCCGCGGCGCCGGCGGTACGGAAGCTCTCCTTGTGGCGCTCGCCGGGCTCGCCGACCTTGACGCCGATGTCGATGATCCCGGGCGCGAGGTGGCGGCCCTCGCAGTCGAGGCCGGGGCGGGTGCCCTCGAAGACTTCGGCGATGCGGCCGTGCTCGATGACGAGGCCGCCGGTGACGATGCGGTCGCCCTCGGGGTCGACGAGGCGGGCGTTGGTGAGGGTCAGCATGCCGCCGCCCCGCCGGGCTCGTTGCGGGCGCGCAGGTTGCGCGCGAGCAGCTCCATGGCGGCCATGCGCACGGCGACGCCCATCTCGACCTGTTCCTGGATGACGCTGACGTTGATGTCGTCGGCGAGCAGGCCGTCGATCTCGACGCCGCGGTTCATCGGGCCGGGGTGCATGACGATGGCGTCGGGTTTGGCGGAGGTGAGCTTTTCCGCGTCGAGGCCGAAGCGGTGGTAGTATTCGCGCATCGAGGGGATGAGCGCGCCGT
>CAZESN010000102.1:0-9974 GCA_964514775.1 uncultured Rhodovulum sp.
ACCTGGTGCTGGCGGTGACCAGCCATGTGCCGCATCTGATCGCCTATACGATGGTGGGCGTCGCCGACGATCTGCGGCGGGTGACGGCGAGTGAGGTCATCAACTATTCGGCCGCGGGGTTCAGGGACTTCACCCGGATCGCGGCGTCGGACCCGGTGATGTGGCGCGACGTGTTCCTCTCGAACCGCGAGGCGACGCTCGACATTCTTGGCCGGTTCACCGAGGAGCTCTTCGCGCTCCAGCGGGCGATCCGGATCGGGGACGGCGCGCTGCTCCACGCCTATTTCACCCGCACCCGGGCGATCCGGCGCAGCATCATCGAGGCAGGGCAGGACACGCCCGCGCCCGATTTCGGGCGGAGCGCCGGCGACAAGGACTGAGCGCGGGGCCGGATGAGGCGAGGCGCTGCCTCGCCCCGGTCCACGGCTGGAGGGCGTGAGCCCGGAGGCCGTCCGCTTCCTCAATGGAGATCAGGGACGATCGGGATCGTGATGCGCCTGCCGGGGGCAGGCGGGCGCGTCACGAGGGGCCTGGGTGTGCCCGGGCACGGGTGGGCACGCGTGCCCATTTTTCAGGGCATTGATTTCACGGGACTATTCGGAACGGTTTACCATTAGGAAAGCTTCGTTAACGTCCCGAAGCCGGCCTATCGCGCAGTTCCCACCGCCTCGGCGACGGAGGCAAAGCCGTCGCGCGCCAGCAGCGCATCGAGGCCGTGGAGGATGCGGGGCACCAGTCCGAGGCCCTCGTAGGCGAGGGCGCTGTAGAGCTGGAGGGCGCTCGCCCCGGCGCGGATCTTGGCATAGGCCTGTTCGGCCGAGCCGATGCCGCCGACCCCGATCAGGACGAGCCGGCCCCCGCTCAGGGCATGGACGCGGGCGAGGACGCGGGTGGAGCGCTCGAAGAGCGGCTGGCCGGAAAGGCCGCCGGTCTCGGCCGCATGCGGGCCGCTCAGGCCCTCGCGCGCCAGCGTGGTGTTGGTCGCGATGATGCCGGTGAGACCCGCGCCGAGCGAGACCTCGACGATGTCGGAAATCTCGGCGTCGGTGAGGTCGGGGGCGATCTTGAGAAAGACCGGGCGCGGCGCGGGCAGGGCGGCGTTCGCCGCCATCACCACCTCGAGGAGCCGGGCGAGCGCCGCCCGGCCCTGAAGGTCGCGCAGCTTCTCGGTGTTCGGCGAGGAGACGTTGACGGTCGCGAAGTCGATATGGGCGCCGGCCCGGGCCAGCACGGCGGCGAAATCGGCGGCGCGGTCAGGGCTCGTCTTGTTGGCGCCGAGGTTGAGGCCGACCACGCCGCCGGAGGGCCGGGCGGCGAGGCGCGGGACGATGGCCTCGATGCCCTCGTTGTTGAAGCCGAAGCGGTTGATCACCCCGCGCTCCGCCGGCAGGCGGAAGAGCCGGGGGCGGGGGTTGCCGTCCTGGGGCAGGGGCGTCGCGGCGCCGACCTCGATGAAGCCGAAGCCCGCCGCGAGCAGGGGCGCGACCGCGACGGCGTTCTTGTCGAAACCGGCAGCGAGGCCGAGCGGGTTTGCGAGGTCGAGCCCCGCGACCCGGATGCGGAGCCGGGGCGAGGTGATCTCGCCGGGGCGCGACGCGAGGCCGGCGCAGAGCGCCCTGAGCGCGAGGCCGTGGGCGGTCTCGGGATCGATCCGGCGCAGCGCCGCGAGGCCGAGACGCTCCAGCGCGCCGGGCAAGCCGCTCACGCGAGCGGCTCCGGGACGACGGGCCCGTCCGGACCGGTCCCGATCGGGCGCGACCAGATGACGTCCGCCAGCGCGAGATGGCGGTAGAGATGGGGAAAGAGCGCGCCCCCGCGCGAGGGATCCCAGCGCAGGTCGGACGCGACGGCATCGGCGTCGACGGCCAGGAGCATGAGGCCGGTCTCAGCGGCGAAGTGCTTCGCGAGCGTGCCGGCGAGCTGCCCGGCGGTCGAGAAATGCACGAAGCCGTCGGCCACGTCGACCGGCGCGCCCGGCGTCGTGCCGTCCCGCTCCAGCGAGGCCCATTCGTCAGCGCGCAGTACCTTGTAGATCAGCATGGGCCTGCATTGGGGCAGGGCGGGCGCGTGGTCAAGCGGGATGGGGCATTCCGGCGGGGCGCGGCGGTGCAGGCCCGCGGCGGGGGCCGCCTTTTTGGCGGCGATGCGGAGCGCGCGGGTGCGCGCAGGTCTTTTGCTGGCGCGGGCCGTGTTCGGCCCGCGCGGCGGGGTGCTCGCCGCCCCCGCGCCCCAGGCACTGCTCTCCAGGTTTCTGGCCGGAAGAAAGAGAAGGGGCGCGAGCCTTCAAGTGACTGGGCTGGATCACGCCTGCGGCGGGGGCGTGACCTTGCGGGCCTCGGCGCGGGCGATGCCGAGCTGGCGCTCGCGCCAGATGATGAAGATGCCCGAGGCAACGATCAGCGAGCCGCCGGCGAGCATCTGGGCGGTCGGGACCTCGTTGAAGAGCACGTAGCCGAAGGTCAGCGCGAGCAGCATCGAGGCGTAGTCGAAGGGCGCGATCACCCCGGCCTCGGCATTGCGGTAGGCCATCGTCAGCAGGATCTGGCCGACGCCGCCGAGTAGGCCCGCGCCGATCAGGAGCGCAAGGCCGGCGGTGTCGGGCATCGCCCAGCCGAAGGGCAGGGTCATGAGCCCGATGAGCGCGCCCGAGACCGAGACGTAGAAGACGATGGCCGAGGTGCTCTCCGTGTGCACGAGCTTGCGCACGAGGACATGGGCGAGGGCGGCGGAGAGGGCGCCGAAGAGCCCGCAGAGCGCCCCGATGGTCTGCAGGCTGCCGCCGCTCGCCCAGGTCTCCGGCGACAGGCGCGGCGCCACGACGATGAGGACGCCGATCATGCCGACCATCACCGCGCCGAGGCGGAAGATCCGGACCTTCTCGCCGAGGAGGAGGGCGGCGAAGATCACGGTCAGGAGCGGCGAGGCATAGCCGATCGCCGTTGCCTCGGGCAGCGGCAGCAGGCCGACGGCGGCGAAGCCGAACCCCATGGCGGAGGTTCCGATCACGCCGCGCCAGACATGGCCGATCAGGTTGTTGGTGCGAAAGCCGTTGCGCAGGTCGCCGTGCCAGATCTGCCAGGCGACGATCACCGGGATCGCGAAGAACGAACGGAAGAACACCGACTGGCCGGGAGGGACCTGGGGGGCGCTCGCTTTAATACAAACGATCATAAGAGCGAAGACGATGACCGAGGCTATCTTCAGCCCGATTCCGCGAAGCGGGTTCATGGATTGCGTTCCGGGGCGTGGATCTAGGTGATGAGTCCCTCGGCCCTTGCCCAGTCGAGGGTGGCGTCGAGGGCGGCTTCGGCGGGGGCGAAGAGTTCGTCGATCTCGTCTTCGGTGATGACCATCGGCGGGCAGAACACCATCGTGTCGGCGATGGCGCGGCTGATCACGCCGCGTTCGAGCAGCTCCTGGTTCATGCGCGCGCCGACGCGGCCGGGCGGATTGAAGCCGGCGGGCGACTTGCCAGGGGCGAGCTCGAGGCAGCCGACGAGACCGAGGCTGCGGGCCTCGCCCACCAGCGGGTGCGCGCCGAGCCGGTCGAGATGCGCCTTGAAGCGCGGGGCGATGCGGCGGACGTGGCCGAGGATGTCGATGCGCTCGAAGATCTCGAGGGTCTTGACGCCGACCGCGCAGGCGACCGGGTGGCCGCCGTAGGTATAGCCGTGGCCGAGCGTGCCGATCCTGCCCGAATTCGCCTCGATCGCCTCGGCCATGTCGCGGTCGATGGCGACGGCGGAGAGCGGCAGGTAGCCCGAGGTGAGCTGCTTGGCCATCGACATGGAATTGGCGGGGTAGTTCAGGGTCTGGGCGCCGAACCATTCGCCGGTGCGCCCGAAGCCGCAGATGACCTCGTCGGAGATCATCAGCACGTCGTGGCGGCGGCAGACCGCGGCGATCGCCTCGAAATACCCGCGGGGCGGCATGATGACGCCGCCCGCGCCCATCACCGGTTCGGCGATGAAGGCGGCGACGGTGTCGGGGCCCTCGCGCTCGATCAGTGTTTCGAGCTCGGCGGCGAGGCGGGCGGAATAGGCCTCCTCGGTCTCGCCGGCCTCGGCGCCCTTCCAGTGGTGGGGCGTCGCGGTATGGAGGATGCGGTCGACGGGCAGGTCGAAGTCGCGGTGGTTGTTGGGCAGGCCGGTCAGCGAGCCCGAGACGATGGTCACGCCGTGATAGGCCTTCACCCGGCTGATGACCTTCTTCTTCTCGGGGCGGCCGAGGGCGTTGTTGTAGTACCAGGCGAATTTCACCTGGGTCTCGTTCGCCTCGGAGCCCGACGAGTTGTAGAAGACCCGCGCCATGCCGGGGGCGAGCGCCTTGATCTTCTCGGCCAGTTCAACCGCCGGCTCGTGGCTGCGGCCGCCGAAGAGGTGGTAGTAGGAGAGCTTCTCCATCTGGCGGGTGGCGGTCTCGATCAGCTCCTGATTGCCGAAGCCGAGGGCGGTGCACCAGAGGCCGGCGACGCCCTCGATATAGGGCCTGCCCCGGTCGTCCCAGACCCGCACGCCCTCGCCCCGCTCGATGATATGCGCGCCGGTCTCGCGCAGGGTCACGGCGTTGGTATAGGGGTGGAGCAGCGCCTCGGCATCGCGCATCTGGGAGTTCGAGAGGGGCTGGGTCATCGCTGGCGTCCGCTCCGGGAGGTGTGTCCCGGAGATCGCATGTCCCGGTCGCGGGGTCAATCGACGGGGGCGGGGTGGCCTTGGGGGGGATCGGATTCGCACGCGTGCGAATCTAGATAATACGTTGATATTGAAAGATATTATTGAGGATGTTAACCCGGCGTCAACGCTTGTCAGGATTCAGGCCCCCAGAGTGTCGTTCGGCCACCAGATGCAGGGGGTCTCCGGGGCTTGCGGCCGGTTTGGGGGCAGGTGTTGGGTAAGGAATTGGGTGGGGTGGTGGCTCAGTGCGGTAGCGGCACCGTACAGAAGGTGAGGGGGGGGCGTTCGGCCCTTACCGGTCATGCAATGGGATAGATTCCGCTACGGCGCGGCATACCGAGAACGGCCATCCGTCGCCTGCGCATCATTCATATTGAACCTACCGTTGGGAGCATGGAAAAACGCGAGATGGCGACAAAATGGTGACGATACCGCAGTCCTTGGCAAAACAATATAGTTGCTCCGATGGGGCGTGATTCCAGAAAAGGAAAAACGCGCGCGGAAACGACTGGCTACAAAAAAATGGTTAGCACCTATCCAATAGATCTGAATTGATTTTAAGTTGACCACTTAGCTTCCCAAGCGAGATTGTCAGATATAGCCCCACTGTTGATGAGCCAATTCAGTGTAGTGCGTGAAGGATCCTTTTAACCTCTCTCCATTTACCGTAAAGCGTTGAATGGCGTCGAAAATGGCATCTTGCTTGAAAGGCACGTGGATTGCTTTCGCTGAACCGTCATTTAATCTAGCAGCTAAAGATGTAGGCCAGCGGCCTGATAAGGCTTGAGGGTTCATTACAGAATGACAACCCGTATGCGCAATTATTAAAGGAAGGGCGTAGATATCCACGGCCTTCTCTATTTCCCAGGAGAGGACGCTCCCGCTCTTGCGTGTGTCATCCGATAGCACAATCAACATGTTCTTGGAGGCCTGAAGTCTCTGCCTGATGCTGGCTTGCAAGGTGGCAAGCTTGCTGGTGTCCCGAACGGCGCTTGCCTTCTCGTGACTATTGGTGAGGCGAAACTCTGTGTACTTTGAGGCGCTCCACCCCTGGATCGTAGCGTAAAATCGAAAATCTGATTTCGTTGGATCTGTTTGACCTAGGCCGTCAAAGGCGACATATGTTCCAGTCCGATTTACCATGATTGCCTCAATTTTAGATATGGAAATTATAGTTCATAATCATGCTTGTAAGTCGACTAAATTTATACGCCGTTTCTCAACGACTTAAGTTCTAGTAGATTTACCTGTCCAATTTTCTCCTCATGAACTAATATCGTGAGTTTTGCCGGATGCTTGAAGCGCATCTCGCTGATACGGAATGTCCACAGCATTATCTTCAAAAGTTCTTCATCACTTATGTTTCTGTGCCCAAGGATGCGGGTGATTCCGGATCCAAATATTGGCGTCACTACGGAGCGTTGTGCATAAACTTTGTTCACCCTATCCCAGAAATTTATCAAGAATTCCAAGTATTCAGGCATGGTAAGTTTTGCACTATTGCTGTCTTCGAATTTTGACATCGCTGTCAATATAAAATTATCTTTTAAAAAGATAGTTCCGAGTTTAAATTTCACCGACTTACCGGCGGATCTAACCACTCTATGACTTACAATCTCTCCTTCCTCGAACGGATAATTTTCTATCTCTGCATCTAGATCTCTAATAGATCCATTCAGCTTTGAATTTAGGAATATACCATTGAGCGACCGTTCACTGATCAGATTGTTGTCAACGATGGTGTCAAAATATTCATTGAAAGCGATAGCTTTCAACCCGTATTCATTGAAAATATCTCCAGACTTCACTGTAACTTTGGTGCCATCTATGTTGATGGTTACCTCCTTCAGGCTATTGGCGCGCCACCAGATTACCAGATAAATGCCTATCAGGACGGAGGCGAAACATATGAGTGAGTAGAGCTTCCCGTCCTTGGGTATTTCCACAAAAAGCAGGAAAGTGGAGAGCGCTGTCCCTATGCCGGCCGCTACCCTGAGAAATGAATCGCGAACCTGCCTATCGATCAAGCTGACTTTCAGAGCCGAACCCTCGTCCAAGACCCAATACTGGTTTCATCGTAACGATAATATTCTGTTTTCTCAATGCAAGATCATGGATAGTTGCCTCCGCGCTACCGCGCACGCTTGCTCTCTGAGGCGAAGGGGCAAGCGCAGTGGACCGCACCCACATAATATATAAGGGGGTGGGGGCCTCCCGTTCCCTGGCCGGCCACCCCACCACCCGAACCACTTGGCAAAGCGGTCGCGGGGCTGTCATGATTTTCCGCGAGACTGGACCCGACCGCAATCATGGAGACCGCCGATGCCGATTCGTGCCCTGCTCATGTCGTCCGGTGCCCTGGTCATGGCCGCCGGATCGGCCCAGGCCTTCACCCTGCACATCCTCCATATCAACGACTTCCACAGCCGCGTGCAGTCGATCAACGCCTTCGACGCCACCTGCTCGGATGCTGACGAGGCCGAGGGCAAGTGCTTCGGCGGGGCGGCGCGGGTCGCGACGGCGGTGAACGCGCTGCGCGACGAGCTGCGGGCGGCGGGCGAGAACGTGATCGTGGTGGACGCGGGCGACCAGTTCCAGGGCTCGCTGTTCTTCACGACCTATTCGGGCCAGGCCGAGGCCGAGATGATGAACCTCATCGGCTTCGACGCCATGGTCTTCGGCAACCACGAGTTCAACCTCGGCTCCGGGCCGCTCGCCGCGTTCGTCGAGGCGCTCGACTTCCCCGTCATCTCGGGCAGTGTCGACGTCTCGGCCGACAACGATCTCGCCGGCAAGCCGGTCGAGCATCTGGTGCTGGAGATCGGCGGCGAGAAGGTGGCGCTGATCGGCACCACCACGCCCGACACGGTCGACATCTCGTCGCCGGGGCCAGCGGTGGTCTTCCGCGACCCGGCCGACTATCTGAACGCCAAGGCGGCCGAGCTGACCGCCGAGGGGATCGACAAGATCGTCGTGCTGAGCCATCTCGGCGCCGTGCCCGACATCGCGCTCGCCGAGGCGCTCGAAGGGGTCGATGCGATCGTCGGCGGCCACAGCCACACGCTCTTCTCGAACACGCTCGAGGGGGCGGCCTATGCCTATCCGCACGTGGTCAATGACGTGCCGATCGTGCAAGCCGGCGCCTATTCCAAGTATCTCGGCCATCTGACGCTCACCTTCGACGACGCGGGCCATGTCACCGAGGCGGTGGGCGACACGATCCTGCTCGATGCGGGTGTGGCGCCCGATGCGGCGGTGCTGGCGCGGGTCGACGCGCTCGGCGGGCCGATCGAGGAAGCGATGGCCGAGGTCGTCGCCCAGGTCGCGGCCGACATCGACGGCACCCGCGAGAGCTGCCGCGCGGTCGAATGCGAGATGGGCAATCTCGTGGCCGACGCGATGCTCGAGCGGGTGAAGGGGCAGGGCGTCACCATGGCCATCCAGAACGGCGGGGGCCTGCGCGCCTCGATCCAGGGCGGCGAGGTGAACAAGGGCGCGATCGTGGCGGTGCTACCGTTCCAGAACACGCTGGCGACCTTCCGGATCACCGGGGCGGCGCTTCTGGAAAGCCTCGAGAACGGGGTGAGCGCGGTCGAGGAGGGCGCGGGGCGCTTCCCGCAGGTTGCGGGGATGAAGTTCACCTGGGATCCGAGCGCGGAGCCGGGTTTGCGGATCGTGGAGGTGCTGGTCGACGAGGACGGGGCGTGGGTGCCGCTCGATCCCGAGAAGGTCTATTCGGCGGTCACCAACGACTTCATGCGGCGCGGCGGCGACGGCTATGCCGCCTTCCGCGATCAGGCGACCGACGTCTATGATTTCGGGCCGGGGCTGGAGCTCGTGCTGATCGACTATCTGGTCGAGAACCAGGGCTACGAGCCCTATCTCGACGGGCGCATCGCCCGGGTGGAGTGAGGCTGTAGAGAGTCGGTCGCGGCTGGGAGGGCTTTCCCTGCACGATTTGACCTGTGGCAAATCGTGACGCGCCTGCCTGCCCCCGGCAGGCGCGTTCCGCGCCCGCCAGGCAGCCGCGCCACGATCCCCGGTGTGCGTGCCCTCCATTGAGGAAGGGGACGGCCTCCGCGCTCACGCGCTCCGGCCATGGACCGGGGCGAGGCAGCGCCTCGCCTTGTCCGGTCCCGGGCCGGACCCTCAGGGGCAGCGCAGGTTGCCCAGCGTGTCGGTGCGGCAGCGGCCCCGGCTGCCGGTCTCGCCGGGGCTGAGGATGGTGCGCCCGAAGGTGTTCGTCCGCCGGCCGGGGATGACCTCGGGGCTCGCCGAGCCGGCCGAGGGCGGCGGCATCACCCGGTCGAGGCCGTGGGTGCGGTCGTCGACGAGGGGGCGGGCGCGCGGCCGGACCGGGGGCGGCGTGCCGCAGACGGTGGTGCCGAGCGCATCGGTGCGGCAGGCGGACTGGGGCAGCGCCGCCTCGGGCAGCATCAGGACCGCGGCGACGATCAAGGCCGCGCCGCGTTGACAGGCGGAGCGCAGGGCGCGACGATGGCGCATGATCTCCCGGTCCATGCCCCCGACCCTGCGGCCCGCCCGGCCGGCCGTCAAGCTGCGGCGCGGCTGAGACGCCATGTGCGGTCGCTTTGCGCAGATCTCGCCGGTCGAGGAACTTGTGGAGCTCTTCGAGGCCGAGCCGGAGGAGGGCGTCGCCGCCGGGCCGCGGCCGAACGTCTGCCCGACCGAGCGGGTGCCGGTGGTGGTGTCCGGCGGGGCCGGGCGGCGGATCGTGCCGACGCGCTGGGGGTTCCTGCCGTCATGGTACCGGGCGCCGAACGGCGGGCCGCTGCTGATCAACGCCCGGTCCGAGACGATCGCGGCGAAACCCGCCTTCGCCGATGCGGCGCGGCGCCGGCGCTGCCTGATCCCGGCGGATCATTTCTACGAATGGCAGGGCGAGAAGGGCGCGGCCGTCCCCCATGTCATCCGCCCGCGCGGCGGCGGGATCATCGCCTTCGCCGGGGTCTGGCAGGACTGGGGGAACATGGCCACCTGCGCGATCGTCACCTGCGCGGCCAACGCCCGGCTGGCGCCGATCCATCACCGGATGCCGGTGGTGATCGGGCGGCAGGACTTCGGCCTCTGGCTCGGCGAGGCCGGGCATGGCGCGGCGCGGCTGATGGTCCCGGCGGCGGAGGATCTGCTGGAGGTGGAGCCGGCGGGCGCGGAGGTGCGCGCGATCCTCGCCCGGCGGGGCGGGGCCTGAGGGGCTTTCCCTTGCACGATTTGACCGTTGGCAAATCGTGACGCGCCTGCCTGCCCCCGGCAGGCGCGTTCCGCGCCCGCCAGGCAGGC
>CAZESN010000103.1:0-9927 GCA_964514775.1 uncultured Rhodovulum sp.
CCCGCTCGGTGGCGAGGCAGGCCCCGAGCGGGAAGCCGCCGCCGATGCCCTTGACCACGGTCATGATGTCGGGGGTGATCCCCGCCCATTCGTGGTGGAAGAGCTTGCCGGTCCGGCCCATGCCGCACTGGATCTCGTCGAAGATCAGCAGCGTGCCCGTCTCGTCGCAGAGCGCGCGCAGGGCACGCAGATCCGCCGAGGAGAGGGCACGGATGCCGCCCTCGCCCTGGATCGGCTCGATCATGATCGCGGCGGTCTCGGGACCGACGGCGGCGCGGACCTCGTCGATGTCGAAGAACGGCAGGTGGTCGAAGCCGGGGACGACCGGCTCGAATCCCTTGACCATCTTTTCCGAGCCGGCAGCCGAGATCGCGCCGTAGCTGCGGCCGTGGAAGGCCCCCTCGAAGGTGATGATCCGGTTGCGCCCCGGCTCCCCCGCATAGGCGAAATGCTTGCGCGCCATCTTGATCGCGCATTCGATCGCCTCGGTCCCCGAATTGGTCACGAAGACCGTGTCCGCGAAGGTATGCGCGACCAGCCGCTCGGCCAGCGCTTCCTGGTTGGGGATGCGGTAGAGGTTCGAGGTGTGCCACAGACGTCGCGCCTGGTCTTCCAGAACCTTGACGAGGGCGGGGTGCGCATGACCGAGGGCGGTGACGGCGATGCCGCCTCCGAGGTCGAGATAACGCTCCCCGCTCTCCTCGATCAGCCAGGCGCCCTCGCCTTCCACAAAGGAAAGCCGGGCCCGTGCGTAGGTCGGGAGGACGGGCGGGATCACGGGTATTACTCCTGAAGGTGGCCGCCGGAAACACGAATACCCCGCGGGCGGCCTTGGGCGCGGGGCTTGAGGGGCGGTTATTGCCGCGCACAGGTTCGCGAGTCAATCCGCGCGCCGTATAGGAAAAGGCCACCGGAGAGACGGTCTGGCGCGGCCTTGTCGGGGCGGCCGGGGCGATCTTCGCCTGCGGGCAGGCCAGAAGACGCCCGGCTCACGCGCTGCATGAAGACTATGCACCGCAGCATGCATTGATACCTCCACAGGCATTCCAACAGGATACGGCGCCTGCAGCGCAGCACGAGCCTTGATCCATCAGGCAAAGGCCGCTCGCATGCCGTGCAGACGCACGCCGGCCGGCGCCGCGTCGGGATACCCGCTGACAGACCTGAAGGAGATGTCGAATGACGATCGCACCCCCATGCGCCTTCCCCCGCCACCCCGCCGCACGGCACGGCACCGGCCTTGCCGCCGGCGCCGCCCTGTGGGTGCTCGGCGCTGCCGCCGCCTTCGCGCAGTGCGACCCGCGCGCGAGCGCCATGCACCACCATCTTCCGGCGAACATCGACACGGTCCAGCAGGGCTTCTTCAGCAAGAACCTCGCCCCCCTGGTCAGCGTGCAGAGCGGCGACTTCGTCACCATCGAGATGGTCACCCACCATGCCGACAAGGACGACCGGATGATGGAGGGGGACGCCGCCGTCGAGGGCATCTTCGCTGAACGGACCCGCGGCCACATCATGACCGGCCCGATCGAGGTCTGCGGAGCGCAGCCCGGCGACGTGCTGGAGGTCCGCATCCTCGACCTCTTCCCGCGACCGAGCGTGCACCCGGAAGCCTACGGGCGCACCTACGGCGCCAATGTGATCACCGGCGGCGGATTTCTCTACAACCCGCTGGTCGCCTCGCAGGAGAGCCCGCTGCCCGGAGACATCACCATCTACGAGGTCGATGCCAGCGGCGTGCGGAACTGGGCGAAGGCGGCCTACAGCTATCCGGTCAACACCGGGCCGGAGGAGTCCAAAGAGGTGCTCGAGGGCGTTCGCGTTCAGATACGGCCGCATTTCGGCATCCTGGCCGTGGCGCCGGCGGAGAGCGATACGGTGGTCAGCGGTCCGCCCTCGTACTTCGGTGGCAACGTCGACGACTGGCGGATCGGCAAGGGCGCGACGATGTATTATCCGGTCGCCGTTCCTGGCGCGTTGCTGGCGGCGGGCGATCCGCATGCCGCGCAGGGCGATTCGGAGCTTTCAGGCACGGCCATCGAGATGTCGCTGACCGGCGTCGTGCAGCTGATCCTGCACCCCGCGGCCCAGAACGCGAACAAGATCTTCGCCGACCTCGCCTTCCCGCTCCTGGAAACCCAGGACGAGTTCGTCGTTCACGGCTTCTCCTATCCGAACTACCTCGTGGAGCTCGGCAGCGGCCCCGAAGAGGCGCAGGCGACCATGTATCAGAACTCGTCTCTCGACAAAGCGATGTACGACGCGGCGACCAAGATGCTGGGCTTCCTGACCGGACCGATGGGCCTCACCCACAACGAGGCCTATTCGCTGATGTCCGTGGGCGTCGATTTCGGCGTCACCCAGGTGGTCGACGGCAACTGGGGCATCCACGCGACGCTTCGTAAGAGCACGATGGGCGAGACGGACGTCTTCGGCTCGCTCGGCGCGGAGTAAGGCCGCTCCCCTGGCCGGCCCTGCGGGGCCGGCCGCCCGTTCGGACCGGAGGGCGGGCCGAGGATGCGGTTGAGGTCGCAGGGCGGGCGGGATGCGGGCGATCTTCGCCTGCAGCGGGGCCCGGTGGTCGTCGCGGTCGACCCCTCGCCAGACCTCCTCGATCACTTCGGCCGGGGCGGCGTTCTCGAAGGTGGCGCGGATCGGGCGCGGGCGCGAGTCAATGGAAAGGGTGCCGGAAAAGCCTCGGAAACGGCCGTCGAGCCGGGGTTATCGCGGGGTTCGTCGCGGAATCCGGCCCGGCCACGCTTGTATCCCCGGCCGGCAAGCGTTTAAATACGCGCCAGCCGCGCCGGCCCTTTCGTGCGCCGAGCCCTTATCCTGCCCCGACACTGCCGACTGGAGCGCCCGAGATGTCCTGGACCGATGAACGCGTGGAGGCCCTCAAGACGATGTGGGGCGAGGGCAAGAGCGCGAGCCAGATTGCCAAAGAACTCGGCGGCGTCACCCGCAACGCGGTGATCGGCAAGGTTCACCGCCTCGGCCTCTCGAACCGCGGTGCCGCCGCGGCCGAAGCGGCCGAGGAAGCCAGGCCCGCCGAGGCCGTCGCCCCGACGCCACCCGAGCCGCCCGCGGCCGAGCCCGAGGTGGCGGTCGAGGTGGTCACGCCCGCGGCGCCCCGGCCGGTGCGCGAGCCGGTGCCGCTCAACCGGGCGCGGATCTCCGCCGACCAGCCGCTGCCGCCCCAGCCCTCGACCTCGGAGATCAGCGCCGAGGCGCTGGCCAACCTCGCGGAAGTGGCCAAGCGCTCGAAGAAGCTCTCGCTGATGCAGCTCACCGAGCGGACCTGCAAATGGCCGGTCGGCGACCCGGCCACCGAGGAATTCTGGTTCTGCGGCCTGCCGGCAGCCCCCGGCAAGCCCTATTGCGAGGCGCATGTCGCCGTCGCCTTCCAGCCGATGTCGACCCGCCGCGACCGCCGCGCCGGCGGGCGGTGACCGGATCACCCGGTCGCGGCGCGCGTGAACCAACCCGGCTCCGCCGGTTTGCCATGGCCGCGATGCAGGACTAAAGCTGGCGCCGCGCAATCCGGAGGTGATGATGACGCGGCCGGTCGTTCTCTGCATTCTTGACGGCTGGGGGCTCAGCCCCGAGCGCGCGGCCAATGCGGTGGCGCAGGCCGATACGCCGAATTTCGACCGGATCTGGGCCGAATGCCCGCATGCGACGCTGGCCGCGCACGGGCCGGCGGTCGGGCTGCCCGAGGGGCAGATGGGCAATTCGGAGGTCGGCCACACCAATATCGGCGCCGGGCGGGTGGTCTGGATGGACCTGCCGCGAATCGACAATGCGATCGAGGACGGCAGCTTCGCGACCAACACGGCGCTCGGGCGATTCATCGCCGGGGTGCGGGCGCATGGCGGCACTGCCCATGTCGCCGGCCTCGCCTCGCCGGGCGGGGTCCATGCCCATCAGCGCCACATCGCCGCCGCCGCCCGCGCGATCGCGGCGGCGGGCGTGCCGGTGGCCGTCCATGCCTTTCTCGACGGCCGCGACGTGGCGCCGGTCAGCGCCGCCGCCCAGATCGCGGCGCTCGAGGCCGACCTGCCGGCAGGCGCGCGCATCGCGACGGTCTCGGGGCGGTTCTATGCCATGGACCGCGACCACCGCTGGGAGCGCGTGGCCCAGGCGGTTGCCGCGATGCTCCACGGCGAGGGGCTGCGCGCGGCGAGCGCGGCCGAAGCGATCGAGGCGGCCTATGCTCGCGGCGAGACCGACGAGTTCGTGACGCCGACGGTGATCGGGGATTACGCCGGCGCGCGGGATGGCGACGGGCTCTTCTTCGCCAATTTCCGCGCCGACCGGGCGCGCCAGATCCTCGGCGCGCTCGTCGATCCCGGCTTCGACGGGTTCGACACGGGCACGCGCCCGACCTGGGCCGGCGCGCTCGGCATGGTCGAGTATTCGGACGCGCTGAACGGCTTCATGGAGGCCATGTTCCCGGCCGGTGCGATCGTGAACACGCTCGGCGCCTGGGTGGCGGGCAAGGGTCTTCGCCAGTTCCGGCTGGCCGAGACCGAGAAATATCCGCACGTGACCTTCTTCCTCAACGGCGGCGTCGAGGTGCCGGCCGAGGGCGAGGTCCGGCACATGGCCCCGAGCCCCAAGGTGCGCACCTACGACCTCGCCCCCGAGATGGCGGCCGCCGAGGTGACCGAGCATCTGGTGGCGGCGATCCGCTCGCGCGACTACGCGCTGATCGTGGTGAACTTCGCCAATCCCGACATGGTGGGCCATACCGGCGACCTCGCGGCGGCGGTGCGGGCGGTCGAGGCGGTCGATCGCGGGCTGGGCGCCGCACTGGATGCGATCGGCGAGGCCGGGGGCGCGATGATCGTCACCGCCGACCACGGCAACTGCGAGGTGATGGTCGACCCCGTCACCGGCGGGCCGCATACCGCGCATACACTGAACCCGGTGCCCGTCATCCTGGCCGGCGGGCCGGCCGGGGCAAGGCTGCGCGAGGGCGGGCGGCTCGCCGATCTCGCCCCGACCCTGCTCGCGCTCATGGGCCTGCCCCAGCCCGCCGAGATGACGGGCACGAGCCTGCTCGCCCCGTGAGACGGATCGCGCTCGTCCTTGCCCTGCTGATCGCCGGGCCGGCACCTGCGGACGAGCTCGATGCGCTGTCCGCGGCCCGGGCGCGGCTGGCGGAAGCCGGCGGCGCGCTCTCCGGCGCCGGGGGCGAGACCGGCGACGTGGCCGGCCGGGTCGCGGCCATCACGGCCTATGACGTGGCCCTTGGCGGGATGCGCGACGTGGTGCTCGCCGCACGCACCCGCGAGCGCGAGCTCCTGCTCGATCTCGCCTCCCGGCGCGAGGAGATGATGCAGCTCGCCGCCGCGCTGGAAGGGTTCGGCCGGGTCCCGCCAGCGCCGGGCCTGCACCCGATGGGCCCGCTCGGCGCGGCCCGGGCGCGCGCGCTGATCGAGGGCGCGGTGCCGGGGCTGGAGGCTCAGGCGGCAGAGCTCGGCGTGCTCATCGCCGCCGTCGACGCGGCGCAGGCGGTCCAGGGCACGGGCGTGGCGGAGATCTCGGACGGGCTCGGCGCGCTCGACGCCGCGCGCGAGGATCTGGAGCGACGCGTGACGCCGGTGCTCCCCCAGAACGACGCGGGGCTGGCGGCACTGGTCCGGGCGAGCGGCACCCTGAGCGAACTCGTGGCCGCGCTGGCCGGCTCCGAGACCGAGGGCGGCGAGATCCCCGAGGGCGGCTTCGGCTGGCCCGTGCAGGGAAGGGTGCTGATCGGCTTCAACGCTCGCGACGGCGGCGGCGTCCAGCGGCCGGGGCTGGTGGTCGGCGCGCCGGGGCTGTCGCTGGTGTCCGCGCCGGCGGCGGGAGTGGTGCGCTATGCCGGACCTTTCCTCGATTTCGGCTATGTCGTGGTGCTCAGGACCGGGCCCGGGACCCATGTCGTGCTGGCCGGCCTCGCCGAGCTCAACGTGCCGACCGGCGCGGCCGTGCGGCGGGGGGATCTGCTCGGGCGGCTCGGCGGGCGGAGCCTCGAGGCTGAAGAATATGTGATGCTTCCCTACGCCGAGACTGGCGCGGGGGCCCTCGAGACGCTCTATATAGAGATTCGGCACGGACGCGCACCGGTTGACCCGGCACCCTGGTTCGGCAGCGAGAGCGGATAGGAAGACGATTCATGAAACCGATGAAGAAGATCTGGCTGGCGGGAATCGGCGGCGCGCTCGCGGGAATGGTGGTCTCCACCCAGTGGGCGGGGCCGATCGTGGCGCAGGAGGCGGACAAGAACCGCACGGTCTACGAACAGCTCGACCTCTTCGGCGATATCTTCGAGCGCGTCCGCTCGGCCTATGTCGAGGAGGTGGACGAGAAGGAGCTGATCCAGAGCGCCATCAACGGCATGCTCACCTCGCTCGACCCGCATTCGGGCTATCTGCCACCCGACGACTTCGACGACATGCAGGTCCAGACCCGCGGCGAATTCGGCGGGCTGGGGATCGAGGTCACCCAGGAGAACGGCTTCGTGAAGGTCGTCTCGCCGATGGAGGGGACGCCGGCCGACCGCGCGGGCATCCAGCCGAACGACATGATCACCCATGTGGACGGCGAGAGCGTGCTCGGGCTCACGCTCAACGAGGCGGTCGACCTGATGCGCGGCCCCGTCGGCTCGGACATCAAGATCACGGTGGTGCGCGAGGGCGCGCCGGAGCCCTTCGACGTCGAGATCACGCGCGAGACGATCACCATCACCGCCGTGCGCTCGCGGCTCGAGGACGGTGTCGTGGTGCTGCGGCTGACCACGTTCAACGAACAGACCTTCCCCAACCTCGAGCAGCAGCTCCAGGAGCGGTTGGAGGAGGCCGGCGGCATCGACAATGTCACCGGCTTCGTGCTCGATCTGCGCAACAACCCCGGCGGCCTGCTGAATCAGGCGATCTCGGTGACGGACGCCTTCCTCGAGTCGGGCGAGATCGTCTCGACCCGCGGCCGCGATCCGCGGGATTCCGAGCGCTACAACGCCACACCCGGTGATCTGGCGCAGGGCAAGCCGATCGTCGTGCTGATCAATGGCGGCTCGGCCAGCGCCTCCGAGATCGTCGCCGGCGCCCTCAAGGACCATCGCCGCGCCGTGGTGATCGGCACCCAGAGCTTCGGCAAGGGCTCGGTGCAGACGATCATGCCGGTGCAGGGCGAGGGCGCCATGCGCCTGACCACCGCGCGCTACTACACGCCCTCGGGCCGCTCGATCCAGGCGCTCGGCGTCGCGCCCGACATCATCGTCCAGCCGCAGGCCGTGGCCGCCGCGGCGGAGGAGGAAGAGGCGACCACGCCGCAGATCCGCTCCGAGGCCGACCTGCGCGGCTCGCTCTCGAACGACAGCCTGACCGACGACGAGCGCAAGATCCTCGAGGAGGACCGCGCCCAGCAGGCCGAGACCGCGCGGCTCCGCGCCGAGGACTACCAGCTCTCCTACGCGATCGACATCCTGCGCGGGCTGTCGTTCCTCGCCTCGGCGAACTGACCGGGGCACGCGGCGATGACCGAGGCGGAGATCCTCGCGCTGCCCTACCGGCCCTGCGTCGGGCTGGTGCTGATGAACCCGGCGGGGCGGATCTTCGCCGGGCAGCGGATCGACAATCCCGGCGACGCCTGGCAGATGCCGCAGGGCGGCATCGACCCCGGCGAGAAGGCCGAGGCGGCGGCGCTGAGGGAGTTGCGCGAGGAGACGGGGATCCCGGCCGATACGGTCGAGATCCTCGACCGGACGCCGGGCTGGCTCACCTACGACCTGCCGCCGGCCCTGGTGCCGCGGATCTGGAAGGGGCGCTTCCGGGGCCAAAAACAGCGCTGGTTCCTGATGCGGTTCCACGGGGACGATGCTGTGATCGACATCGCCACCGAACACCCCGAGTTCAGCGCCTGGTCCTGGATGTCGCCGGACGAACTGGTCGAGAAGATCGTCCCGTTCAAGCGCGACACCTATGCGGCGGTGTTCGACGCCTTCCGCGCGCGGATCGGGCGGTCGTGAAGGGCGGCCAGCCTCTCTGACATGTGCCGTGGTCGGGTCTCACAACGACCCGTCCCCGGCCCCACGCCGGGGGCAGACCCCACGCGGAACGTCAAGCGCGCCCGGCGGACAGGACCTGCCTCTGCCGATCAGTGACGCGGCAATCCGCACCCTCGCCCGTCAGCCGTTGACCCGTGCATGCACCGCACTGCCGAGTGCCTGGAAGAGCGCGCGCGACACCGGGTCCTGGGCCGCGTTCCACTCCGGGTGCCACTGCACCCCCATTGCGAAGCCCGGCGCCTCGTCGATCACGATCGCCTCGGGGGTCTCGTCCGGCGCATGGCCCTCGATCACCACCCGCTCCCCCCGGTCGAGGATGCCCTGGCCGTGCAGCGAGTTCACCATCACCTCGCGGTTCCCGAAGAGCCTGTGGAACTGGCCACCGTCGGTGAGCCGCACCGTATGGCGCAGCTCGAACTTCTCCTCGAGCGTCCCGTCGGGCGGCATCCGGTGGTTCATCCGGCCGGGGATCTCGCGGATTTCGGGATGGAGCGTGCCGCCGAAGGCCACGTTGATCTCCTGGAACCCCCGGCAGATCCCGAAGACCGGCACCCCCCGCGCCACGCATTCGCGGATCAGGGGCAGGGTGACGGCATCGCGGTCCGGCTCGAACATCCCGTGCTTGTCGGTCGGCTCGTGCCCGTAGTGGCTGGGATGCACGTTCGGCCGCCCGCCCGTCAGCACGAAACCGTGGCAGGCCTCGAACAGATCGGGGATCGTGCTCGCCGCCGGCAGCGCCGGAACCAGCAGCGGCAGCGCGCCGGTGAGCTCGGCCACCGCCTGGATATTCGAGACACCGACCGCCTGCACGGCGTATTCGCTGTTCACCATATGTGCGTTGCCGATGATGCCGATGACGGGTCGGGGCATGGGGCGGATCGTCCTGATCTCCAAGGGGTTGCGCCATCCTACGAGCCTTCCCCTGCCGCGTCGAGATCCTCGCGCATATCGCATTACGATTGAATCTCGCGCGCCACACAACCGCGCGCCCGGGCCGGGCTTGACCGACGTCCTCGCCGCATGCGAGCACTTGGGAAGGATGCGGCGAGGGGCAGGCGATGACGCACGACGGGGCCACGGCGACGACGGTGCGGCTCGGGGACTACCGGCCGCCGGCCTGGCTGGTCGAGCGGGTCGACCTCACCTTCCGCCTGAACCCCAAGGCGACCCGGGTCACGGCCCGGCTGGTGCTCACGCCCAATCCCGCCCGCGCCGCGGACGCCCCCCACGACCTCGTCCTCGACGGCAGCGACATGCGGCTCGTCGAGGCTCGCATCGACGGCACGCCGGTCGCCGCCAATGCCCTCGGCCGCGACGACGAGCGCCTGACCGTGGCCGCCGCCGTCCTGCCGCCGCACGGCTTCACCTGGGAGGCCGAGACCGAGATCGCGCCTGCCGAGAACACCGCGCTCGAGGGCCTCTACATGTCCGGCGGCATGTACTGCACCCAGTGCGAGGCCGAGGGCTTCCGCAAGATCACCTTCTACCCCGACCGCCCCGACGTGATGGCGCCCTTCCGCGTCCGCATCGAGGGCGACGCGCCGGTCCTGCTCTCGAATGGCAACCTCGTGGCCGAGGGGCCGGGCTGGGCCGAATGGGAGGACCCCTTCCCGAAGCCCTCCTATCTCTTTGCCCTGGTCGCCGGCGACCTCGCCGCGGTCGAGGACCGGTTCACCGCCCGCTCGGGGCGCGACGTGCTGCTCCAGTTCTGGGTGCGCGCCGGCGACGAGGGCCGCTGCGCCTATGCGATGGACGCGCTCAAGCGCTCGATGAAATGGGACGAGGACGAGTACGGCCGCGAATACGACCTCGACCGGTTCATGGTCGTCGCCGTCGACGACTTCAACATGGGGGCCATGGAGAACAAGGGCCTCAAC
>CAZESN010000104.1:0-9880 GCA_964514775.1 uncultured Rhodovulum sp.
CGACCGGCGGCGAGAATTACATCGAGACCGTCTGGGGCCGCGGCTATGTGCTGCGCGATCCCGCAGCGAGCAGCGAGACCAAGCGCAAGCTGGCGGTCGGAGCCTGAGGGCCCGACCGCACCACCCTCTCTCCCTTGCACTGGACTAGGCACCGGGGTCGCGCTACCCCTCTCCTCCGATAGCCAACCGGAGGATCGCCGATGTCCCGCCTCCCCGTCGAGGACCTGACCCCCCAGGCCGCGATGGAGGAACTGGCCGACCTCGCGCGCATTCTCGCCGAGGCTGACCGGGCGTATCATCAGGCCGACGCGCCGGAGATCTCCGACGCGGAATACGATGCGCTCAAGCGGCGCAATGCCGCGATCGAGGCCCGCTTTCCCGAGCTCCGGCGCCCCGACAGCCCCTCGGGCAAGGTCGGCGCCGCCCCCGCCGAGGGCTTTGCCAAGGTCCGGCACGCGGTGCCGATGCTCAGCCTCGAGAACGCCTTCGACGAGGCCGACATCGCAGATTTCAGCGATCGCATCCGGCGCTTCCTGAACATCGGCGCGGACGAGCCGCTCGCCTTCACCGCCGAGCCGAAGATCGACGGCCTGTCGCTCTCGCTCACCTACGAGGCCGGCCGCCTGACCCGGGCCGCCACCCGGGGCGACGGCGAGACAGGCGAGAACGTCACGGCGAACGCCCGCACCATCGCCGACATTCCCCAAACCCTCACCGGCGCGCCCGACCTCGTCGAGGTCCGCGGCGAGGTCTACATGAGCCACGCCGACTTCGCCGCGCTCAACGCCCGCCAGACCGAGGCGGGGGGGCGCACCTTCGCCAACCCCCGCAACGCGGCCGCAGGCTCGCTCCGCCAGCTCGACGCGAAGATCACCGCCGCCCGGCCGCTCCGGTTCTTCGCCTATGCCTGGGGGGCGATCTCGGCGCCACTCGCCGACACCCAGTCGGGCGCCATCGCCCGGCTTGGCGAGCTCGGCTTCCAGACCAACCCGCTGATGTGCCGCTGCGCGACGCTTCAGGAGATGATCGCCCGGTACCGGCTGATCGAGAGCCAGCGGGCGACGCTCGGCTATGACATCGACGGCGTCGTCTACAAGGTCGACCGGCTCGACCTCCAGGCGCGGCTCGGCTTCCGCGCCGCCACGCCGCGCTGGGCGCTCGCCCACAAGTTCTCCGCCGAGCGCGCCGCCACCCGCATCGAGGCGATCGAGATCCAGGTCGGCCGCACCGGCGCGCTCTCGCCCGTCGCGCGTCTCACCCCCGTGACCGTCGGCGGCGTCGTCGTCTCGAACGCGACGCTGCACAACGCCGACTACATCGCGGGACGCGACTCGAAGGGCGCGCCGATCCGGGACGGCCGCGACATCCGCGTCGGCGACTGGGTCACCGTCTACCGCGCGGGCGACGTGATCCCCAAGGTCGAGGACGTGGACCTCTCCCGCCGCCCCGAGGGCGCCGTCCCTTACGTCTTCCCCGACACATGCCCCGTCTGCGGCTCGGACGTGATCCGCGAGGAGGGCGAGGCGGCGCATCGCTGCACCGGCAACCTGATCTGCCCGGCGCAGGCGGTCGAGAAGCTCAAGCATTTCGTGTCGCGCGACGCCTTCGACATCGAGGGGCTCGGCGCGAAGCAGGTCGAGGCGCTCTTTCTCGACGGCTGGATCCGCGAGCCGGCCGAGATCTTCACCCTCGCGGCGCGTTTCGGGCCGGGCAACCTCACCGAGCTGCGCAACCGCGAGGGCTGGGGGGCGAAGTCGGCCGAGAACCTCTTCGCCGCCATCGAGAGCCGCCGCCGGGTGCCGCTCAACCGCCTGATCTTCGCGCTCGGCATCCGCCATGTCGGTGAGACCGCGGCAAAGCTGCTCGCCCGGCGCTACGGCTCATGGGCGCGGTTCGCCGCGGCAATGGAGGCGGCGCGCGAACACGAGGGGCCCGACTGGGACGAGCTCAATGCCATCGACGGGGTCGGCCCGATCCTCGCCGCCTCGGTCGTCGACTTCTTCCATCAGCCCGAGAACCGCGCCGCCCTGGACCGGCTGGTCGCCCATCTTCAGATCGAGGACGTCGAGGCGCCGGCGGCCGAAGGCTCGCCCGTCGCCGGCAAGACCGTGGTGTTCACCGGCACCCTCGAGCGCATGACCCGCGCCGAGGCCAAGGCCCGTGCCGAGGCGCTGGGGGCGAAGGTGGCCGGATCGGTGAGCGCGAAGACCGACTATGTCGTCGCCGGGCCGGGGGCGGGCTCGAAGGAGAAAAAGGCGCGCGAGCTCGGTCTCACCGTGCTGAGCGAGGACGAATGGCTGGCGCTGGTAGGGTGAGGCCTTCGCCGCCTCTTTGGTCCGCCGTTTTGCCCGGAGCCTGCCATCGCCCCCACATGATTTGACCGGTGGCACATCGTTACGAGCCTGCCTGCCCCCGGGCAGGCGCGGCACGATTACCAACCGCCAGAGACATTTGCCGGCCCCCTCCGGTCTCCCAGCAAACGCGCCTCAACCGACCGAATCGGCGCGACGCAGTGCGCCGCAAGAGCCGGCTCAGGGCACGCACCCATCGTTAACGAAGCTTTCCTAATGGTAAACTGTTTCGAATAGGCTTGCTAAATCAAATGGATGACAAAGTGCCCACCCGTGCCCACCCGTGCCCACCCGTGCCCGGGCACACTCTGAACCGGACCTTCGCGGAGGAAACCCCGTGACCGCGACCTCGCCCCGACCGCCGTTGCCCGCGCCCGCCGCATGGCCTAGGCTCTGCCCCCGTACCGCCGCATCCGGGACGCCGTGACCTTGGCCCTCATCAAACGACACGACATCATGGCGGCCCCGGCGCAAGCTTGGCGATGAGCCGGCCCGAGGTCCTCTTTCCGCTCTTCAGCGAGCTCACCGTCCTCGACGGGGTCGGTCCCAAGGTGGCGAAGCTCTTCGAGCGGATCGGGATCACCCGCCCGGTCGACCTCGTCCTGACCCTGCCCAGCGGCGGCATCGACCGCCGCCTGCGCCCGACCGTGCTCGGTGCCGCCTTTCCCGAGGTGGTGACCGTCGAGGTCGAGATCGGCCTCCACCGTCCCCCGGCCGCGCGCGGCCGGCCCTACCGCATCCATGTCCGCGACGCCGCGACCGAGTTCCAGCTCGTGTTCTTCCACGCCCGCGAGGACCGGCTTCGTGCCGACCTGCCGGCCGGCAGCCGGCGCATCGTCTCCGGCCGCATCGAGCTCTTCGACGGCATCGCTCAGATGGTCCATCCCGACCATATCCTGCGCCCCGGCGATGCCGGCCTCCCGGACTTCGAACCGGTCTATCCGCTGACCGAGGGCCTGACCAACCGGATCGTGACCCGCGCCACCCGCGACGCGCTCACCCGCATCACGCCTCTCGCCGAATGGATCGAGCCCAGCCTGAAGGCCCGGCGTGACTGGCCCGACTGGGCGGAGGCGGTCCGGGCGGCCCATCTGCCCGCAGACCCTGCCGATCTCGCCCCGACCGCGCCCGCCCGGGAGCGGCTCGCCTATGACGAGCTTCTCGCCCATCAGATGACCCTCGCGCTCGCCCGCGCCAAGCTTCGCCGCAAGCGCGGCATCGTCACCCGCGGCAACGGCGGGTTGCGTGCCCGCGTCCTGGCCGCGCTGTCCTTCAAGCCGACCGGCGCCCAGCTCCGGGCCGTCGACGAGATCACTGCCGACATGGCCGCGCCGACGCGGATGAACCGGCTTCTGCAGGGCGACGTCGGCGCAGGGAAGACGCTCGTCGCCATGCTCGCCATGCTCGCGGCGGTCGAGGCCGGCGGACAGGCCGCGCTGATGGCCCCGACCGAGATCCTCGCCCGCCAGCATCTCGCCTCGCTCGCGCCGCTGGCCGAGGCGGCGGGCGTGCGGGTCGAGGTCCTGACCGGCCGCGACAAGGGGGCCGAGCGCGCGGCCAGGCTCGCGGCCCTGGCGGCGGGCGAGATCGCGATCCTCGTCGGCACCCACGCCCTTTTCCAGAAGGACGTGGCCTTCCGGGACCTGCGCCTCGCGATCGTCGACGAACAGCACCGGTTCGGCGTGCGGCAGCGCATGGACCTCGGCGAGAAGGGGGCGGCCGCGGACATCCTGGTGATGACCGCGACCCCGATCCCGCGCAGCCTCGCACTCGCCCATTACGGGGACATGGACCTCTCGATCCTCGACGAGAAGCCGCCCGGCCGCCAGCCCGTGGAGACGGTGCTCGTGTCCGCCGGCCGTACCGACGAGGTGATCGCGCATCTCCGCCGGGCCATCGCCGAGGGCCGGCAGGCCTACTGGGTCTGCCCGCTGGTCGCCGAGTCGGAGGTGGCCGAGATGACCGCCGCAGAGGTGCGTTTCGAGAGCCTGCGCGCGGCTCTCGGCGCCGATGTGGTGGGCCTCGTCCACGGCCAGCTCGCCCCTGCGGCCAAGGATGCGGCCATGGCCGATTTCGCCGCCGGACGCACGCGGCTTCTGGTCGCGACCACGGTGATCGAGGTGGGGGTGGATGTGCCGAATGCCTCGATCATGGTGATCGAGGGGGCACAGGCCTTCGGCCTCGCCCAGCTCCACCAGCTTCGCGGCCGGGTCGGGCGCGGTTCGGCGCGCGCGACCTGCCTGCTCCTCTACGACCCGCCACTCGGCCAGACGGCGCGGGCGCGGCTCGAGACGATGCGGGCCACCGAGGACGGGTTCGCCATCGCCGAGGAGGACCTGCGCCTGCGGGGCATGGGGGACCTGATCGGCGTGCAGCAATCCGGCCTTCCGCGCTTTCGCGTCGCCGATCCCGAGGTTCAGGTCGAACTCCTGCGCATCGCCAGAGACGATTCGCGCCTTCTTCTCGATCAGGACCCGGATCTCGCCTCGCCACGTGGCGAGGCGATGCGGGCGCTGCTCTGGCTGATGGACCGCGATCAGGCAATCCGCATGTTGTCCGTGGGTTAGCGCGTCAGCCTGATGTTCCCGTAATGTTCTCTTTTGTTCTTGATTTCCGTGAGGGGAGGTGAGAACATTAACTGAACATGAAGGGAGATGCCCCGATGAGAGACGTCACTAACCGCTTCCTCTCCGCCGATCCCGACCTGCTGCTGCGCGAGGCGCTGGGACTGGCGGCGCTCTGTGCCGTGATCGTGGCGGGGCTCTGCCTGCCTGTGGCCGTCTGAGGATTGTGAGACCTGGCCGGCGTAGCGATTGCCGGCGTTCGTAGATGGTCGTGCTGCGCGTAGTGGGTTTTGTGTTTCGAGTCTGAATTTTTGGCCTGGTTGGCCCGCAAGTATCGTAGTGGCCGAGGCTGTAGGCCGGACTGGACTAGATTTGCCATGCCTCGCAGAGGCACGGCAGTGAATGAATGGATGATTGATCGAGACTGCCTGAAGCGGGGTCTGCCACGGAGCTGCCTCTCTGTTGGCCGCCGGCTTTGCCGGGACCCCGCCAACTTTGCGCCGCCCTCCCTCTGGATGGGCGGCGCTTTTTTGTCGGGCTGGCGGACCCGAAGTGCGCAGGGCGCTGAACCGGTGGCCCACACCGGGAAGCCATGACTTCGCCACAGGATCGGATCAGAAGACGCCGAGCAGGTAGAGGATGATGATGATCGGGATCGGGATGCCGATCAGCCAGGCGAGTGCGCCTTTCATGCGAGCTCCTTCCGGATTTTGTGTTGTCTCCGGAAAAGAAACGCCGGCCCTCCCGCGAAGTTCCGCAACCATCCCCGCAGGATCGGGAGAATTCCGTGGGCGCGCGACCTGTATCAACGTGCGGGTGTGACCGTGACCTCGATGTCGAAGCGCAGGAGCGTGTCGTCGGCGCGGGTCTCCCAGTGGCGGCGGTAGACGAGCGACAGCACCGTCTTTCCTTCGCCGGTCGCATGCCACAGGTAGCAGCTCCGGCCAAGACCGCCGACCAATCCCTCGCCGGGCCCGGCATCGCAGTCGTTTCCGATCTCCAGGATCGCCGGCTCGGCAGGGCGCGGCTCCCAGGAGTAGCCGGTGCTCGGCTGTGCAGGCATCTCCACCCGGAGGGTCCCACCGACCGGCACGGAGACAGCGGCGGTATGGCGGTTGGTGTCGGTTAGAGTGAGATCGGGTCTAAGCACGACCTCGGCGGCAGCCGGTGCCGCCATTGCGAGGATGAGACCCAAAAGCAGCGAGCGACGGATCAATGCAGCCCGCCGCTCGAGATCGAGCCGAGGCTCGGGTTCGAGGGCAGGGCGCGGGTCTCGCCGCGGACCTGCACGCGCTCGACCTGGGCCTGGCTGACGCCTTCGTAGAGCGGCACGTCGGCGCCGAGCTTCCAGCCGCCGTCGACGGTCTGGCCGTAGCCGCCGACGACCGTGTGCTGGCCGTCCTTGATGTACTCGACCTGAACATGCGCGCCGGTCGCGCCGTCCGGGAGACGCTGGCCGGTATTGCGGTCGATGCGGATGAAATGGCCTCCCGGGGGCGTGGGCCAGTTCGCGGGGGGCTGGCCGGCCATGGCCGCCTTCATGAATTCGGCGAAGATCGGGGCGCAGAGCGTGCCGCCGAAGGCCGACGATCCGAGCGGGCGGGGCGTGTCATAGCCCATGTAGCAGCCGGCGGCGATGCGGGGGCTGTAGCCGACGAACCAGACGTCCTTGGCATCGTTGGTGGTGCCGGTCTTGCCGGCGAGGTTGAGGCCGAGCGAGCCCACGGCGGCACGCGCGGTGCCGCGGCTGACCGCGCCCTGCAGCATCGAGGTGATCTGGTAGGCGGTGATCTCGTCCATGATGCGCTCGGCATTGGACTGGACCACCGGGTCGCGGCCGGCATCGGCGTCGCAGCCCACGCAGGTGCGCTGGTCGTGGCGATAGACGGTGTTGCCGTAGCGGTCCTGGACCCGGTCGACGAGCGTGGGTTCCACCCTCAGGCCGCCATTGGCGAACATCGCATAGGCCGCGACCATCTGGTAGAGCGTGGTCTCGCCGGCTCCGAGCGAGTAGCTCAGGAGGTTCGGCATGTTGTCGTAGACATTGAAGCGCTCGGCGTATTCGCCGACCACGTTCATGCCCACGTCCTGGGCGACGCGCACTGTCATCAGGTTCCGCGACTGCTCGAGGCCGGTGCGGATCGGGGTGGGGCCGTAATAGCGGTTCGAGGAGTTCTGCGGACGCCAGATGCCGGCGCCGGTCGCGACCTCGACCGGGCCGTCGACGACGATCGTCGCGGGGGAATAGCCGTTGTCGAGGGCGGCCGCGTAGACGAAGGGCTTGAAGGACGAGCCGGGCTGGCGCAGCGCCTGGGTCGCCCGGTTGAAGACGCTCGACTGGTAGGAGAACCCGCCCTGCATGGCGAGCACGCGACCGGTCTGGGTGTCCATGGCCATGAAGCCGCCCTGGATCGCGGGGATCTGGCGATAGGTCCACCGGCGTTCCGTGCCTTCGCCGCGTGCGCTCACCAGGATCACGTCGCCGATGTCGAAGGTGTCGTCGGGTCCCTGCGACGCGCGCAGCCGGCCCCCGTCACGCAGCCGGGCCCAGGAGAAGTCGTCGAAGGTGAGGAAATGCCCGTCCTCGTCCTCGGGCATGCCCTCGATGCCGATGCGCACGGAGCCCGCGCCGATCCCGAGGACCACTGCCGGGTACCAGCCCTCGATGTCGCGCGGGGCCTCGGCGGAGGAGAGCGCGCGGCGCCAGCCGTCCTCGTCCGCGGGATCGAGCGGGTCCTCGATCTGATCGAGAGCGCCGTTGAAGATGCGCAGGGCGCGGTCGTAATCCTCGAGCCCCTGGCGGAGCGCGCGTGCGGCCACCTCCTGGAGATCCGGCTCGACGGTGGCGCGAATGGTCAGGCCGCCGGTGAAGAGCGCCTCGTCGCCGAGGCTGGCGGAGAGCTGGCGGCGGATCTCGTCGGTGAAGTAGTCGCGCGGCGGCATTGCGGTGCGCACCGAGGCGATGTCCCCGCTCTGGACGGTCACGAGGTCCTCGGCGCGGGCGGCCGCCTCCTCGGCTGCGGTGATGTAGCCGTTCTGCAGCATCTGATCGAGGACGTAGTTGCGCCGGGCGATGGCCCGCGGTTTCTCGCGGACGGGATGCAGGACCGAAGGCGCCTGGGGCAGGGCGGCGAGATAGGCGATCTCGGCGAGGGTCAGCTCCTCGAGCGACTTGGCAAAATAGACCTGTGCCGCCGCCGTGACACCGTAGGAGTTCTGGCCGAGAAAGATCTCGTTGAGGTAGAGTTCGAGGATCTGATCCTTGCTGAGGGTGCTTTCCAGCCGGGTCGCAAGGATGATTTCCTTGATCTTGCGCTCGCCCGAGCGGTCGCCGGTCAGGAGGAAGTTCTTCATCACCTGCTGGGTGATGGTCGAGGCGCCGCGCAGCCGGGCACCCTGGGCGGCGTCGACGAGGGCCGCGGCGATGCCGGTCGGATCGAAGCCCGCATGCTCGTAGAAGTTCTTGTCCTCGGCCGAGATGAATGCCTGCTTGATCTGGTCGGGCATCTCGTCGATCGGCGTGAATATCCGCCGCTCGCGGGCGAATTCGTCCATGAGCTCGCCCTCGCCCGAGTAGATGCGCGAGAGTGTGGGCGGCTCGTATCGGGCGAGCTGGGCGTGGTCGGGCAGGTCCTTGCCGTAGATCGAGAACACCGCGACCATGCCGACGAGCGCCATGATCGACCCGATGGCGGCCCAGCTGAACAGGAACCCGAAGAACCTAAGAATGATGCGGAACAATGATGTCGAGCCTTGCGGTTGCGTTGCCAACTTAGCGGATGCCTGTTGAAACGTCAAAAGCACAGACCGCACAGGGAGCATGTCACGGCGATGTGACGACGCTCGTCGGAGCCCCCGTTCTCAGGGCTCAATCAGGGGTTGATACGTCTGATTTTCAGGGGGTTGTGCATGCCTGTGGCTGCGATTGCCGGGGCTTGTGGCGCCGAATGGCCGAAATAACCATTGTGTTCGGCGCGTCGGCGTGCATATGTCGCACTACCGTCCTGATGCTTCTTTCTCGCGACGGTACTCGTATTCGTCGCAAGCCCGTGGCATTGCAAGCGCGTTCAGCACGTCTTGGATAATCCCGGCAAATGGCGGCAGGCGCTCGCGCCAACCCAATGATCATCCGGACCCGTGGTCCGGTCACAAGTGGCGCCGGCTCAGATGTCGGGCGCCGGAGTCAAATCGCGGTGAAACGCGCAGGGATCGAACCGGAGAATGCACGGACCCCGTCTCGGGGCGCAGTGCCGTCGGTTCCGCCTGCCTTCGCTGCCCAGCAGATACGGACCCTTGCACGACCCTCCCCGGTGGCGGGTCGCGAGGCCGTTCCCGAAAGATCCCATGACAAAGAAGATGCTGATCGACGCCACCCATGCGGAAGAAACCCGCGTGGTCGTGGTGGATGGAAACCGGGTCGATGAATTCGACTTCGAGTCGCTGAACCGCCGGCAGCTCGCCGGAAACATTTATCTCGCCAAGGTTACACGCGTCGAGCCGTCGCTCCAGGCGGCCTTCGTGGAATATGGCGGAAATCGCCATGGTTTCCTCGCCTTCTCCGAAATCCATCCCGACTACTACCAGATCCCCAAGGCCGATCGTGAGGCGCTGCTGGCCGAGGAGGCCGCGCTTGCCCGTGAATCCGACGAGGAGACGGCATCGGAGAAGCCCAAAACCCGCAGCCGCTCGCGGAGCCGGTCGCGGAGCAAGGCCGAGGCGGTAAGCGGCGATGCCACCGTCGCGGCAGAGGTGGTCGAGGATGCGGAGGTCGTTGCCGATGCGGGCGAAGGTCTCGAGGACGTGCCGCCGCCCTCCGCTGCCGCGGGCGACATAGACATCGACGTGGCCGAGGAGCCGGCGGGCGCCGGCGAGCCGTCCGCACCGGCGGAATACGAGGCCGTCGGTGGCGACGACGTGCGCGCGACGAGCGCCGCTGCGCGGATCGCTCATCGGCCACGTCGTCGC
>CAZESN010000105.1:0-9786 GCA_964514775.1 uncultured Rhodovulum sp.
CGGCGTCAGCCAGTCGATCGAGCCCGCCTTCCAGAACCTCTATGTGAAGTCGAACATGTCGGGCGAGTTCACCGTGGTGAACGCAGCCCTCGTCGCCGACCTCAAGGCCCGGGGCCTCTGGGACGAGGTGATGATCTCGGACCTCAAGTACCACGACGGCAGCCTCGGCCCGATCTCCCGCGTGCCCCAGGACCTGCGCGAGCTCTACGCCACCGCCTTCGAGATCGCCCCCGACTGGCTGGTCCGCGCCGCGGCCCTGCGCCAGAAGTGGATCGACCAGGCCCAGAGCCTCAACCTCTACATGGCCGAGCCCTCGGGCCGGAAGCTCGACACGCTCTACCGCCTGGCCTGGCGCGCCGGCCTCAAGACCACCTATTACCTGCGCGCCCAGGCCGCGACCCGGGTCGAGAAATCGACCCTCGCGGGCACCGACGGCCGCCTGAACGCGGTCGCGGTCGGCAGCAGCAATGTCTGCTCGCTCGACGACCCGACCTGCGAGGCCTGCCAGTGACCCGGCCGGCCTCCCCCCAGCAGGCCGGATCGGCAAGCCGGTTGGCAAGCCTGTTTCCAGCCGCTTTCCAGCCCGTTTCCTGCGGGCACTTTTCCCGCCGTTTCAACAGGATGACGGCCGCTCCCGCCACGGGTTCCGGCCGCCCCGAAACCGCATGAGTGAGAACCCGATGCTCGACCTCGACAAGACCAGCGCCACCGGCCTCGGCACCATCGACCGCGAGGGGGGCCGCGTCAGCGTCTCCGACAAGGCGATGATCAACGCCCGCGCCGACGTGAACCAGCTCCTGCCCCTCAAGTACCGCTGGGCATGGGAGAAATACCTCTCGGGCTGCAACAACCACTGGATGCCGACCGAGGTCTCGATGCAGGCCGACATCGCGCTCTGGAAGTCCGACACCCTGACCCCGGACGAGCGCCGGATGGTCAAGCGCAACCTCGGCTTCTTCGCCGCCTCCGAGAGCCTCGTCGCCAACAACATCGTGCTGGCGATCTACCGCCACCTGACGAATCCCGAGTGCCGTCAATACCTTCTGCGCCAGGCCTTCGAGGAAGCCGTCCACACCCACACCTTCCAGTACATCGTTGAGAGCCTCGGCCTCGACGAGGGCGAGCTCTTCAACATGTACCGCGAGGTGCCCTCTATCACCGACAAGGCGGCCTGGGCGCTCGAGCACACCAAGGCGCTCGAGGACCCGGGCTTCCGCACCGGCACCGAGGAGGCCGACCGCGCCTTCCTGCGCGATCTGGTGGCCTTCTACGTGATCTTCGAGGGGATGTGGTTCTACACCGGCTTCGCCCAGATCCTGTCGCTCGGCCGGCGCAACAAGATGATCGGTATTGCCGAGCAATATCAGTATATTCTGCGCGACGAGTCGATCCACCTGAACTTCGGCATCGACGTGATCAACCAGATCCGGGCCGAGAACCCGCATCTCTGGACCGACGCCTTCCAGGCCGAGGTCCGGCGCATGCTCGGCGAGGCCGCCGAGCTCGAGGCCGCCTATGCCCGCGACACCATGCCGACCGGCCTCCTCGGCCTGACGGCCGAGCTCTGCGACGAATACATGCGCTTCATCGCCAACCGCCGCGCCGCCCAGCTCGGCCTCGCCCCGGTCTTCGGCCCCGCCGAGAACCCCTTCCCCTGGATGTCCGAGACCATCGACCTTCGCAAGGAGAAGAACTTCTTCGAGACCCGCGTCACCGAATACCAGACCGGCGGCGCGCTGAGCTGGGACTGAGCCGCCGCCGGCCGCGACGCCCTCCTCTAGAACACCCGCAACCCCTTCTTCTTCCAGCCAGAAACCTGGAGAGCAGTGCCTGGGGTTGCGGGGGCGGCGAGCGCCCCGCCGGCCTGCGCGAACACGCGCAGGCCCAGCTTAAACCAATGCGCGCACCCGCGCGCTCATTCTGGCCGCCAAATGGCGGCCCCCCTCCCCCTTGACGGGATCGCCGCAATATACGAGCGCCTCGGGTCTCGGGCACGCCCCGAACCCTGATCGTCCAATCCCGGGAGGACCTCCATGACCATCACCCGCAGGCACATCGGCCCGCGCATGAGCCAGTCCGTCGCCTACGGCGGCACCGTCTATCTCGCCGGCCAGGTGGCCAGCAACGCCGCCGGCGGCTCGGTGGCCGACCAGACCCGCGACATCCTCGCGCGCATCGACGAACTCCTGGCCGAGGCAGGCTCCGACAAGTCGAAGATCCTGACCGCCACCATCTGGCTCACCGACATCGGCACCTTCGCCGAGATGAACGGCGTCTGGGACGCCTGGGTCTCGCCCGGCAACACCCCCGCCCGCGCCTGCGTCGAGGCAAAGCTCGCCGCGCCGGAGTTCACCGTCGAGATCATGGTCACAGCCGCAGCCTGAGCGCCCCCCGTGACCCGCAGGCCGGGCCCGCGCCCGGCCAACTCCATGCCGCCGACATCGCGGTTTCCGCACCCGCACCCGCCGGCTATGATCCCCGCAGGCCCCATCCCGGGGCGACACGGGAGCGACAGCCTTCGCATGAGCGGGCTCTGGCAACGCCAATGGGGTATCCTCGGCATGATCGCCGTGGCCCTGTCGGTGCTCGTCACCGCCTTCGGCACCAGCCATACCACCGCGCTCTACCTCGACCAGGCGGCCGCGCGCGGCCAGAACACGCTCGGCCTCGCGGTGGCGGTGCTGCGCGGGCATCTCTCGCGCTACGAGACCCTGCCCGAGCTCATCGCCGACCACGAACGCATCCGCGACCTGCTGAGCCACCCCGACGACCCCGGCCGGATCGACGAGGCCAATCGCTACCTCGAAGCGATCAACGCCATGCTCGAAGCCTCCGACATCTATGTCCTGCTGCCCGACGGGACGACGCTCGCCGCCTCGAACCACGCAGGCCCGGTCTCCTTCATCGGCGAGAACTTCAACTACCGCCCGTACTTTCTCGACGCGATCACCGGCGGGCAGGGACGCTTCTTCGCGCTCGGCACCACCTCGCTGACCCGCGGCTACTATTTCGGCGCGCCGGTCCGGGTCGGCGACGAGATCCTCGGCGTCGTGGTGTTCAAGGTCGACATCGACGCCATCGAGCGCTCGTGGATCGGCGGCGACTACGAGATCATCGTCACCGACCCCGAGGGCATCATCTTCATGTCGGGCCAGTCAGACTGGCATTTCGCCGCCATCCAGCCGCTGACGGACGACCGCCTCGCCCGCACCGCCGAGACCCGCCGCTATGCCGACGCCGAGCTGCGCGAGCTCCAGGTCACCCGCCACACCAGCTCCGGCGGGCACGAGCTCCTGAGCGTCACCACCGAGAACGGAACGCAGGAATATCTCATGGTCGCCGAGGCGATGCCCGAGGCCGCCTGGACGGTGAAGGTCCTGCTCGACACCGCCTCGGCGCGCGCGCAGGCGCTGACGACCATGGTGGCGCTCGTCCTCCTGATCGCGCTCGGCACGACCGGGGCGGCGGTCTTTCTCCAGCGCCGCGCCCGGCTCGCCGAGCGGCTCCAGGTCCAGCGCGAGGCGCAGGAACAGCTCGAGCGCCGCGTCGACGAGCGCACCGCCGACCTCGCCGCCGTGAACCGCCGCCTCGAGGAAGAGGTCGCCGAGCGGCGCGCGACCGAACGAGCCTTGCGCAAGACCCAGTCGGACCTCGTCCAGGCCGGCAAGCTCGCGGCCCTCGGCCAGATGTCGGCGGCCCTCTCGCACGAGTTCAACCAGCCGCTCGCCGCCGCCCGCGCCTATGCCGACAACGCCGCCCAGCTCATGGAGCGCGCCCGCCTCGACGAGGCCCGGCAGAACATCGACCGGATCGGCCGGCTGATCGAGCGCATGGGCGCGATCAGCCGGCACCTGCGCAACTTCGCCCGCAAGCCCAACGCCCGGCTCCGCCCCGTCGACCTCGCCGAGACGGTCCAGGACGCGCAGGAGATCGCCGCCTGGCGCCTGCGCGCGGCGGACGTCACGCTCGACGTCGACCTCGGCCCCGAGCCGCTTCTGGTGCGCGCCGGCGCCGTGCGTCTCCAGCAGGTGCTCGTCAATATCCTCTCGAACGCCGCCGACGCGGTCGAGGGCCGTCCCGGGCGCCGGATCACGCTCACCGCCCGGCGCGAGGACGAACAGGTGGTCATCCGCATCCGCGACAACGGCCCCGGCATCCCGCCCGCGATCGCCGCGCGCATCTTCGACCCGTTCTTCACCACCAAGGGCGTCGGCAAGGGCCTCGGCCTCGGGCTCTCGATCTCCTACAACATCATCGAGGATTTCGGCGGCAACCTCAGCGTGTCGAACCCCGAGGAGGGCGGCGCCGAGTTCCGCATCGAGCTTGCCGCCGTCGACGGCACGCCGGCGGTCAGGGCCGCCGAATGAGGCCGGCGCGATGAAGGTGGGCGAAGTTCTGCTCGTCGACGACGATGAGGAGATGCGGCTCGCCATCGGCCAGGCGCTCGACCTCGCCGGCTTCCGCGTCCGGACGCTCGCGAGCGCCGAACGCGCGCTCGAGCTCGTCGGCTTCGGCTTCAACGGCATCGTCGTCAGCGACATCCGCATGCCCGGAATGGACGGCATGACCCTCCTGACCCGGATCATGGAGCTCGACGCCGACATCCCCGTCGTCCTCGTCACCGGCCACGGCGACGTCCAGCTCGCGGTCCGCGCCATCCGCGAGGGCGCCTACGACTTCATCGAGAAGCCCTTCGCCCCGGGCCACCTCGCCGACGTGGCGACCCGCGCCCTCGACCGCCGCCGGCTGGTGCTTGAGAACCGGCTGCTGCGCGCCGCCGCCGGCCAGCGCGACGACATCGAGCAGCGCCTCGTCGGCCGCTCCGCCGTCATGATCGACCTGCGCCACCGCATCCGCACCGTCGGCCCCACCGACGCGGACGTGCTGATCATCGGCGAGACCGGGGTGGGCAAGGAGGTGGTCGCCCGCGCCCTCCACGACCTCAGCGCCCGCGCCGACAAGCCCTTCGTCGCCATCAACTGCGGCGCGCTGCCCGCCAGCCTGATCGAGAGCGAGCTCTTCGGCCACGAGGCCGGCGCCTTCCCCGGCGCGCTCCGCGCCCGCTTCGGCCGGTTCGAGCACGCCCGCGGCGGCACCATTCTCCTCGACGAGATCGGCACCATGCCCCTCGACGTCCAGGCAAAGCTCCTGCGCGTGATCCAGGAGCGCAGCGTCGCCCGGCTCGGCTCGAACGAGACCTACCCGCTCGACGTGCGCTTCATCGCCACCAGCAAGACCGACCTCGAGGCCGAGGTCGCCATGGGCCGTTTCCGCGCCGACCTGCTCTACCGGCTGAACGTCGTCACCCTCCACCTCCCCCCGCTCTCGGCCCGCCGCGAGGACGTCCCGCTCATCTTCCTCAAGCTCGTCAACGAGGCCGCCGCCCGCTACCGCCGCGACGCCGTCCCGGTGCCCCCGCAGGTCATCGCCGCCGTCATCGCCCGGGACTGGCCCGGCAACGTGCGGGAACTGCGCAACGCCGCCGACCGCTTCGGCCTCGGCCTGGGGCTCGAGGACACGAAGACCGCCGGGACCCCGCAGACGCGCCTCGCCGACCGGGTCGCCGAGTTCGAGCGAAGCGTCATCACCGAGGCGCTGGCGGCCCACGGCAGCCTCAAGACGGTCTATGAATCGCTCGGCCTCTCCCGCAAGTCGCTCTACGAGAAGATGCGCAAATACGGCCTCGAGCGCCGCAGCCCGCCGGAGGAAGACACCCTCTGACCTGCGTCTCGCCGGGCGCGTGGGTGGAATCCCACACATCCCCGGCGGCGAATGTACCCAAATCCACCCATCCGCCCGGCCGCGGCGACAAATTCTGTCCCGGGGCGGTTGGCGGAAGGTTGCAATCGATCCCCCCGGCCGCTTGTTTCGCCCCGCAGAGCGCAGCCGGCCAGAAGACCGCGCGTGACCACGACCAACGTGTTCCGGGGGAGGAAACCGACCGACAGGCCGCCAGCGCGGCCCCGTCACCATCGCCCATCCATCCCGTCGGAGCATCCCCAAGGCGCACCGGGCTTGCCCGCGCCATCCACACATGGAGGATTCCGCTCATGAAACTGCCCCTCGCCGCAGCCGTCATCGCCCTTGGCGGCGCCGCGCATGCCCAGTCCTATCCCACCCAGCCGATCTCGATCGTCGTGCCCTTCTCGGCCGGCGGCCCGACCGACACGGTCACCCGTCTCGTCGCCCAGGCGATGAGCGAGGAACTCGGCACCCAGGTCATCGTCGAGAACATCGGCGGCGCCGGCGGAACGCTCGGGGCGGCGCGGGTCGCGCAGTCGGACGCGGACGGCTACACCCTGCTCCTGCACCACATCGGCATGGCCACCACCGCCACGCTCTACCGCGAGCTCCCCTACAACGCGCTCGAGGACTTCGCCCATATCGGCCTCGTCACCGAGGTTCCGATGACCATCGTCGGCCGCGCCGACCTCGGCCAGCAGACGCTCGGCGAGGTCATCGACTGGGTCAAGGCCGAGGGCGAGAACGTGATGTACGCCAACGCGGGCATCGGTGCGGCCTCGCATCTCTGCGGCCTGCTCTTCATGAACGCGATCGACACCCAGATGACCACGATCCCCTATCAGGGCACCGGCCCCGCGATCACCGACCTGATGGGCGGCCAGGTCGACCTGATGTGCGACCAGACCACCAACACCACCACCCAGATCCGCGACGGCTCGATCAAGGCCTTCGCCGTGACCACGCCCGAGCGGGTGGAGAGCCTTGCCGAGCTGCCGACCATGGACGAAGCCGGCCTGGGCGGCTTCGAGATCACTATCTGGCACGGGCTCTACGCGCCCGCCGGCACGCCTGACGAGGTCGTCGAGCGCCTTTCGGCCGCCCTCCAGGTCGCGCTTGCCGACGAGGCGCTGATCGAGCGCTTCAACGACCTCGGCACCGAACCTTCGCCGGCCGAGGACGCGACGCCTGCCGCGCTGCGCGCCAAGGTCGAGAGTGAGATCGCGCTCTGGCGCCCGATCATCGAGGCCGCCGGCGTCTACGCCAACTGAGCCGCCGGCCCACCAGGCACCCCGCCCCCCGGCTGACCCGCGCGGCCTGCCGGGGGCACCGCATCCACCATCCGCGGAGGATCACCATGCTGTCGCGCGACTACAAGGACATCGTCGGGGGCGCGCTCCTCTTCGTCACCGGGGCGACCTTCGCCTGGTATGCGGCGGGGCACTACGAACTCGGCACGCTCCGGCGGATGGGGCCCGGCATGTTCCCGATGGGGCTCGGGGTCATCCTCGCGGTCTTCGGCGTGCTGCTAGCAGTGCCCGCCTTCTTCCGCCCCGGCGTCAGGCCCGAGATCCGCGTCTGGTCGCCGGTCTTCGTGCTGGCGGGCACCGCCGCCTTCGCGCTGGTGATCCGACCCTTCGGGCTGATCCCGGCGATCTGCGCGGTGGTGATCATCTCCTCCTTCGCCGAGCTCAAGGTCCGCCCGGTCAGCCTCGCGATCCTCTGCGCCGTGCTCTGCGCCATCGCCTACGGCGTCTTCCGCGTCGGGCTCGGCCTGGCCCTGCCCATGTTCAGGTGGCCCTTCTGATGGAAATCTTCGCCAATATCGGGATCGGTCTCGAGGCCGCCCTCACCTTCAACAACCTCTTCTACTGCTTTCTCGGCGTGTTCCTCGGCACGCTGATCGGCGTCATTCCCGGGATCGGCGTGCTGTCGGCGATCTCGATGCTCTTCCCGATCACCTTCTATCTCGAACCGACGACCGCACTGATCATGCTCGCCGGCATCTGGTACGGCACGAGCTACGGCGGCAACACCGCCTCGATCCTGCTGAACATCCCCGGCACCCCCGCGAACGCCGTCACCTGCCTCGACGGCTATCCGATGGCCCGCCAGGGCCGCGGCGGCGTCGCGCTCTTCATGACCACGGTCGCCTCCTTCGTCGGATCGACGATCGGCATCCTTCTCCTGATGCTCTTCGCACCGACCATCGCGCGCTATGCGCTCAGCTTCGGCTCGGCCGAGTATTTCTCGCTGATGATCCTCGGCCTCGTCGCCGCCTCGACCATCTCCGAGGGCTCGGCGGTCAAGGGCCTCGCCATGGTGGTGCTCGGCATCATGTTCGGCACCGTGGGGGCCGACATCTATACCGGCACCCCGCGCTTTTCCTTCGGCGTCCTCGAGCTGACCGACAAGATCAGCCTGATCGCGCTCGCCATGGGCGTCTTCGGCGTCTCCGAGGTGATCGCGAGCGTCCGGCGGGTCAAGATCGGCGACATCGACCCCGAGAGCGTCAAGTTCCGCGCGATGAAACCCACCCGCGACGACATGCGCCGCTCGTGGTTCCCGATGCTGCGCGGCTCCTCGATCGGCGCCTTCTTCGGCACCCTGCCCGGCACCGGTCCCTCGATCGCCGCCTTCATGGCCTATGCCATGGAAAAGCGCGTGGCCAAGGACCCGTCGCGGTTCGGGAAGGGCGCGATCGAGGGCATCATGGCCCCCGAATCGGCCAACAACTCCGCCGACCAGACCTCCTTCATCCCCACCCTGTCGCTCGGCATCCCCGGCAGCCCGACCATGGCGCTGATGCTCGGCGCGCTGATGATCCACGGCATCGCGCCCGGGCCGACGCTGGTAAGCGAGCAGCCGAGCCTCTTCTGGGGGCTGATCATGAGCTTCTGGATCGGCAACGTCCTGCTCGTCATCCTCAACGTGCCGATGATCGGGATCTGGGTGCGGCTCCTGATGATCCCCTACCACCTGCTCTACCCGGCGGTCCTGATGTTCATCTGCATCGGCACCTATACGGTGAACCAGTCGGCCTTCGAGGTCTGGCTCGTGGTGTTCTTCGGCTTCCTCGGCTACCTGATGCGGATCTTCGACTTCCCCGCGGCGCCGCTCCTGCTCGGCTTCGTGCTCGGCCCGCTGATGGAGGAGCATTTCCGCCGGGCGATGCTGCTCTCGCGCGGCGATTTCATGACCTTCATCGACCGCCCGATCAGCGCGACGGTGATGGGCCTGACCGTGCTCCTGCTCGCCTGGGGCATCTGGTCGGCGCTCAAGCAGCGGCGCATGATGCCCAAGGTCGCGCCGGCCCCGGCCGACGGCCCGTCCTGAACCCCGGACAGAGGTTGACCCCGGGTTAACGCCGGGGTCTTTCCTCATCGTATCCAATGACTTGCCCGGATGTCCGAACCCGGACATCCGGGTGCTCCCGCTCCGGCGACAGCTCTGCTATCCTGGCGCCATGGACCCCGCCGCCCTCTGCCGCGACTGCTTCGCCGCCTTCGACGGGCCGGCGCGCCGCTGCCCGGCCTGCGGCAGCCCCCGGGCCCTCGCCCATCCCGAGCTCGCCACCCTCTCGATCGCCCATCTCGACGCCGACGCCTTCTATGCCGCCGTCGAGAAGCGCGACGACCCCGCCCTGCGCGACCGTCCGGTCATCGTCGGCGGCGGCCGGCGCGGGGTGGTCTCGACCGCCTGCTACCTCGCCCGCATCCGCGGCGTGCGCTCGGCCATGCCGATGTTCCAGGCGCTCCGCCTCTGCCCCGAGGCCGTCGTCATCCCGCCCCGCATGTCGCGCTACGCCGAGGTCTCGCGCGAGATCCGCGCGATGCTCGACGAGCTCACCCCGCTGATCGAGCCGCTTTCGCTCGACGAGGCCTTCCTCGACCTCTCCGGCACCGAGCGCCTCCACCGCGCGCCTCCCGCCCATCTGCTCGCCCGCCTCCAGGCCCGCATCGCCGCCGAGCTCGGGATCACCGTCTCGATCGGCCTCTCGCACAACAAGTTCCTGGCCAAGATCGCCTCCGATCTCGACAAGCC
>CAZESN010000106.1:0-9633 GCA_964514775.1 uncultured Rhodovulum sp.
GCACGCCCTGCGGCAGGGTGTGGCGGATGTCGCCGATGCCGTTGCGCACCTCCTGCCAGACCTCGCCCACCCGCTCGGGCGGGAAGGCGCCGTCGAGGTCGACGTAGATCGTCACCACGCCCGGCCGGGTGATCGAGCGCAGGGCGTCGAGGCCGGTGGTTTCCTGCAGCCGGCGCTCGAGCCGGTCGGTGAGCTGGTTCTGGGTCTCCTCGATCGAGGCGCCCGGCCAGACCGCGGTGACCAGCATGGTCTTGATGGTGAAGGTCGGGTCTTCGTCGCGCCCTAGGCCGACGAAGGCGAAGGTGCCGGCCACGACCGCCACCAGCATGAGATAGATGGTGAGGGCGCGGCTCTTCGTCGCCCATTCGGAGAGGTTGGGACCGATCACGATGCGCCGCCCGGAATGCGGACCTGCTGGCCGGGGCGGAGCGCCTGGACGCCGGCGGTGACCACGATCTCGCCGATCGTGAGCCCGTCGGAGACGACGACCGAGGCGGGGGCGAAGCGGTCGACGCCGATCGGGCGCAGCGAGACCGTGCTGCTGGCCGGATCGACCACCCAGACCGCGGGCTGGCCGTCGGCGCTGGTGAGCGCGCTGGCGGGCAGCTCGATGCCGGCGGCGCCGCCGAAGCGCGCCTGGCCGGTGACGGTGGAGCCGAGACGCATCGCCTCGGGCGGGCTGATCAGCCCGACCCGGACCCGGAAGGTGCCGGTCATCGCATCGGCGCGCGGGGCGATCTCGCGGATGCGGCCCTCGGCGGTCACGCCGGGGCTGAGCGAGAGGGCGACGTGGATCTCGGGCTCGAGCGTCGCGCCCATGCCGATGATCTGGGCGGGCACGTCGAAGACTGCGTCCTTGCCGTCGTCGCGGGCGATCTGGACGATCATCCGGCCCGCGCCGACCACTTCGCCCGGCTCGGCGCCGACGGCGGTGATCACGCCCGGCGCATCGGCCCGCAGCTCGGTGTCGTCGAGCCGGCGCTGGGAGATGCCCACCTGGGCCGTGGCGGCGTCGACGGCGGCCTGCGCCGAGATGAACACCTGCTCGGCGCGCTCGAGCGTCACCCTTGCTGCGATGTCGCGCTCGACCAGCGTGCGCTGGCGTTCGTAGTTGATCCGTGCCTCGGAGAGCTGTCCCTCGGCCGAGGCGAGGCTCGCCCGGGCGCCGCGCAGGGCGTTTTCCTCGTCGGTCGGGTCGAGGCGGGCCACGAGCTGCCCGGCTTCGACGGTATCGCCGACGCCGACCAGGCGCTCGGTCATCCGGCCGCCGATGCGGAAGGCGAGATCGACCTGGATCTGGCTCTCGACGGTGCCGGCCAGGGTGACGAGCTCGCCGCCCTTCCGTTCCTCGACCGTGACCACCCGGACCGGGCGGGCTTCAGGCTCGGCGGCCTCCTCCTCGCTGTCGCAGGCGGCGACGAGTCCCGCCAGCCCGACCGCAAGCATCACGCCCGCGATTCGCGGCGGCCTTGGAGTGTTCAACGACATCAGCGCACCGCTCCTGAAACACGATATTTGGAAAACCGCGGGATGATAGGCGGATTGGGACCGGTGCTTCAAGCAGGTCATGGTGCGGTGCACGGTGAAATTTCTGCATAGGGCGGTTGCCCGGAGGTCAGGCGTTTCGCCCGGTCCTCGCGGCTTGCGCGAAAGGCTCCCGGCCGGTGTCCCGCGCCCGCCGGGGGCGCGGGAAAAGCCGGGTCGGGCGGGTCAGAACGACAGGAAGAGCGTGATCGCGAAGACGTTCACCAGCCCCACGAAGACGCCGGTCACCAGCGGCAGCACGATGAAGGCGTTGGGCGAGGGGCCGTAGTTCTTGGTGATCGCCGTCATCGTCGCGATGGCCGTCGGCGTCGCCCCGAGCGAGAGGCCGGTGAAGCCGCCCGCGAGCACGGCCGCCTGGTAGTCGCGCCCGAGGGCGGGGAAGACCGCGAGCAGGATGAAGAGGGTCGCGACCACCGCCTGGAGCACCACCGCCGCGATCAGCGGCCCGGCCATGCCGGCCAGGGTCCAGAGCTGCATCCCCATCAGCGACATCGCGAGGAAGACCGACAGCGAATAGCTCCCGATCAGCTCCAGCGAGCCGGTGCGCGCCGGCCAGACCAGCCGGGGCAGGAGCGCGGGCACGGTGCTCGAGAGCAGGATGCCGACGATCAGCACCGGCACGAAGAGCGGCATGTTGAGGGTGCTGACGCGGCCGAGCCCCTGGTGGGCGAGATAGCCGAGGATGACGGTGATGTTCACCCACATCAGCGCGCGCATGAAGCCGGTCTTGTCGATCGGGGCCATGTCGTCCTCGGGCGGGATCTCGCCGGGGGGCGCCTCCTCGGGGGTCGGCTCGAGGCCGCGCCGCTCGATCAGGAACTTCGCGATCGGCCCGCCGAGCACGCTGGCCACGATGAGCCCCAGCGTCGCCACCGCCATCCCGGTCTCGAGCGCGGCGGCGAAGCCCGCCTCGGCCACCATCGGCGCCCAGGCGACGGTGGTGCCGTGGCCGCCGACCAGCGCCACCGACCCGAACATCACCCCCGCCGCCGGGGGCAGGCCGAAGGCGAGTGCCGCGACCATGCCCACGACGTTCTGGATCAGCACATAAACCACGGTCAGCAGGCAGAGGATGCCGAGCACCCGGCCGCCCGCCGCGAGGTCCGAGAGCCGCGCGTTGATGCCGACCGTGGCGAAGAAGATGACGAGCAGCCGGTCGCGGATATCCATCTCGAAGCCGATCTCGAGGCCGAAGACGATATAGGCCAGCCAGAAGACGAGCGCCGCGATGAAGCCGCCGGTGACCGGCTCGGGGATGTTGTAGTTGCGCAGGAAGGCCACGCGCTGGGTGATGTAGGACCCCAGGAAGAAGACGACCATGCCGATGGTCAGGGCAAGGAACCCCGGTGCGACGAAACTGGTGATCGTGTCGGACATGGGGCCCCCATGGCTGGGCTGGGTGATATGTGGCTATGGTCATGTCCCTAGCAGGCCGGGACGGCCGGGCCAACAATTTCCGTGCCTTGTGCCATGCCTTTGGTGCGGGCGGGGTGGGGCCCCGCCATCTGCGCCGGATCAGGCCGCCGGCGAGCCCCTGTCAGGCGGCCGGTTCCTCGTCGTGATGGTGGTGGTGATGGTGATGCCCCGGCGCGCCCTCGCCGTGGCTGTGGTCGTGCTCGTGGCGGTAGAGGGCGAGTGCCCCCTGGGTCCCTAGCCCGAAGAGGGCGCGGTATTCGGGCGCGGCCGAGACCACCGTCGGCGTTCCCTCGCAGCAGACATGGCCGTTGAGGCAGATCACCCGGTCCGAGGCCGCCATCACCACATGCAGGTCGTGGCTGACCATCAGCACCCCGCAGCCGAGCTCGGTGCGGATCTCCTCGATCAGCCGGTAGAAGCCGGCGACGCCGGCCTGGTCGAGCCCCTGCGCCGCCTCGTCGAGCACGAGGAGCCCGGGGCGCCGGAGCAGTGCCTGCGCGAGCAGCACCCGCTGGAACTGCCCGCCCGAGAGGTCGATGAGCTGCCGCCCGCCGAGTGCGGTCACCCCGACCCGGGCCATGGTCCGCGCCTGCGCGTCGCGGTCGGCGCCGCCGAGGCCGAGGAAGCGGGCGACGGTGATCGGCAGGGTGTGGTCGATGGCGAGCCGCTGCGGCACATAGCCGACCCTGAGGCCCGGCGCGCGCTCGACCCGGCCCTCGTCCGGCGTCAGCGCCCCGATCAGCAGCCGCAGGAGCGTGGTCTTGCCCGACCCGTTCGGCCCGACGATGGTGACGATCTCGCCGGCACGGACCGCGAGGTCGACGCCCGCGAGCACCCGGTTGCCCCCCGGCGTCGCGCCGAGCCCGGTGGCGCGGATCAGGGGAGGGCCTGCGGCGGGTGCCGGGACGGGGCTCACCCCGCCGCCTCGCGGCAGCGCCGGCAGAGGCCCTCGGCCTCGATCACCACCCGCTCCACCGTGAAGCCCTGCCCGGCGGCGCAATCGGCGATCCCGGCCTCGAGCTGCGGCAGGCTTGCCTCGGCGACGGTCCGGCAGGTCCGGCAGATCAGGAAGGCCGCGGCATGGTCCTTGCCGGTGTGCGAACAGGCGACGAAGGCCGAGAGCCGCTCGATCCGGTGGGCAAAGCCGTTCTCGACCAGGAACTCCAGCGCCCGGTAGGCCACCGGCGGCTGGCTGCCGAGCCCGGCCTCGCGCAGCCGGTCGAGGAGCTCATAGGCGGTCATCGCCCGGTGCGATTCGAGCAGGGCGTCGAGCACGCAGGCCCGCGCCGGCGTCAGCCGCAGCCCGCGCTCGCGGCATTCTGCCTCGACGGCCGCACGCGCCTCGGCCCGGCAGTGGCCGTGGTCGTGGGTGCGGAACGCCTCGATGATCGTGCTTGCGGCCATGAATGTTATGTTATAACCAATCCCGCAACCAAGGTAGTCAATCCAGGCGCGCCGCGCAACCGCGATGCGCCCCGAAAGGAGAACCCGCATGGCCGCCTCGCCGCGTCCCGCCGCCTCTGTGCATGCCGCCGCCGCCGGCGCCCTCGTCCTCGCCGCGCTGACGGCGGGCACGGCCCTTGCCGCGCCGCGGGTGGCGACGGACATCCCGCCGGTCCAGTCGATCGTGGCGCGGGTGATGCAGGGCGTGGGCGAGCCGCAGGTCATCGTGCCGCCGGGGGCCTCGCCGCACCACTATGCGCTGCGCCCGTCCGATGCGGGGGTGCTGGCCGAGGCGGACGCGGTCTTCTGGATCGGCCCCGAGCTCACGCCCTGGCTCGCCGGCCCGGTGGCGGCGCTGGCGACGGGGGCGGAGGTGGTCGACCTGATCGACGCCGAGGGTCTGTTGCGCCTCGATCTGCGCGAGGGGGGCCCGTTCGAGGCCCACGACCATGATCACGGGCATGGGCACGATCACGGGCATGTCGACGCCCATGTCTGGCTCGACCCGCAGAACGGCGTCGCCATCGCCGCGGCCGTCGCCGGGCATCTCGCCCGGATCGATCCGGAGAATGCCGGGGCCTATGCGGCGAACGCGGCGGGTTTCGCCGCCGAGATGGCCGAGCTCGAGGCGACGCTGGCGGCGGATCTCGCGCCGGTGCGGGGCCGGCCCTACGTGGTCTTCCACGACGCCTACCAGTATTTCGAGGCGCGCTTCGACGTGCCGGCGGCGGGCTCGATCACGCTCGGCGATGCCGACCAGCCGGGGGCGGCGCGCATCGACGAGATCCGGACCCGGATCCGAGACGAGGGCGTGGTCTGCGTCTTCGCCGAGCCGCAGCTCGAATCGCGTCTCATCGCCACGGTGATCGAGGGCAGCGGTGCCGGCACCGGTATCCTCGACCCGGAGGGCGCGGGGCTGGAACTCGGCCCCGACCTCTATCCCGAGCTCCTGCGCCGGCTGGTTGCCGGGCTGAACGACTGTCTCGCCGGCTGATACGGGGCGTACCGGCCGGGACCGGATGAGGCGAGGCACTGCCTCGCCCCGGTCCACGGGTGGAGGGCGTGAGCCCGGAGGCCGTTTTCTTCCTCAAATGGAGGGCGCGCATGTCGGGGATCGTGGCGCGGCTGCCTGGGCGGCGCGGAACGCGCCTGCCGGGGGCAGGCAGGCGCGTCACGATTTGCCGACGGTCAAATCGTGCAGGAGGAAGAAGGCGTGGCCTTTCCTGACGCGATCAACCGGAAACGGTCACGCTTCCGGGCCGGGGCTCAGGCGCTGTAGGTCTCGTCCAGCGCATAGCCCGACGAGCGCACCGTGCGGATCGGGTCGCGCTCGCCGCGCCGGTTCAGCGCCTTGCGCAGCCGGCCGATATGCACGTCGACCGTGCGCAGCTCGACATAGACATCCTGCCCCCAGACCCGGTCGAGGAGCTGCTCGCGCGAGAAGACCCTTCCGGGGCGCTGCATCAGCGTGTCGAGCAGGCGGAACTCGGTCGGCCCGAGCCGTACCTCGCGGGTGCCGCGGTGCACGCGCCGCAGCTGCCGGTCGAGCACGATGTCCGAGAAGGTCGCGACGTCGCCCGCCAGCGCCGGCGCCGTCCGCCGCAGCACCGCCCGCATCCGCGCCACCAGCTCCGACATCGAGAAGGGCTTGGTGACGTAGTCGTCGGCGCCCACGTCGAGCCCGCGCACCCGGTCCTCCTCCTCGCCGCGGGCGGTGAGCATGATGACCGGGATCTCGCGGGTCTCGTTGCGGGTCCGGAGCTGCCGGCAGAGCTCGATGCCCGAGACGTTCGGCAGCATCCAGTCCATCAGCACGAGGTCCGGCTTCTCCTCGTCCACCGCCATGAGGGCTTCGTCGCCATCCGCCGAGACGGATACGGTGAAGCCCTCCTTGGTGAGGTTATAGGCGAGAAGCTGGCTGATCGGCTCCTCGTCCTCGATCACCAGAACCTTGGCGGACATGCCCTCTCCTTAAGCTCGCGCCTAGTTGACCAGATCCGCGCCGGCGGGCTCGCCCTTCGGGCGGTCGCCGCTGAGCTGCTCGCCCTTGACGATGTAATGGACCATCTCCGCGACATGGGTGGTGTGGTCGCCGATGCGCTCGAGGTTCTTGGCGATGAACATGAGCTGCGCGCCCATGCCGATCAGCCGGCTGTCCTCGACCATGTAGGTCACGACCTCGCGGAAGAGGGCGTTGTACATCTCGTCGATCTCGACGTCCTGGTTCCAGATCTGGACGGCGAGGTCGACATCGCGCGAGGCATGGGCGTTCAGCACGTCCGAGAGCTGCGCCAGCGTCGCGCGGCCCATCCGGGTGATCGAATGGGTGAGCTTGAGCGGCCGCGCCGTGGCGAGCGGGATCGCGCGCTTGGCGATGTTCTTCGACAGGTCCCCGATCCGCTCCAGCGTGGTCGCGAGCTTCATCGCCGCGATCAGCACCCGCAGGTCGGCCGCCACCGGCTGGCGCAGCGCGATGACCATGACCACCTGCTCCTCGAGGGCGGCCTCCATGGCGTCGAGGAGGTCGTCGCGCTCGATGACTTCCCGGGCCAGAGCCGCGTCGCGATCCTGCACGGACTGCAGCGCCTTGGACAGCAGCTCCTCGCAGAGCCCGCCCATCTCCGACACCTTGGCCTGCACCTGCACGAGCGACTCGTCGAATGAGGAAACGATATGGGTCATTTCGGGGAGAGGCTCCTGAGGGCTGCGGGTCCTGGGCCGGACGCACCGTCCCGCCTTCCGGCGCGAGTATAGCGGAGGCGGCGACACATCCGTGATGTTTTCATGACAGATTTGTGACGCGTTGCGGGCCCGTCAACCCCGGACGGCCGCGATCGTCGCCGCCGGCGTTTCCGCCCTGTTTTCAGGCGCATCCCCGGCCACCGCCGCGCCAGTGGCCCGCGGAAGCCAGACGGTGAAGCTGCTGCCCTCGCCCGGCGTCGACGTGATCTCGAGGCGTCCCTTGTGACGGTTCAGGATGTGCTTGACGATGGCGAGCCCGAGGCCGTTTCCGCCCCGGATCCGTCCCGGCCGGCTGGTCACGCGGTAGAAGCGCTCGGTCAGCCGGTGCAGGTGCTCGCGCGCGATCCCCGGCCCGTCGTCGGTGACGCTGACCCCGTAGCGGCTCGGATGCGCCGGCGACGGCGGGGCGGCGGTTACGCGGACCGTGCCGCCGTCGCGGCCGTATTTCATCGCGTTGTCGATCAGGTTCGAGAACACCTGCGCGATCTGGTCGCGGTCGCAGGTGACCTCTGCGCCCTCGGCCGGCAGGTCGACCACGAGGCTCACCTGCCGCCGCGCCGCGACCGGCGCCAGGGCGGCCACGCTCTCGCCGGCGATCCGGTTGAGCGACCAGGTCTCGGCCGGGCGCACGTGCTCGTCCTGCTCGATCCGGCTGAGCGACATCAGGTCGTCCACGAGCCGCTGCATCCGCCCGGCCTCGCGCCCCATGATCGCGAGGAACCGCTCGCGGGCCTCGGGATCGTCGCGGGCATGGTTCTGGAGCGTCTCGATATAGCCGATCACCGAGGCGAGCGGCGTGCGCAGCTCGTGGCTGGCATTGGCGATGAAATCGACGCGAAGCTGCTCGGCGCGCAGCGCATGGGTGCGGTCCTCGATCTTCACCAGGGTGCGCGGCATCTCGTCGTGGGTCGCCTCGCCCGGCAGCCGCGCGACCCGGGCCTCGTAGTGCCGCTCGGCCCCGTAGAAGTCGGTGAAGCGGAAACCGCGCTCCTCGCCGTCCGCGAGCGTCGCGCCCACCGCCTCGACGAAGGCGGGCGCGCGGATCACATGGGCGAAATGGTCGCCCTCGCGCACATGTGGCAGGGCGCCGCGCGCCGCCGGGTTCGCGTGCTCCACCCGTCCGTTCGCCGCGATCACCAGAACCGGCACCGGCAGCTTCTCGAGGAGCTGGCGGGCAAGCGCCGCGGGGCTCGGGGCGGGATCGGGCTCGGCCTCCGGGTCGGCGAGGTCGGCTGCCTCGGCGCGCCGCGCGAGCCAGGCACCTGCCACGAGGCCGGTCACGAGCGTGGCCAGCCCCACGCCGGCCAGGCCGGCGGCGGGTGTCAGCCCGGCCCCGAGCGCCACCGCCGCGGCGGCACCGGCGACGAGCGCCGTGATCACATTGGCCTGCATGGTCACGCGCCTGCCTTCCGCCCCTTCCCGCCATGTCTAGCAGCGCCTGACGCACCGGAGAAGAAAGATTGCCTTCATCGAGCTGTAATATATGTAGTTCGCCGGAAAGGGCTTTCAGGACTATCCGCGTGATCCGCTACACCCTGCGCTGCGCCGAAGACCACCGTTTCGACTCCTGGTTCGGGTCGAGCGCCGATTTCGACCGGCTGCACGGCGGCGGTCATCTTGCCTGCGCGGTCTGCGGCTCGGGATCGGTCGAGAAGGACCTGATGGCGCCGGGCATCGCCACCGCCGAGCCGGCGGCACCGTCCCCGGCCACCCCGCTCAGCGCCCCCGCCTCGCCGGCCGAACAGGCGCTGGCGGAGCTGCGCCGCCGCATCGAGGCGACGGCCGACAACGTCGGGGGCCGGTTCGCCGAAGAGGCCCGCAGCATCCACGAGGGCACGGCGCCGGCCCGCCCGATCATCGGTGAGGCCCGCCCCGCCGAGGCCCGCGCGCTGATCGAGGAGGGCATCCCGGTCGCGCCGCTGCCCTGGAGCACGCGCCGGGGGAACTGATCCCGCGAGGGCGGCGATCCGACGACATCCCGTATCACGCGACGAACTGGCCAGCGCCGGTCCACCCGACCGGGTGCGGCGCGACACGCATATGCGTCAACCGCACTGCGAGGTCCGATGGCCTGCGCTCTGCGATAGAAGATCCGGGGAGGGGGGAGTGGCAGCTCCTACGGGAGTCGAACCCGTCTTTCCAGATTGAGAATCTGGCGTCCTAACCGATAGACGAAGGAGCCACGGCGCGTCACATAACCTCGATTGGCGACATGAGCAAGTGGTAGCCCCTACGGGAGTCGAACCCGTCTTTCCAGATTGAAAATCTGGCGTCCTAACCGATAGACGAAGGGGCCAAGGCTGCGGCTATGTATCGTCCGTCCCGCCGGGGATCAAGCCGGATCGCACGGTCGGATGCGCATCATCGTGCGGGGGCCGCGTCCTCGACATGGAGCTTTGCCCGCGCCCGCCCGCCCCAGTCGTCGCGCTCCAGCCGCCCCCGGCGCGATCAGCCCGTCGATTCGCAGCACCTCGGGGCCGATGTCGC
>CAZESN010000107.1:0-9532 GCA_964514775.1 uncultured Rhodovulum sp.
CACCGACGCCGAGGGGCGGCTGGTGCTGGCCGACGCGCTGGCGCTCGCCGACGAGGAGGCGCCGGAGCTGGTGGTCAGCCTCGCGACCCTGACGGGCGCCGCGCGGGTGGCGCTCGGGCCCGACGTGCCGCCCTTCTACACCGACGACGACGACCTCGCGGGCGCGCTCGCCACGGCCGCGACCGAGGTGGCCGACCCGCTCTGGCGCCTGCCGTTCTGGACGCCCTACGAGGGGCTGATCGAGCCCGGCATCGCCGATCTCGACAACGCGCCCTCGGGCGGGATGGCCGGCTCGATCACAGCCGCGCTCTTCCTGCGCCGGTTCGTCGAGGCGAGCGCGGCCTATCTCCACGTCGACCTCTACGGCTGGACGCCCGCGGCGAAGCCCGCGCGCCCCAAGGGCGGGGCCTTCCAGGCGGCCCGCGCCATCTTCGCGGTGCTCGAGGGCGGGCAATGGCGGCGGAGCTGAGCCGCTTCGCACGGCGGCTGGTCCCCGCGCGCCCGGACCTCGCCGCCGCGCATCTGCGCGGCGAGGTCGATGCCGCGCGCTACGTCGAGGGCCGGCCGATGCGCGTCGGCCTGTCGCTTATCGATCTGACGATGACGCCGGACCGGGCGGCGGGTCTCGCGACCCAGCTCCTGCCGGGCGAGCCGTTCACCGTCTATGACGAGACGCCGGATGGTCTCGCCTGGGGCCAGTCGGGATACGATCAGTATGTCGGCTGGGTGGAGCGCGGCGGCCTCGTGCCGGATCGCCCGGCGGGGCGGCGGATCAGCATGATCTGGAGCCACGTCTACGTGGCGCCGGGCATCAAGGCCCGCGTCGCCGGCGGCCTGCCCATGGGGGCGGACGTCGCCGTCACGGGGGTCGAAGACGGCTTTGCCCGGCTGGACGAGGGGGGATTCGTGCCGGCCCGGCATCTCGAGCCGGTCGCTGCCCCCCATGTGATGCAGGCCCTGCGTTTCCTCGGCACGCCCTATCTCTGGGGCGGACGCAGTGCGCGCGGGATCGATTGCTCGGGGCTCGTCCAGATCGCGCTGATGGCCGCAGGCATCGACGCGCCCCGCGATTCGGACATGCAGGCCGCCATGCTCGGCCGTGCGCTCGAATCGGACGAGCCGGCCGAGCGGGGCGATTTTATATTCTGGGACGGGCATGTGGGGATTCTGGAAGCCCCGGACCTGCTGCTCCACGCCAATGCGCATCACATGGCCGTGGCGCGCGAGCCCTTCGACGCCGCCGTCGCCCGGATCGAGAGCGCGGGCGGCGGGCCGGTGACCGGCCGCCGCCGCATCTGAGGCTCAGTGGATCCCGCCGGCCGGCGGCATCATCGCAAGGCCGACATGCCCGACCCGGAGCCCGACCTCCTCGGCCAGCGGCGCGAGGCAGATCGCGATGTCCGACCGGACGAGCAGCGCGCAGAGCAGCACCGCATCCTCGCGGTCGCCCTCGGCGGCGAGCGCCACGAACCGGGCCAGCGCGTATTCGTCCCCGCCCACGCAGGGGCAGGAAATGTCGTGGCAGGCGACCGGACGGCGGGCGTGGTGCATGAGCGTGACCAGCAGCTCCTCGAGATCGCCCTCGATGGTGCGCGCGGTCTCGGCCCCGAGCGCGGCCGCGAGATCCATCCGCAACGCCGCCCGCCCGGCGTCGCCGTGACCGAGCAGTCGCAGGCTGCGCACGATGCGCCGCTCGAGCGGCGCGAGATCGGCAAGCCGCCCCACCGGAGCCGCTCCCGGCTGTGTGGGGAAGGCGGTCATTTCGTCAGGATCAGCTTGCCCTGGCGGGTGATGCGCAGGATGTAGCGCATCCCGTCGAGCAGGATTTCGGCCTGGGCGCTGCCGCCGGTCAGCTCGCGCGCGTCATGGACGGGACGCGCGTCGGCGGCCTCGACCGGGGCCGGCCGGTGCAGGGTGGGGAACCGGATCGTCCCGGTGGCGGACTGGCTGATGCGCGGCTTCTGCGTTTCGATCATGCGACTGTCTCCGGCTGCTCGACTGCGGGGGTCTGGCTCATCCGGATCTGGACTGGCTGAAACGTAAACTGCGCGAGTTGCACGGATTCGTCAATCCCGATAGTTTCTGTCAGGATACGGAAGCGCATCCACGCCGAGGGGCAGGGGAGATCACATGACGAACGGATTCTGGAACGACGGCGCCGGTGGCGCCGCGATCGGGCACGCCGCGGCGCTGGCGCGACTTGGCGAGGGCCGCGCGGTGCTGCTCGGCGAACAGCACGACCGCGCCGAGGATCACCGCTGGCAGGCGGCGGTGATCGCGGGGCTGGCGGCGCTGCGCGACGAGGTCGTGGTCGGCTTCGAGATGTTCCCGCGCGCGGTCCAGCCGGCGCTCGACGCCTGGGTCGCGGGCGGGATGAGCCTCGCGGATTTCCTCGCGGCGGCGCGCTGGGAAGAGGTCTGGGGGCACGATGCCGGGCTCTATGCGCCGATCTTCGAGCTCTGCCGCGACCTGCGGCTGCCGATGCTCGCCATGAACGTCGACCGGCCGATCGTGACGCTGGTCGGGCGTGACGGCTGGGAGGCGCTGCCCGAGGCCGAGCGCGCCTGGCTCACCCCGGCCCGCGCGGCGCCCGAGGGCACCGCCGCTATCTCTTCGCGATGACCGGGGGCGGCAGCCCGAACCGCAAGGCATCCTCGCCCGGGGACCCCGCCTTCGACCGGTTCGTGCGCGCACAGCAGGTCTGGGACCGTGCCTTCGCCTGCGTGCTGGCCGAGGCGCTGGCCGCCCGGCCCGGGGCGCTCGCGGTCGGCATCCTCGGACGCGGCCATGCGGAATACGGCTTCGGCACCGCCGACCAGCTCGACGACCTCGGCATCGCGCCGGTCCGGGTGGCGGTTCCCGCGATCACCCGCTCCTGGGAAGCCCCGGTGCCGCGGCCGGTCGCCGATCTTGTATTCACCCATGCCGGCATTTGACGGAGATCAATGCGCAGGGCCGCTCGCCGGCCTATGGCGGACGGGCGGGGGCGGGAATCGATCGTTGCCCGCCCGGTCCGGGACCGTGTTCCGACCTCCTTCTCCGATGCCTGCAGTGAGGATGATCCGATGGCCGACACCCCGACGCCCCCCAAGACCACCCGCCGCGCGTCCGTAACCCGGCGCGCACCGGGCAGGACGGGCACGCCTGCCGCAGCCGGCGGCGGTGCTCCCGAGACGGTCGAGACCGCCGCCCGCGAGACCATCGCCCGGGTCCAGCAGCAGCTCACCGACGCGCTGCGCCTCGCCGAGGAAGCGGCGGACAAGGTCGCGCGCGACCTGCCCGCCCGCTTCGCGGATCAGATCCGGGCGGCCGAGGCGGCCTCCGAGCGGCTGGTCGCCCAGGTCCGCGCGGCCGAGACCGCCGCCGCCGCCGTGCCCGAGCGGATTGCGGCCGAGGTGAAGGCCGGCGAGGCGGCGGTGGCGCAGGCCGTCGCGCGCCTGAACGCGCAGGTGACCGAGAGCGTCGCCGCCGCGACCACGACCGCCGACCGTGCCGCGCGCCAGGTGGGCGACCGCCTCGCCGAGCAGATCGCCGCCACCGAGACCGCCGTCGCGGCGCTGCGCGAGCAGGCCGAGGCCAATCTGCAGGCGATCGAGACCGCCGGCCGGCAGATCTCGACCGTCCGCGACGACGCGCTGACCAGCGCGGGCCTTGCGGGCAGCACGGTCGTGGAGGGCCTTGCGCGCGCCCAGAAGGAGCTTGCCGACTTCGTCTCCGAGCGCCTGCGCCAGGACATCGAGCTCCAGACCGCGCTTCTGGGCAGCCGCAGCCTCGAGGAGGTCCGCGAGCTCCAGTCGCGCTTCTTCCAGAGCGCGATGAGCCAGTACACCGACGAGGCGAAGCGCCTTGTCCAGCTCGGCAGCACCGTTGCCCGGCAGGCCTTCGGCCGCACCGACGCCTGACCCCGCTTGGGGCACGGAGGGCCGGAAGGCTCGCCGCGCCTGCCGACACCGCGCTCACCAGCCCGGGACCCGGGGGGAGTTGAAAGCGCCGGCCCAGGCTGTCAGTGTCTGCGCGCCGGGGCCGGTGCGCGCGTCCCGGAGGCTTTCCCGGGGGACACGCGCGATGACCGAATCGATATCCGCGCTGATCGTGATCGACGTGCAGAACGATTTCTGCCCGGGCGGTGCGCTTGCCGTCGAGGGGGGTGATGCGGTGATTGCGCCGGTCAACCGGGTGATGGAGCGGTTTGCCGTGCGCGTCCTGACCCAGGACTGGCACGCGCCCGACCACCGCTCCTTCGCCACGACCCATCCCGGCGCCGCACCCTTCACCACCACCGAGATGCCCTATGGCACGCAGGTGCTCTGGCCCGACCACTGCGTGCAGGGCACGCGGGGGGCCGAGTTCCACCCCGAGCTCGACACCACGCGCGCCGACCTGATCCTGCGCAAGGGCTTCCGGCCGGAGGTCGACAGCTATTCGGCCTTCTTCGAGAACGACCGCACGACGCCGACCGGGCTTGCCGGCTACCTGCGCGAGCGCGGGGTGGGCGCGGTCTGGCTCGCGGGCCTCGCCACCGATTTCTGCGTCCAGTACTCGGCCCTCGACGCGGTCCGGCTCGGCTTCGGCGTGACCGTGCTCGAGGATGCCTGCCGGGCGATCGACCTCGACGGCAGCGCGGCCGCGGCCCTCGCGGCCATGTCCGCCGCCGGCGTCACGCTGGCGCACACCGATCTGATCCCTCTTGCCTGAGACCGCCATGACCGAGCTTGCGAAACGCGTCTACGACCACGCCTGGCGGATCGACCCGGTGGTGCGATCGCTCATCGACACCGATTTCTACAAGCTGCTGATGCTCCAGTCAGTGTACCGCCGCCATGCCGATGTGCGGGTGGAGTTCAGCCTCATCAACCGCTCCGACGACGTGCCGCTCGCGAAGCTCATCGCCGAGGAGGACCTGCGGGCGCAGCTCGACCATATCCGCGGGCTGCGGCTCAACCGGGGCGAGTCGACCTGGCTGCGCGGCAACACCTTCTACGGCAAGCGGCAGATGTTCTCGTCGGACTTCATGGCCTGGTTCGAGGACTTCCGCATGCCGGACTACCGGCTGGAGCGGCGGGGCGACCAGTACGAGCTCACCTTCGAGGGGTCCTGGCCCGAGGTGATGATGTGGGAGATCCCGGCGCTCGCCGTGCTCATGGAGATGCGCTCGCGCGCGGTGCTGAACGGCATGGGCTATTTCGAGCTGCAGGTCCTCTATGCCCGCGCCATGACCCGGGTCTGGGAGAAGATCGAGCGGCTGCGCGAGCTGCCGGGCCTCAGGATCTCGGACTTCGGCACGCGGCGGCGGCACGGGTTCCTCTGGCAGGACTGGTGCGTGCAGGCGATGATCGAGGGGCTGGGGGACAAGTTCACCGGCTCGTCGAACTGCCTCATTGCCATGCGCCGCGACATCGAGGCGATCGGCACAAATGCCCACGAGCTGCCGATGGTCTATGCGGCGCTGGCCGCGGACGACGCGGCGCTGGCGCAGGCGCCCTACAAGGTGTTGGAAAACTGGCACGCGGATTACGACGGCAACCTGCGGGTGATCCTGCCCGACACCTACGGCACCAGGGGCTTCCTCGCCCGGGCGCCTGAATGGCTGGCCTCGTGGACGGGCATCCGCATCGATTCGGGCGATCCCGCCGAGGGGGCGGAGACCGCCATCGCCTGGTGGAAGAGCCGGGGGCAGGACCCGCGCGAGAAGCTCGTCATCTTCTCCGACGGGCTGGACGTGGCGCGGATCGAGGAGCTCTACGCCCAGTTCCAGGGGCGGGTGAAGCTCAGCTTCGGCTGGGGGACGTTACTCACCAACGACTTCCGGGGGCTGGCGCAGGGCGACGCGCTCGCGCCCTTCAGCCTGGTCTGCAAGGCGGTCAGCGCCAATGGTCGGCCGACGGTCAAGCTCTCCGACAATCCCGCGAAGGCACTGGGGCCGGCCGAGGAGGTCGCGCGGTACAAGCGGGTCTTCGGGGTGGGGGCCCAGAAGACGATGCCGGTCCTCGTCTGACCCCTCCGCGATGCGGTGACACGGCGGTGATCCTGTGTCACCGGAGGTCAAGATATTGAAATAAAACAGAAACGTCGGGAGCGTTAACCCGGTGGCAACCCTTGTCAACCTTTCGGCGGACGGCGCGACCCCACATCCGGTGGTTCCGAAAGGGACCCGGTCCGCGCACCCCCGGATGTTAGGTAATCTCTTTCCCTCTTCTGGCTAGAAACCTGGAGAGCAGTGCCTGGGGTTGCGGGGGCGGCGAGCGCCCCGCCGGCGCGCACGAACACGTGCGCGCCCAGCATAAGGACTCGCGCGCATCTGCGCGCTCCATGCCCGCCGCCAACGGGCGGCGCCCCGTCGCCTGCCGCGCATCCGGATAACTTGACTGTTTTTGTCATGTTAAGCTAGCCTCCCCGCAGGAAGACAAACGGGAAGGGTCATTCCAATGCGCCTGCAGAGCCTCCACCTTCGCGCCGGCCTCGCCGCGGCCGCGATCCACCTCGCCCTCGCGGTTCCCGTCCTCGCGCGCGAGGACTGGCAGATCGGCGCCGGCCCCTTCCTCAGCGCCTCGGACGTGCGCGCCCACAACCAGATGCCGCTCGACATCGAGGGCGTCCTGTCGCGCATCGCGGCCACGCCGCCGGACTGGCGCGGAGCGCTTGAGCTCTTCGCCTTCGGCGCGCATTTCCCGAACCATTCGCTGGCGAAGTTCACCGACAACTACAACGGCCGGATCGCCAGCCATGTGCCCGAGGCGACCGCGGTCTTCGGCACGCCCTCGTTCGCGAATCATGCGCTCGCCGCCGCCCTTGCCGGCACCGGCCGCTTCGCCGGGGCCGACGACGCGGTGCGGCAGGGGTTCATCGAGGCCGGCCTGCAGGCGGTGGTGCTGAACTGGTCGCGCTACGAACTCGGCGAGTCGCAGCGCAAGGCCACCATGGCCGAGCCGAACTGGTCGCTCGAGAACGGCGCGCCGAAGAACTGGAACGAGATCTTCGCCTTCTACTGGGGGCCGGAGGGCCGGCATTCGGCTCATGCGGCGCTCGAGGCCCTGCCCGGGGGCGAGGCGGTGAACGCGGCCCTCCTTCAGGCGCTGGCCGACGGGCAGGAGGTGCTGCTCGCCGACACCTGGGCCGGCGAGGATGCCGAGCGGGTCGCGGCGGCGCTCGACGCGGCGAGCCTGCACCTTCTCTCGGGCGCGCTCGACGACGCGGTGACGGCCGAGGACGAGGCGACCCGTGCGGTGGCCCAGGCGCGGGCGGCGGGCTACTGGCTCGCGGCGAGCGATGCTGTCGGCGGGGATGCCGCGGTGGTCGGGGCGGTTTCGGCGGCGCTGGCCGGGGCGCCCGATGCCGACGCGCTGACCGGGGCCGCCCATGCGCTCCACATGATCGCGATCGACTGAGCGATCGGGGCGGGCGCCCCGGTTCGCGTCCCCGGTTCGCGTCATCGTGCGCAACCGGGGCTTGCAAGGCGGCTGAGGGCGGGTCATCCCTGCGCGTCATGACCATGTCCCCCGCCCGGCGGCGGCGAGGCTCCGCGCTGCGCGGGGTCGTTGCGGCCCTGCTCCTCCTCTGTCTCGTCCTGCCGCTCGGTGCCCTCCTGCTGGCGATCGAGACCGCGCCGCGGGTCGCCCCCGCCGCGCCGCCGGGCGCGGCCGATTCGCTGCGGCTGCGCGAGATGGCGGAGCGGATGCAGGCCTTTCTTGACGCCGGCTCGGGCGAGGTCGCGTCGTTCCATGCGAGCGAGGCCGAGATCAACGCGGCCTTGGCGGCCGTGACGCGGCTCCACCCCGGTCTGGCGGGGCAGGTGGCCGTCGGCGAGGGCTGGGTCGAGGCGACGCTCGCCGTCGGGCTGCACCCGATCCCGCCGGGCTACTGGCTGAACCTGCGCGCCAGGCTGGAGCCGGATGCCGGGGGCACCGCGATCACCGCGCTCCATGTCGGGCGCCTGCCGCTGCCGCCGGCTCTTGCCGTGCCCGCCGCCTCGCGCCTTGCCGACCGGATGCTCGGCCCCGGCTCCGGCGCGGCGCTCGAGCGTATGGTCGCGGGGCTCCGGATCGACCCGCCCGAGCTCTCGCTCACCGCCGGCCTCGCCGGTCCGGGCGACGGCCAGCGGCTCGAGCGGCTGAAGGCCCGGCTCCAGGCGATCGCGACCGGCACCACCCCGCCCGCGCGCATCAAAGCCCGTCTCGGACGGCTCCACGGCACCACCCCCGGTCGCGACCGGTCGCTGCTGCCGTTTCTCGCCGCCGCCATGGACGGTGCGCAGAGCGAATCGGAGACCCGCGCCGCGGTCTTCGCGCTCGCGCTCTATTGCGGCGATCCCCGCTTCGGCCTCGCGATCGGCGTGCCGCTGCCCGAGGCGATGCAGGGCCGCGCCAACCGCTGCGGGGGGGCGACGCTCGGCGGGCGGCGCGATCTCGCGCGGCATTTCGTGCTCTCGGCGGGGCTCCATGCCGCCACGACCGACCGGACGGTGCGCGGGCTCGGCGAGTTCAAGGAGCTTCTCGACAGCAATCCGGCCGGGACCGGCTTCAGTTTCGACGACATCGCGGCCAATCTCGCGGGGGCCCGGTTCGCCGCGACCCTCCTCGCCGCGCCGGGCCTCGCCCCGCCCGGCGCCGAGGCCGAGGTGATGCCGCGCATCGACGACCTGCCCTCGGGGCTCGACGCGGAGAGCTTCGAGACGCTCTACGGCGATATCGAGAGCCCGGCCTATGCCGCGCGCCTCGCCGGGATCACCGCGCGGGTGGAGGCGCTGCCGTTTCACCGCGACGCATCCGCTCCTTGACCTTGCCCGGCCGGTATCCCCATCTCAGGGGAAAGGAGGCCTTCCCATGAACATCGGCGAGGCGGCGGCGGCATCGGGCGTGTCGGCGAAGATGATCCGCTATTACGAGAGCATCGGGCTCGTGCCCGCCGCGGGGCGGGGCGGGAACGGCTACCGGATCTACGGGGCCGCGGAGGTCCATACGCTGGGCTTCATCCGCCGGGCGCGGGGGCTCGGCTTCTCGATGGCCCAGATCGGCCAGCTCGTCGCCCTCTGGCGCGACAAGGCGCGGGCGAGCGCCGAGGTGAAGTCGATCGCCGAGGGCCATGTGGCGGAGCTGCGCGCGCGCATCACCGAGCTCGAGGCGATGGCGCGCACGATCGAGGGGCTGGCGGGCTCGTGCCACGGCGACGGCCGGCCCGATTGCCCGATCCTCGACGATCTCGCCGCCGGGCCGCCGCCGGGCCCCGGGCGGCGCTGCGCCCTGTCCGCCGCCGGGGCGCGTTAAGCCTTTATCCCGGCATATTCCGGAATTGCGTCCCCGGGTTCTTGCAAATCCCCCGCCGGACGATCCATACCAGACCCCGGTTCAGGGAGGAGCCAGAATGACCAGCCAGCCAGTCCGCACCCTTCGCTCGCGCGCGTGGTTCGACAACCCCGACAACGCGGATATGACCGCGCTCTATCTCGAGCGGTATCTCAACTACGGGATCAGCCGCGAGGAACTGCAGTCGGGCAAGCCGATCATCGGCATCGCGCAGTCGGGCTCGGACCTCTCGC